>NZ_LR134327.1:1335516-1669395 GCF_900636915.1 Aggregatibacter aphrophilus ATCC 33389 | reverse complement strand
TCTTTGAATGGGTCTTTCCGGAAACCGTTAATGGGGAATAATGTCAAAGTGCAGTCATTTTATCAAATGTTTTTTAATACAAAAAAGGCTTAGAATATTCTAAGCCTTTTATTATTTCTTCTTGATCGTACTTATTCAACAACAAGAACGCGGCATGTATTGGAAGTGCCTTGAACGGATTCGGCACCTTGGGTGAGCAATACAACATCGCCAGCTATTAAGAAGCCTTTATCTTTCAATAAAGCGATAGCTTTTTGGGCTCCTTCCATTGTACGGCTGACATCATTGTAGAACACTGGTGTTACGCCACGATATAACGCACAAAGATTTAATGTATTTGGGTTACGGGATAGAGCGAAAATTGGTAAACCGGAACTAATACGGGACATTAATAGAGGAGTGCGACCACTGCTAGTCATAGCAATAATGGCGCTTACGCCTTTCATGTGGTTGGCAGCAAACATCGTTGACATCGCGATAGTTTCTTCGATGTTGTCAAATTCAATGTCCATGCGGTGGTGAGATACGCTTGCTCCCGGCATTTTTTCTGCGCCCAAGCACACTTTTGCCATGGAAGCTACGGTTTCAGCTGGGTATTGACCGGCAGCAGTTTCAGCAGAAAGCATAACTGCGTCGGTACCGTCTAATACCGCGTTAGCTACGTCCATTACTTCTGCACGGGTTGGCATTGGGTTGCTGATCATGGATTCCATCATTTGGGTTGCAGTGATAACAACACGGTTCAATTTACGGGAGCGACGGATTAATTTCTTTTGTACCGCTACTAATTCTGGATCACCGATTTCAACACCCAAGTCACCACGGGCAACCATGATAACGTCAGAGGCTAAAATGATATCGTCCATCGCTTCATCAGTAGCAACTGCTTCAGCACGTTCGACTTTTGCAACGATTTTCGCGTTTAAACCGGCTTCTTTAGCTAATCGACGGGCATAGTTTAAGTCTTCACCGGAACGAGGGAAAGACACGGCTAAATAATCAACGCCGATACGAGCCGCAGTAATAATGTCCGCTTTATCTTTATCAGTCAACGCGTCAGCAGATAAACCACCACCTAACTTATTGATACCTTTATTGTTGGATAATGGACCGCCAACAGTCACTTCAGTGAATACTTTTGCGCCTTCGGTAGATAACACTTTTAATTGCACACGGCCATCATCTAATAACAAGATATCGCCGGGTACCACGTCTTGAGGGAGAGTTTTATAGTCTAAGCCAACAGCTTCTTGCGTACCTTCACCTTTTGGTAACTCAGCATCTAAAACAAATTTATCACCGACGTTTAAGAAAATTTTGCCATCTTTAAATGTGGATACGCGAATTTTAGGACCTTGTAAGTCACCTAAGATTGCTACGGTTTTGCCTAATTTTTTAGCAATTTCACGTACTTTTTCTGCGCGTCCGATATGGTCTTCCGGTGTACCGTGTGAGAAGTTCATCCGTACAACATTAGCACCTGCAGCGATGATTTTTTCTAAATTGTTACCACGGTCAGTTGACGGACCCATAGTACATACAATCTTTGTTCTTCTTAGTCTTCTAGACATTAAAAATTCTCCGTAAATGGTTGTATTGTAGAAACTTTCTATTAACGAGCAATTTTTCATCAATTACCCATAAAAAACTGGGCGGTATTATACGCTGAAAATAAAATTAGATCGAGATCACATTTTAGAAAAAACACCTTGCAAAAAGGAAAAGAGATTTGTTATTGCACATATTCAATAGAATGGTATGAAGCAAAAAGTGCGGTTAAAAATTCATTTATTTTTTTGACCGCACTTTTCGTTTACTTTAGAACAAATCCTCCGCTGTGATTTGTTTCATTTTTTTGCTGTAATCGGTGGAGCGTTTATTGAAAAAGTCGGTTTCTTTGGTAGACAGAATTTCGATATCAAACCATTCCGTTTCTTTTAATTGTTCCGGATTAATGTTGTAAGCCGGTTCCAACCCTAACGCCTGTAAAGAATTGTTATATCGGTTAGCAATATAATTTTTCACGGTGGCTTTGCTTAGAAAATCCAATTCACCGTCTTCAAAAATCCAGTTCAAAATTTCTTTTTCGGCCATAAAAGCTTGGTCGGCAAGTTCTTTGAGCTCGGTGAAGAAAGCATCGGTGAATAATTCAGGTTGCTCTTCACGCAAGATGCCATAAAGGGTAATACCGAAACGACCGTGGATTTCCTCTTCTTTAGAGGTAGCCTCTACGGCGTTGGAAATGCCTTTGAATAGATTTTTATGTTTATTGAAACTCATCATGATGACAAATTGGCTGAATAATGAAATGTGTTCCACAAATAGGGAGAACATGATTAACGACAAAACGAAGTCTTGTTGGCTAACGTCTTTTCTACGCATAAAGGCTTCCATATATTCAATACGCGCCATGATAGCTTTGTATTGGCGCACATTAAGGAACATTTCATTAAGACCTAATTTTTCTAACAAGAACGAGTAAGCGTCTTTATGACGAATTTCTGATTCAAGAAAACTGCCGCCCACATCTTCAATTTCCGGCTTTGGGAAGTAGTTATATAAATTGCCCCAGAAACGTTTGACGCTCACTTCAATTTGTGAAATCGCCAACATGGTTTTGGTGATAACGGCGCGTTCCACATCGCTGATATGTGTACGGAAATCCTGAATATCTCCGGTGAAATTAAATTCCGTGTGTAACCAATAAGAGTGGCGAATGGCGTCTTTAAATTCTAAAAGTTCCGGATATTCGTAAGGTTTAATTTCAAAGCGTGGAATAAACAAGCTGCGTTTTTGGGTGGCATTCATTTTGTAATCCTCGTGATTTATATATTATTAACGGCAGGCTACCAATCTGTTTTATAAAATTTGGCACGAACCAGAAAGTCGCGCCATCGTTGTTTTAATAGGATGAAAAGTGCGGTGAAATTTTTCAGCGTTTTTTAACCTTCACAGCTACTGCAATTCAATAGGTTTCGATTGAACACTTGCGCCGCACT
The DNA here is from genome assembly GCF_900636915.1 of Aggregatibacter aphrophilus ATCC 33389. NCBI lineage: Bacteria > Pseudomonadati > Pseudomonadota > Gammaproteobacteria > Pasteurellales > Pasteurellaceae > Aggregatibacter > Aggregatibacter aphrophilus. The sequence goes on along the minus strand of NZ_LR134327.1, from coordinate 1,666,396 downwards.
CATGCTGTATTGATAATAAATGGATTTTAAACCCAGTTCTTCAGCAGTGAGGTAAAGCTGATTTAGGTCTTTTGCCGGCGTTGCGGGATGCACCATAATATTCACGCTTTGCCCTTGGTCGATATATTTCTGACGTTGCGCAGCTTGTTGAATCACGGAAAGCTGGCTGATTTCCGAGAAAGTTTTGAAGACTTCTTTCTCATTTTCCGTTAATTCCGTTAAATGTTGCACCGAGCCATCGTTAAGCAAAATACTTTCCCAAATGTCATCGCGATCCAGCCCTTTACGTTTAAGCAAGGCTTCCAAGAAGGGATTTTTATAAACCACTTTAATTTTGGACAAATCTTTCACGTAATAATTGGATTTAAATGGCTCAATGGATGGCGAAACGCTGCCTAAAATAAAGCTACTGGATTTTGTCGGTGCCACGCTCATAAGTGTGGTGTTGCGGCGTCCGTAACCTTTCAGAATTTCGGGCTCACCGAAACGCTGCGCCAGTTCCTTAGAGGCTTTTAAGGTTTTTTCTTGTAACAATTTAAAAATCATATTGTTGTGCTGCATGGCTTCAAAACTGTCAAAAGCCATGTTTTTTGATTGCAAATAACTATGCCAACCCAACACCCCCAAGCCCAAAGCGCGGTGACGACGGGCGAATTTATTGGCTCTGTCCATAAATTGAATATTGGCGCTTTGCGCGATAAATTCACTCATGACTATGTCCAAGAAATAAGTCAGCACTTCCGGTGCATCGGTGTCTTTCCATTCGTCAAAATAGAGTAGATTCATGGAAGACAAACAGCACACGAAACTTTCATCTTCGCTGGATGGCAGAGCGATTTCGCTACATAAATTAGATGCGTGAATCATCATATTGCGATCTTTATACACGTCCGGGCGTCCCGCATTGGCGTTGTCTTTAAAGAAAATATATGGAATGCCCGTTTCTGTCTTACGTTGTAACAATTTTGCCCAAATTTGGCGTTTGTACGGATCGCCGGCTTTCATGCTTTCCAACCATTCATGACTGACACAGACGCCGTAATACATGAGTTGGATCGGGTTGCCCTCGGTGTGAATATCTAACCATTCTTCAATATCACCATGATCGATATCGATATAACCGGCGAACATGCCTTTACGGCTGGTGCCTTGGCTGATGGTGTCGATGGTCGCCTCAAACAGTTTGGTGAAAGCAAAGGAACCATTGGATTTACCGTTATTGGTAATGTTGGAGCCGCGCGGACGAATGTCACCAAAATAGCCTGATGTGCCCCCGCCGAGCTTACTCATCACGCCGATTTCTGCCACGGTAGACATAATGGCATTAATAGAATCGCCGATGTAAGAACCGAAGCAGCTAATACTTAGCCCGCGATCCAAACCGAAATTCGACCAAATTGGTGAAGAAAGCGAGTAATAGCCGCGCGCCATGTAGTGATAAAATTTTTCTGCATAACCTTCAATGCCCAATTTTTGTTCGGCATACTCGGCAATAAAGCGAATACGCTCTAGAGCAGAAGTGCCTTCCAATAGATAACCACGCTGCAAAAACAGTTTGCTGTCTTCATTAAGCCAAGCAAAATCCGGTCGGTTAGGATCGGTGATTGGCAAAATAACCTGAGTTTCGTTCATAAAAATCCCTTAATTTTTATAATGTTATCGATAATGATAATAAATCCTATTTATAATAACATCTAAAAATAGAATTCTCACGATCAAAAAAGGTGAAAAAATTGAACCGCACTTGTTTTATGAATAAGCTCAATGAGTTAATAAATTGTAAAGAAAAAGGCTGAATTGACATCAGCCTTTGGTAAGGGAAAGGAAAAGTACGGTGACTTTTTACGTTATTTTGTTGCCGCTTTCATATTGCGAACAAACTCGCCAAGTTCGCTCAGACACTGAGCATGATTATCTAAGTTTCGCTCAATAATTTTTACTGTCGCCGAACCGGAAATCGCGCCGGCTGCACCGAGTTGAAGCGCTTCTTTTACTTGCAACGGTTGGGCAATGCCGAAACCTTGTAGGATAGGCGGGGCATGGTGAGCTTTGAGTTGCTCTACAAGGGTATCTAAGTTAGTCGCATGACTTTGATTTTCTGCGCTGGTAACGCCCGCACGAGAAACCAAATAAGTATAGCCCTCGCTATTTTCAGCCACACCTTGCACCGTTTTGGCATCCGCATTCGGCGGGCAAATAAAGACAGGTTGAACACCGTGTTTTTTGGCTGCTTGGACATAGTCTTCTTTTGCCAATAATGGAATGTCCGCCACTAAAACGGCATCCACACCGACCTCCGCACAACGTTGATAAAAATTATCCAAGCCTTTGGCAAAAATTAAATTAGCGCAAAGCAACAGACTAATTGGAATCTCCGGGTATTTTGACCGCACTTTGGCAAGCAATTTAAAGCTGTCTTCCGTGCTATGGCCCGCATTGAGCGCACGATTATTGGCTGCCTGAATAACAGGACCGTCTAATAACGGATCAGAAAACGGAAAGCCCAATTCCAATGCGTCCGCGCCGTTATCGACGAGGGTACAAATAATTTCAAAAGAACGATCAAAGGTCGGGTCGCATAAGGTAACGAAAGGAACGAATGCGCCTTCATTTTTCGCGCTTAATTGGGCAAATGTGGTTTCAAAACGGCTCATAATTGCATTCCTTTTTCGTTTAAAATTTTATCTACGGTGAAAATGTCTTTATCGCCACGACCGGATAAATTCACCACCAAAATTTGTTCTTTATTCGGCTCCTGATGAATCATTTTTAACGCCTGCGCCAACGCGTGAGAGCTTTCTAATGCAGGAATAATGCCTTCATGTTTTGCCAGTGCTTGGAACGCATTTAGGGCTTCGTTATCGGTAATGCTTGGGTATTCCGCGCGCCCAATGCTTTGCAAATAGGCGTGTTGCGGGCCGACAGAAGGGAAGTCCAATCCCGCAGAAATCGAGTAGGATTCTTCCACTTGGCCGTCTTCCGTTTGCATTAACGGCGATTTCATGCCGAAATAAATCCCCACTTTCGCATGGCCTAACGGCGCGCCGTGTTCACCGCTTTCAATGCCGTGACCGCCAGGTTCTACGCCAATTAGACGCACATTCGGTTCATCAATGAAATCCGTAAACATACCGATAGCGTTTGAGCCGCCACCTACCGCAGCAATCACGGCATCCGGTAAACGACCTTCTTTTTCTAAAATTTGACGTTTGGTTTCTTCGCCAATCATTTTTTGGAATTCACGCACAATGGTTGGGAATGGGTGAGGGCCTGCCGCCGTACCTAGCAGATAATGAGTGTTTTCATAATTTGCCGACCAATCACGCATAGCTTCACAGCAGGCATCTTTTAAGGAACAAGAGCCTTTTTGTACCGGAACCACTTCAGCGCCCATTAAACGCATACGGAATACGTTTGGAGATTGACGTTCTACGTCTTTCGCGCCCATATAAATACGACAAGGCATCCCCAACATCGCACAGGCAAGGGCTGTCGCCACACCGTGTTGACCGGCACCGGTTTCTGCAATAATACGCGTTTTTCCCATGCGTTTAGCAAGCAGAATTTGACCTAATACTTGGTTGGTTTTATGGGCGCCACCGTGAAGCAAATCTTCACGTTTTAAATAAATTTTCGCTTTTGTGCCTTTGGTTAAATTACGGCAAAGGGTAAGTGCGGTCGGTCTGCCGGCATAATTTTTCAATAAATCCTGAAATTCACGTTGGAATTCCGGATCATCTTTAGCTTCAACAAACGCTTTTTCTAATTCTTGTAGCACCGGTACGAGAATCTCCGGCACATACATACCGCCAAACTCACCGAAATAAGGGTTTAAAATTGTCTCTGACATTCTGTTTCCTTTATTTATCTATTAATTTCTTGCAACATTTAGTGGTGCGAAAGTTTGTGCCGTTGGCATCACTTCAATGCGGTTAATGTTAACGTGTTCCGGCTGTTGGTTGAGCCACAACACAATATTAGCGATGTCTTGTGGCGTCACATATTGCACGTTTTCATACAACTTATCTGCACGGGCGTCATCGCCTTTAAAGCGCACATTGGAAAATTCTGTACCGCCGCAAAGCCCAGGTTCTACATTCGAAACACGAATATTGGTACCGGCCAAATCAGCGCGTAGGTTTAAACTGAATTGTTTAACAAAAGCTTTAGTGCCGCCATAAACGTTGCCGCCGGGATAAGCATAACTTCCTGCGATAGAGCCTAAATTGATGATGTGGCCTTGGTTACGCGCTACCATTTGCGGCAATACTAAACGTGTCATGGTCACTAAGCCTTTCACGTTGGTGTTAATCATTTTTTCCCAATCGTCTAAGTTTACTTTGTCGGCAGATTCCATTCCAAGAGCAAGCCCTGCATTATTCACTAATAAATCGATGGCTTGCCATTCTGGAGGAAGCGATTTCAGGGCTGCTTCTGTGGCGTTACGATCAGAAATGTCAAAAGCGAGGGGAAGGAAATGCTGGCCGTATTCCTGTTTCAGTTGTGCTAAGCGTTCGTGTCTTCTTCCGGTACCGATGACCAAATAACCGGCGTTTAATAAGGTACGACAAATAGCGTTGCCAAACCCGGCTGTCGCTCCGGTAACCAATGCAATTCTTGTCATTATTATCTCTCCTTATTCTATTAAATCCGTGCGTTGTGAAATTCAGTTAGAAAAACAACCGCACTTTTGCATGAATGTGAAATATACTACTACACTAGTACAAAAAAAATATAGAACTTTTATCAAGAAATTTGCAAGAGGAGAGCCGATCAAAGTGCGGTTGTTTTTTGAGATGGATGTTAACTGAAATAAAAAGGCACTCGTTGGGAAATTAAACTATGACGAAAGCATCAGCACACTTGTGCCGATATTCAGCATGCTTAGCAAATAAAAAAGGCACAAGCGAAATACGCTTGCGCCATGATTTGATTTAAAAAGTGCGGTGGGTTTTCGCAACATTTTTTAACGTTACATCAACGTACCGACATATTTTAACATGACACCTGCAGCAATTGCCGAGCCGATAACGCCGGCCACGTTCGGCCCCATGGCGTGCATGAGCAGGAAGTTTTGGTGATCCGCTTCCAAACCGACTTTATTGGATACGCGCGCCGCCATTGGCACGGCAGACACTCCGGCAGAACCAATGAGCGGATTGATTTTGTTCTTACTGAACTTGTTCATCAATTTCGCCATTAATACGCCGCTGCCGGTACCGATTCCGAAAGCAATCACGCCAAGAATTAAAATTCCCAGAGTTTGCGGTTGCAAGAATTTATCGGCAATCAGTTTGGAGCCTACAGACAAGCCAAGCACGATGGTCACAATGTTAATCAAGGCGTTTTGTGTAGTGTCGCTTAAACGTTCTACTACGCCACTGACGCGCATGAGATTACCGAAACAGAACATCCCGAGCAATGGTGCGGCATCCGGTAAGAGTAAGCCGACAAGTAAGAGCAAAATAACAGGGAATAAGATTTTTTCCCGATTGCTCACATGGCGCAATTGCGTCATACGAATTTTGCGTTCTTCTTCTGTGGTTAAGGCTTTCATGATCGGTGGCTGAATTAACGGCACTAATGCCATGTAGGAATAGGCTGCAACGGCAATCGCACCGAGCAATTCAGGCGCAAGTTTACTGGTGAGGTAAATCGCCGTCGGACCATCCGCACCACCGATAATACCGATGGAAGCGGCTTGTGGTAGCGTAAATTCGATAATACCGAAATAATTCAATGTTAATGCGCCGAGCACCGTAGCGAAAATACCAAATTGCGCGGCAGCACCGAGCAACAAGGTTTTCGGATTTGCCAATAACGGGCCAAAATCCGTCATAGCACCTACACCCATAAAAATGACCAATGGGGCGATGCCGTAGCCGATGGCGACGTTATAGAACAATGCCAAAATACCTGCGCTATAGCCCATGTCCATAGACAAGGCTTCCAGTTGATGCACGGTGGAACCGGACGCTGTGGCAAGAGCGGTTTTGATAAGTGTCGGATCAGAGGCTACGCCTAATTTCCCGGCAATCACCGCAATTTGCTCAGGCGAACCGAGATGAAGCAAATTCTCCAAAGCCGTCATAGCAAGGCCGGCTTCGGGAATATTTGACAATAATCCGCCGAAACCGATTGGTAGCAACAACAATGGTTCAAATTTGCGCGAAATGGCAAGCCATAGCAACAGCAGGCTCACGGCGATCATCACCGCTTGCCCCCATTGCAGATGGAATATGCCCATCCCTTTAATTAACGCAATAATACTCTCCATAGGCCATTCCTTACGCTAAGGTCATCACAGTGTCGCCCACCGCTACGGCGTCACCGGCTTTGACGCAAATGCCACGCACGGTGCCGGCCTGTGCGGCTTTCACTTCGGTTTCCATTTTCATGGCTTCCAAAATAAACAACACATCGCCCGCAGCCACGGTTTGACCTTCAGTGGCGACGACTTTCCAAATATTACCCGCCATCGGCGCAGTCACCGGTGTGCCACCACTGGTTGGCCCTGGTGCCGGGGCGGCTTGCGGCGCAGCTTGAGGATCTGTAGTCGCCACATGAGAAATATCGCCGCCTTCGCTTACTTTCACCACAAAGGCTTTGCCTTCCAATTCCACGGTATAAACAGCAGAGCCAGAAACAGTTGGTGCAGCTTTAGAAACTGGTTTATTTTCCACCGCACTTTCATTGCCGGTTGGGGCTGGTTCAAAGGCGGCAGGGTTGTTGCGGTTTTCTAAGAATTTCCATGCAATTTGAGGGAAGAGCGCCACGATTAAAGCACCATCTACGGCGTTGTCTGCCAATTTCACGCCTTTCGCTTTAGCTTGTTCTGCAACTTCAGCTTCAATTTTCGCCATTTCAGGTGCAATGTGATCGGCAGGACGGTCAGTTACTGGTGCAGCCCCTTCTAATACGTGAGCTTGTAACGCACTATCTACCGGTGCAGGTGTTTTACCGTATTCACCTTTTAAAATACCGGCGGTTTCTTTGGCGATGGTTTTGTAACGTTCGCCTGTGAGCACGTTAATTACCGCTTGAGTACCAACGATTTGTGATGTCGGAGTCACTAATGGAATGTAACCCAAATCTTTGCGCACACGTGGAATTTCGTCCAATACCAAGTCTAATTTATCGGAGGCGTTTTGTTGTTTTAGTTGGTTTTCCAAGTTTGTGAGCATACCGCCCGGCACTTGTGCCACTAAAATACGGCTATCTACGCCACGTAGTTGACCTTCAAATTTGGCATATTTTTTACGTACATTACGGAAATAGGCGGCGATTTTTTCCAAACGCGGAATATCCAAACCGGTGTCATATTCGGTGCCTTGTAAGGTCGCTACCATGGATTCGGTTGCCGGGTGGCTGTAAGTGCCGGACATAGAAGAAATCGCTGTATCCACACCGTCCACGCCCGCTTCAATGGCTTTTAATAGCGCCATTTCCGCCATACCGGTGGTAGAGTGGCAGTGCAAATGCAATTCCACGTCGAAACGTTTTTTAATTTCGCGCACTAACTCTGCTGCTGCCATCGGGTTCAAAATACCTGACATGTCTTTGATGACCAAGCTGTCGATACCGATTTCAAGGAGTTGTTCGGTGGTATCGAGCCAGGTTTGCATGGTGTGTACCGGGCTTGTGGTGTAACTTAATGTCCCTTGTGCATGACCGCCGAATTTACGCACGGCTTGCAACGCCGCTTTCATATTACGCGGGTCATTGAGCGCATCAAACACGCGGAACACGTCCATGCCGTTTGCTACGCAACGTTCTACGAAACGTTCCACTACGTCATCGGCATAATGGCGATAACCTAGCAGGTTTTGACCGCGCAATAACATTTGCAACGGGGTTTTCGGGCAGGCTTTTTTCAACTCACGTAAACGCACCCACGGATCTTCACCCAAAAAACGAATACAACTATCAAAGGTCGCACCGCCCCAAGCTTCCAGTGACCAATAGCCGATGTCGTCTAATTCATGGGCAATTGGCAGCATATCATCAAGACGCAAGCGGGTTGCGAAAAGTGATTGGTGGGCATCACGAAGCACCAGTTCGGTCATTTTAATTTTTTTAGTCATAGTAAAATCCTTATTTTATTTGAACTGTTGGGTACGGCGATGGTGCGCGATAGCCGCTGCAATCACAGGGAGCAAACGCTCAAAATCGTCGGTAGGTGCCGCAGAAAGTGCGGTGGAATTTTGGGAAGTTTTTAGTGCGGGTTGAGGTTCGGGAAAAAATCGGTTGATAAGTTTAGACATCAGCCCAATTGCCCAAATTAAAATGAGCAAAAAGACCAACACAAAACCCATCCCTGAAAACATCAGATTAATTCCTTCACCCATAAGTTCTGTGGGACTCATCATTTGCTTCCTTATTTGTTTGAAAAAAGAGAAGATTTTATTTTAATGGATTCGTTTTAGTAAAACCGTGATAAAGATCATAATTTGGGTAGATGGAAGCGTGAGAGAAAGGAAAGTGCGGTGGATTTTTAAGATGTTTTTTGTGTGGGTTAAATATTATCAAGAGTGCATTGATGGCGCGCATCTCCTGACGCGTGCCTCCGTACGATAGCGCAATCGTCCACGCTTGGGCTGAAAATATATATTGGTGGAAATCAAAAAGGCACAAGCGAAGGACGCTTGCGCCAGCAGGAGGCAAACGTTCCCACGCTTGGGCTAGCAGAGTATTATTATCTATGTGAGGATAGTTTTCTGTTTTTTCTATATTTTTTTATCTTTTGGAATATCATTTTTCTGCATTTAAAATTGTTATCTAGTTTACTCATCTCTTTATACGAGAATGAAATTATTAGCAATAAAAAAGTAGTGAGAAATATAGAACTATATTTTTGACTTTTTATTGATTTTGATATGTATCTTATATCATCTTGATCAGTAAATGCGTTACAGATAATTTTTTGGTATTCTTGAGATAATATATCTTCACTTATAACAATATTTTTTTGACAGGTCTCAGGTGTGATTACCCAAATATTTTTTTCTTGATCCAGAAATTTATATTGTTTAGCTTCATATTGGTTTATCCAAAACCAACTGCTATTTTCAAATTTAAGAAGCACAGAATCCTTATTGATAAATGAAATTAAAATCGGTAAAGAAGCTAATGTTATCAATGAAAATAATAAGAATGCTATAATTGATAAAGCATATTTCTTTTTATGACTTTTTAGTTTTAGTGACTCCATATCCAGTAGTTTACCTACTTTTGTGATTAGCCTAAAATCTAGGGAGTATTTTCTTATCCAATTCTCAAATTTATTCTTTTGTTCTAAGGAAATTGCATTTTTGTTATATAAGAAGTTGAATCTTTCAATATCTAATATTTCATTAATAAAATCATCAATTTTAGTTTTTTTGAAGTTTTTTAATATTAGAAATGATATCTTATGCAGCAGCGAAAAGGATGAGCCTGTTCTCTTGATAAAACAACATGGCACAAAAAGTACTATTACTAATCCTATTATTTTATTAAAAATATTTAGATATTCATTAATGGATGATAGTAAGTCAACTTGCTGAACTCCCATTGTATACTCCTATAGAATTTATGGTAATTAAAAAAATCTGAGTCTTAGTTAAGTGCGGTCAAATTCCCAATCATTTTTCTAAAAAACACTCAAATTTCCGACCGCACTTTCCTTTAAATCACCCCTGATTCAACCCTAAAAAATCGCCCACTTCATGTTCTAACTGGCTCATGGCAAGTAGGGCTTCTTGGGTTTGTTTGGCTTCTTCTTCGTCGATAATGCTCATGGCGAAGCCAACGTGGACGAGAACCCATTTACCGAGAAGGGACTGCGGGTCGCTATCGCAGATAAGGGAAATGTTGACTTGGCGTTGTACGCCGCAGACATCCACGGTGGCGAGTTGTAGGGCGCTGTCACCGATTTGGACGATTTGCCCGGGAACTCCTAAACACATAATTCTTTCACTCCATTTGAAAATTGCGTCTATTTTATCATGGCCTTAAACAGGTTTCGGCGATCTGGATCAAATGTCGGCTGTTTTGTCGGCATGGATAAAACCATACGCAAACAATCTTGCGTGAGTTGAACGGCTTGTTCGTTAGTCAGATTCGGGTCAAGAGGTGAGTGCAAAGAACAGCTTAAATATTGCGGGACGTTTTCAACGCCACTGACGGTGAAGGTTAGCGCTTTGTAGGGCAGTTGTACGGTGAGTTTATCGCCTAATTCACGCGGTTCCCATTGTTGTTGAGGGCCGGGCAGAATGACAACGCTAATCATCCATGGTGTTAATACCGTGCCGATCCATTGTTCTTCAAATAAAACAAACTTAGGGCAGAAGCATTCAATACCTTTGTGGTAGAACGGCAGATCTTGCATTTCAGGCACAATGTTTTGCATTTCGGTAAGAAAAATATCCGTCGGATTTTCTTCAAAACCGTCAATTTGAGTTAAAAGTGCGGTGGAATTTTTACTTGCTCCTTCGGAGCCCTTGGCAAAGCCAACGTTCAAAAAGTCTTGCTTTTTGTCAGGTGTTTTTTCGTGTCGGTACATGGTTCATTTTTCACAGAGTGTCGGTGGCATCTCCCGATGCCTACCGAAAATATTCATAAATAAGCACGCGTCAGAGACGCGCTATCAGGGGATTAAAGAATAACAGGCGAAACCTTAAATAAAGTTCCCCTCTTTTGTAAAGAGGGGTTAGGGGAGATTTAACTCTTGTCTCTATTAATTACCCTCTTTTCTAAAGAGGGGCGTCTAGATTCAAACCATATTCAGCAATCACTTGATTCAAGGTTGTAAAAACATTCGGTAATGCTTTTTGTATTGTTTCCGTCAAGCCAATTCCAGATTCTAGCGATTCCGGTTGGATGCCGATAAGGCAAAGGTGTTTGGGGAATTCGTCCGTTAATTTCATGGCGGAAAGCACATCACAAATGCCGAGTTGGTGCGGCGAAATTTTGCGGGAGAAAAAGGTTGGCACTTGATCGTCATGCAACACGATAATTTCTCCCGGTTGTTTATTAGCAAGCACGGCATCGACAATAATCAAATACTCGCGATTGGCCATCGCATCCAGTAATTCCATGCCACAAGTGCCGCCGTCGATGACATCAAAGTGCGGTTGAATTTCAGGGCGTTTTTCAAGCTCCTGTACAACACGCACCCCCACGCCTTCATCACTTAACAAAATATTGCCGACACCAAGAATTAACGGCTTCATTACAACACCTTCACTTCAGTCACTTCGCCGTTTTCTGTGTTAACAACGTGCACGGCGCAGGACATACAAGGGTCGAAAGAGTGAATAGTTCTAACCACTTCTAACGGCTTAGTCGGATCCGCCACCGGTGTACCGATAATGGAAAGCTCATAAGGGCCCATTTGGTCTTGTTCGTTACGTGGACCTGCATTCCATGTAGATGGTACAACCGCTTGGTAGTTTTCAATACGGCCGTCTTTAATAACAACCCAGTGAGAAAGCATACCGCGTGGTACTTCACCGAAGCCAACACCACGGAATTCGCCGCTTGCCGGAATGTCAGTTTTGATATAAGCGGTAGTGTCGCCTTTGGCGATGTTATCAATGAGCATTTGCCATTGTGTACCTAGAATGTCATTTAGTGCACAGCAATGGACTGTACGACCGATAATGCGTCCAAGGGTGGAGTGTAATTGGTCGGTGGTTAAGGTATTACCGGTCAATTTTTCATAAATGCCTTTTAATTCGTTGAAATGGGTAACGGTTGGTTTGTCATTCGCCGCCAAGCCGCAAATTAAATAGGCGAGCGGACCGACTTCTACCACTTTGCCGTAGAAGGTCGGCGCTTTTACCCAAGAATATTTGCCGTCATCTTGCCAACCGGTGTATTTCGGACGGGTTAAACCCACCCAAGGTTCGAGCGGTTCGTCGTCTTCATACCAAGCGTGTTTACCGCTTTCTTTAATGCCTTTTACGACGAACTCGTCTTTTTGGTTGTCAATGGCGCGGAAAGTGGATAAATCGCTGTTTTCAACATAACCGCCTTTCAACACGAATTTAGAATTATCCGCATCAATTGGATATTCCGGCACGGCTAAGTAGTTACCGGACGTTTTGCCAAGACTCAGCCATTCCGGATAGAAAGCCGCAAATACGGCAGCATCGATTTTATAAACTTGGTTGATAAAATCGCCTAAGCGATCAATGCAAGCTTTCACGAACATTAGACGTTCATGATTAAGCACGGCTTGGGAATCCAAATTAATCGGGTTCGCCACGCCACCGATAGCCAAGTTTTGGATGTGCGGTGTTTTACTGCCGAGCAATGCTACGACACGGTTTGCATCACGTTGGCATTCAAGGGCTTGTAAATAGTGCGCTACGGCAATGAGGTTTACTTCCGGCGACAATTTCATTGCAGCATGACCGAAATAACCGTTAGCGAAAATACCGAGCTGTCCGCTATCTACCAACGCCTGAACTTTTTTCTGTACATTGCGGAATTCATTGGCGCTATTTAACGACCATGTGGAAACGCCTTTTAGCATATCTGCCGCTTTTTCCGGATCCGCTTTCAGGGCGGCGGTGATATCCACCCAGTCCATGGCGGAGAGTTGATAGAAATGTACAATATGGTCGTGAATACTGTGTGCTGCAAGAATCATGTTACGAATATATTGTGCATTGACTGGTACTTTAGCACCAATAGCATCTTCTACGGCACGCACGCTGATAATCGCGTGTACAGTGGTACATACGCCACAGATACGTTGCATAATCATCCATGCATCACGCGGATCGGCACCTTTTACAATATTTTCCATACCACGCCACATGGTACCGGAAGACCAAGCATTGGTAACAACACCGTTTTCAATTTCGCAATCAATACGTAAATGCCCCTCAATACGGGTAATCGGGTCAATTGAGATACGTTTTTTTTCTGACATTATTCTGCTCCGCTAAGTTTTTTACTGAATGCCGCTTTTTCGGCAATGATTTTTTCTGATTCTTCTGTGTGTTTTTCTTTAAAGACCGGCAAGACCGGGAACAGACGAATGATTAAAATATAGGCACAAACCTCAATGGACACGAAACCGATTGAGATCAACAATTCTTCCGCTGATGGGAAATATTTATAGCCGTTGCCCGGGTTATACATGATAAGCGAGTAGTTCATCCGCCATAATGCGGCGCCGAGTAACATGCTGAGTGCCGAAATAAACAACCAACGGGAGTCGGATTTTTTCTCACCAAGGAAGAGGGTTAACAATGGTAAAACCATTAGCCAAACTTCCATCCAGAACATCCACGCTTCAAATTTGGTTAGTTTGTCAAAACCGAACACCAGTTGTAGTTTGTCGTGATAAATCAATTCGCCGAAACGTACCACAAGGAAACAGAAGATCAAGCCTGCGGTAACTCGTGCCAATTGAGTGAATAAATGACGTTCGTCAGGTGTTTTTCCTGCAAGACCGGCTTTCACTAAGGAACCTTCAAAGATGACGATAGAGAAGCCCATAATGAAAGCAGTGAGCAAGGAGAGAATCGGTAAGACTTCATAACTTTGCCATACCGGATGCACTTTATGGCCAGCCACAATCATTAAAGACCCCATGGAAGATTGGTGCATCATCGGCAACAAGGCACCCAAGGCAATAATGAAAAACATGATTTTATTGAGTTTATTAAACCATTTTTTCAAGCCGAGGAAACCGAGCCATACTGGGGCAAACTCCAAGGTCACCACAATGATATACACGGTCATACAAAATGCCGTTTCAAACAACACGGAATTGGTGTTGAACTGTCCCGGAACGTAGAAATACGGCAAGTGCCAATAACGCCCCATATCAATGGTGATAGATAAACCGCCGAGGGAATAGCCGAATAAACTGGCAAGCAGGGCAGGACGCACGAGAGCGTGATATTTCCCGTTATTGAAAATATACACCGCCCAAGCCAAAGCCCAACCACCACAGGCAAATCCTGTACCGACGAGCAAGTCAAAGGCAATCCATAACCCCCAAGGATAACCGCCGTTAAGAGCAGTTACGGAACCAATCCCGAAGACCAACCGTTTTACAATCAATAAAATACAAAGTACGGCAAGGGGGGCAAAAAAGAGAATAGCGGCGGAAATTAAACGACCGCCCACCGGACGTGGATTACTCATGATCATCATCCTCCGCTTCTTCGATTTCTTTACGTGCCTGACGCATCGCTTCTTTTTGAGCCGCAATACGCTCGGCAATCTTATCACCATGCATATTTTTGTAAGTCATAAAGGTTAAACCTGCAAGTGCCACTAATGGCAATGCCAAACCGCGATAGAGAAAATGTTGTAAATGTGCTGCTCGGGTTCCCGTGGCAACTTCATCTAGTGGCGGTAAGCCGAGATTTTCGAAAGGTACGCCGCTTAAGGCTAACACTTGTGTACCACCGCCTTCCGTTTCGCCGTAAATGTGATATTGATACGCCGGCACAGTAGCGCGATATTTATCGGTACTGTTAACGTGTTGGCGCGGATAGTCATATTCCGTGCCGCGAATTAAATGCAAACGACGTTTGGCTTCCGCCAATAACTCTTCACGGGTACCAAAAATAATGGCGCCGGTCGGGCAAACATGACAGCAACCCGGCAGTTCGCCTTTGTCAATGCGTTCCAAACCTTTTTGATTGCACAGTTCACATTTGCTGATTTCGCCGAATGGGTTGTCGTAATCGTATTTCGGTACGTCAAAAGGGCAACCTACCATGCAATAACGACAGCCCGTGCAAATGTCGGGGTCGTATTTCACAATGCCGGTCTTCGGATCTTTCGTTAAGGCTTGAACAGGGCAAACGGCAACACAGTTCGGGTCAACGCAGTGCATACATTGTTTTTTAATGTAAGCATAGCCGTTGTCTGTTTGGTCTTTATTTTTGCCGTCGCCATCCGACCAAACTTGAATGATATTGCGGGTGAACGGCGTAAGTTTGTCGTTGTTTGACCAGGTTTGTTCGCCTTTGGGATTCACTGCGGTTTTATTGACTTGCTGACATTCCGCCACACAAGCTTGGCAACCCACACAAAGAGTGGAGTCGTACAACATGCCAAGTGCGGTCGGAATGGGCGGTAAATTTTCGCTTGCCTGCGTTTTACTGACAGGCAAACCTACCGCAACGCCACCAAGCAAACCTGCTTTTAAAAAATTGCGTCTATCCATTTGATTTACCTGTTTGTTGTTTTTTCTCTGCTTTTTCTGCGGCTTTGACGGCTGCACGGGCTTTGTGTTGAATACTAAGTTCCCGTAAGGTGACAACACTGACCCCGGCCAAAATTGCGGCCGCACCGCCTAATAAACCGATTGCCGTCATGCTGGCACTTGAACCTTCCGCATTATTGACATCCGGTTTTTCCACCCGAGGAGTTGGATTTTCCACGCTGGATAATTGGAAAATGCTTTTGGTAAAGCCTACGCCTTTTTCATTACAGCCATAGCAAGGGTGCCCGATACCTACCGGCCAGTTATTGCCGCCGACATCACAAAATTCTAAGGTAGAGCAGTTGCCGTAAGTTTCCGGCCCTTTACAACCGAGATGATATAAACACCAGCCGTGACGATGACCGTAATCGCCGTATTCTTTAGCAAAACGTCCGGCATCAAAATGTGGACGGCGATAGCAGTTTTCATGAATTAAGCGATCGTAAGCGAATAACGGACGATTAAGTTTGTCCATTGCCGGCAATTTCTTATAAGTCAGAATGTAAGCGACTGTCGCAAGGAAGTTATGTGGATTTGGTGGACAGCCCGGAATATTAATAACCGGTGTGCCTTTTGGTAATACTTCAGATAAGCTGCTTGCACCGGTTGGGTTACCACCGCTGGAAGGTACGCCGCCCCACGCGGCACAAGAACCAATGGCGATGATGGCAGCAGCGCCTTTGGCGGCCTCGCGAATGTGTTCCACAATCGGTTTGCCTGCTACCATGCAATAAACGCCACCGTCTTTCATCGGAATAGAACCGTCAACCACCAAGACATATTTGCCGTAATATTGTTTAATGGCATTGTGTTTATTGTCTTCGGCTTGCTCACCAAAGGCGGCGGAAAGGGTTTCATGGTATTCCAAAGAAATCATTTCCAATACCAAATTTTCTACCGTTGGGTGGGTAGCGCGTAGTAAGGATTCGGTACACCCCGTACATTCTTGCGCGCCAATCCATAACACCGGCGGACGTTTCGGTTCGGTTAAAGCGGCGGTCATCTCCGCACCGGCTTTTGAGCTTAATCCCATGGTTGCCGCAAGTGCGGTACATAATTTCATGAAATCCCGACGGGAAACTTCTGCTAAGGCAGAAAATAATCCATCACTTTTTTGCATATTATCACTCCAATTGGCATATTATTCGTATGGTTATCTTGCGTATGATATTCCCGTGAAATGGAAATTTAATTGATCATTGTCAAAAACATCCTTACTTTTTGTAAGAAAATGCGATTTAACTTGTTGTTTTTATTACCTAATTGAGATTTATTCTCATTTGTTAACGAATTGTAACTGGAAATGGGTATAATAATTCTATTTCGAGCAAAGAAGAAAAATTAGAGTAGAGGAGAGAAATGTTTTTTGTAATTTGATAGCGCGTTTCTTGATGCACTTGTTATCATAGAAAATGCTTTTTGGAATTAAGAGAAAGGTCACGCGTCGGGAGACGCGCGCCATCATTTAGTACCATCATTCGTGTTGTGATTTCCTGACATTACAAAATCTTTGCAAAAACCGACCGCACTTTTTCGGCATCTTTCACACCTGGAGCACTTTCCACGCCGGAATTCAGATCCACACCGACACAATGTTGTGCCAATGCCGCATCAATATTGTTTGGATTGATGCCTCCGGCTAAAAGGATTTTATGTTTCAGATGGGCAGGAATTAGCGACCAATCGAAAACTTCGCCTGTACCGCCTCGTTGTGCGCCTGACTTGCTATCGAAAACAAAACGATCAATCTCAGAAACGTCGTCAAAAACCACCGCACTTTGATGGGTTACATCCACGGAAATGGCTTTCCAAATGCGAATGCTTTCAGGCAATTCGGTGCGAAGTGCGGTGATAAATGCCGACGTTTCATCGCCGTGTAACTGAACGGCATAGAGCTGTAATTGCTGCGCGATTTTCACGATAAAATCAATGTCTTGATTTTGAAACACGCCCACAAAGCGAAGTGGGGCTGCTGTCACCAATTCTTGGGCTTGGCGTAAACTGACACAACGTTTGGAGTTTTCGACAAAAATCAGCCCGCCGTACAATGCGCCGCTTTCGTAAACGGTTTTTACGTCTTGCGCACGGGTTAAACCGCACACTTTGTTTTCGCCAAAAATCACTTCACGCACGGCGTTGTTTAAGTCGGGACTGCCCATTAAACTGCTGCCAATTAAGAAGCCGTGGGCAACGTGTTGCAATTCGCGTACTTGTTGATGATCGTAAATGCCTGATTCACTGATAATTCGTACGTCGGAAGGAATGCGGTCGGCATATCGGTTGGTTAATGCCACCACGCGGTTTAAATCCACGCTTAAATCATGCAAATTACGATTATTCACACCGATAATTTTCGCCCCTAACGCCAAGGCGCGTTCAAATTCTTCTTCGTTGCTGGTTTCGGTCAACACGCCCATGCCAAGAGAATGTGCCAAATCTGCCAAGATGCGATAAGTCTCGTCGTTCACCACCGAAAGCATGAGTAAAATCGCGTCGGCTTGGTAAAAACGCGCCAAATAAACTTGATATTCGCTGATCATAAAGTCTTTGCACAACACCGGTTGTGTGACAACGTCGCAAACTTGTTTGATATAGGCAAAATCGCCCTGGAAGTATTTTTCATCTGTCAGTACAGAAATCGCATTGGCATAGTGTTTATAGATCTGCGCAATTTCTGTCGGTTTAAATTCACTGCGAATCAACCCCTTGGAAGGCGAGGCTTTTTTACATTCCAAAATGTACGCCGGTTTTTGGTGCGTGCCTTTTGCCAACGCATCATAAAAAGAGCGGTCGGATTTTTGAATGTTTTTTTCAAATTCACTTAACGGAAATTCCGCTTCTTTGTTTTTTACCCATTCGGCTTTGTCGAGCACGATTTTTTGTAACACCGTAGCGGTTTCAAGTGGTTTGGAAAAGTCTTGTGTGATCATGTTTATGTCTTATTTTTAAAACGGGTCTTTAAATTAATAGGTCGTCAATTTCTGTAAAGTTTCAAACGGCTTGCCTTGCGCAATCACATCCAATACCCATTGTGCATTTTGTTTAATGTCTTCTTGTCCGAACAGTTTTAATAATAGTGCAGTGTTCATGGCAACGGCTTGGTTGTGTTCCGTTTTGCCTTTGCCTTGTAAAAGTGCGGTAATCATTTGCGCATTTTCTGTTGGTTCGCCACCGCGCAAACTTTCCAACGGTTTGACTTGGAAGCCAAAATCCTGCGGAGTTAGGGTATAACGTTCAATCTCGCCGTTACGCACTTCCGCTACTTCTGTAGTGCCATGAATTGCCACTTCGTCTAAACCACTGCCGTGCACGATAATCGTGTGTTCGTGACCTAATTGGGCAACGGTTTGGGCGTAAATATCAATCAGTTCAGGAGAATAAACGCCGAGCAATTGACGTTTCGGACGAGCCGGATTAGTAAGCGGACCAAGAATATTAAAGAGCGTACGGGTTTTTAAGGCTTGGCGTACAGGCACCACATATTTAAAACCGGGGTGATATTGCTGTGCAAACAAGAAGCTGATACCAATGTCGTCCAATGCTTTGCGGGCTTGTTCTGTTGACATAGCGATATTGACACCCAATGCGGTTAATAAATCGCTTGAACCGGTTTTACTGGAAACGCTACGGTTGCCGTGTTTTGCTACTTTGGCACCACAAGCGGCTGCGACGATAGCGGATGCCGTAGAAATATTGATAGTATTGGAGCCGTCACCATCGGTGCCAACGATGTCGGCAAAGGGGTAGTCGGGTGTCGGAAACGGTTTGGCATTTTTAACGGCGGCTAATACGGCACCGTTGACTTCATCGATGGTTTCGCCACGCACTTTTAGTGCCACTAACATGGCGGAGATTTGTTCATTGCTTAATTCACCCAACATGATGGCATTAAATAAGGCTTCGCTTTCCGCGGCGGTTAAGGTTTGTGCGCCATAAAGTTTTTCTAATAGAGCTTGGTTTTCCATCATCCTTGTCCTTATTTATGAATATCGTAATCCAAATCGCGCGCTTCATCGCCGGTCATGCCACGGAAGCCCCAACAATGCGCCGGTTGCTCTTTGATGGTGATTTCCACGTCAAACGGACTAATGCCTAATTTGTATTCAAATTCACTGAACAACATTTTAATCAAACGTTTTTTGGTTTGTTCCAAACGACCTTGCATTAAATTGATTTCAATCACCATGTAATTGTCGGTGCGGTTTGTCGTATGCGGATAGTAAAAATCGTCGTCTTCCAAACAAATAAAACGAAGCGCGTGCTTGCCTTTGGCAACATCTAAGCCAAGTTCCAGGCAGTTATAAATCACCTCTGCTACAGCGGATTTGCGAGGGGAGAGGGTGCGTTTTAAGCCATATACTGTGATCATTGTATTTCCTATTTATCTCATTTATTGATGGCGCGCGTCTCCTGACGCGTGCCTTAAATTTTTAAGTTCAAGTTATGAAACGAGGCTACGTGCTTATGAATTCCGTTTCAACAACCATTCCACCGATTGCGCCAATAACTGTGCCCCTTGTACCGTTAAAATAGATTCGGGGTGGAATTGGAAGCTACAAATCGGCAAAGTGCGGTGGCGAATTGCCATATTAATGCCATTATAAGAGGCGTTCGGAATCAATTCATCGGGTAAATTAATTCCCATGAGGGAATGATAGCGCGCTACCGGCATCGGGTTGGTCAAACCTTTGAACATGGCTTCATTGTCGTGTTCAATTCTGGATACTCTGCCGTGCAAAATTTCACCCGCGTGAACGACTTTACCACCGAAGGCTTCGATTAACGCTTGATGCCCCAAACAAATACCCAACATCGGTACTTTGCCGATTAATCGCTTAATCAACGGAATCATATTTCCCGCTTCATCCGGTGTGCCCGGCCCAGGGGAGAGGGCAAGAATCGTATCCGGTTGCGCCAAGGCGTTTTTTTCTAAAATCGCTAAATCGCAATCATTGCGGTAAATGTGAACCTGATGTCCCAATCCGCGAAATTGATCCACCAAATTGTAAGTAAAGGAATCAAAGTTATCTAAAAATAAAATGGTTGCCATGATGTCACTCCTATTGATTCGCTTTCTTATTGGTTTGTACGATGGCGTTGATGACCGCACGGGCTTTGTGACGGGTTTCATCGGCTTCCATTTGCAGGTCGGAATCCAACACCGTGCCACAACCGGCTTGCACATGGGCAATGCCGTTTTGCACGAAGGCGGAGCGAATCACAATGCAGGTGTCAAAATTGCCATCAGATTGTAAATAGCCTACGGCACCACCGTAACTGTGGCGTTTTTGTTGTTCAAATTGATAAATTAACTGCATGGCTTTGATTTTCGGTGCACCGGTTAGCGTACCCATGTTCATACAAGCCTGGTAGGCGTGTAGCGCATCCAGTTCAGGGCGAAGTTTACCTACAACGCGAGAAACAAGGTGCATAATGTGCGAATAACGATCCACCTGCATTAAATCTTTCACATGGCGGGTTTTACTTTCGCAAACACGGGCGATGTCGTTACGGGCTAAATCCACCAACATCAAATGTTCCGCCTGTTCTTTATGATCCAAACGCAATTCCAGTTCCAAACGGGAATCTAATTCGGGATCGATATTGCCGTCAGCATCAAAACCGCGCGGACGAGAACCGGCAATCGGGTAGATCTCCAACTGACGGGTAGTTTGCGAATATTTCAAGGCACTTTCCGGTGAGGCACCGAATAGAGTGAAATCCTCGTCCTGAATAAAAAACATATACGGGCTTGGGTTGTTTTGTTTTAACTGACGATAAGTCGCCAACGTATTCGGGCATTCAAGGGAGAAACGATGGGACGGCACGATTTGGAACACGTCGCCGCAATAAATATGTTGCTTCAGGCGTTCAATAATTTTCTTGAATTTATCATCATCTAAATTAATGGCAACCTCGGTAGAAGCCGATTTGAGGCTTAAGTGCGGTCGAATTTCCAAGAGTTTTTTGGCAATCTCTTGGGCGTTCTGTTGCAACGTAGCCAACGCATTTTGTGCAAAACAAAAGGTTTGTAATTCCGCTTGTTGCAATTGATGGTCGATCACCAGTAATTGTTCCGCTAAATAAAAGCAATAATCCGGACAGGTAATGCCATCATCTTGCAAAGTGATGTTTTCCATCGGAATGAAATTTGCCACCAAGTCATAGGCGAATAACCCGCCTAAAAAAATCGGCAACGAGCTTGCCTGATAAAGTTCGGTGAAACAACGCAACCCGTCGAAAATGCCGTGTGCCAATAATTTGCTGTCTTCGTCCGCATTATTGTCGGCAGGTTTGAATTCCACTTGCAGTTCGGTGCTTGTTTGGGATTTTACGTTTACCTGTGCCGAGAACTTTTGCGCAATTAACGGTAACACTGCAGCACCGTTGTCGGTCAACGCATGAAAAGTCACGCGTTGTCCCAAACAGGAAATTTTTATGGCCGCGTTAACGAGTAATAAACTTTTCAGACTGTTTTTGCTGGAGATCTCAGCAGATTCTAAAAGTAGCGTATTCGGTTTGTTTTCACATAATGTGGCGAAAATGGCGGTAGGGTCGCTGTGATAAGGTACGTTTTGCGTAAAAGTTTGAATAAAAGCGGAAAACATTCTCATTTCCTTAAAAGCATGAAATAAATTTTGCACTATTAAACTAGTACAAGAGTTGAAAGTCAAGAAAAATAAAAATTTTGTTTAAGAATGGTGGAAATGGATGAATAGCGAAGTAGGGCGGATTTAATATCCGCCCACGATATGAATCAAAAAGTGCGGTCGTTTTCCACGGCGTTTTTACTGCGCCATCTTTTTCGCCGTCTTCAAAAATCCTTGAGCTGAATTGTAAATTTCAGCTTTGCCTTGGGCGTTTAGAATCATATCGGACATTTCACGGAAGGCGCCTTTGCCACCGCCTAAACCTAAGGTGTAATCGGCACAGTTTTTGACATATTCCGGCGCGTCGGCAACCGCGAAGGAAAGTCCACAAATAGCGAAAGCGGGGAGATCAACGCTGTCATCGCCAATGTAAGCCGTTTGCTCCGGCTCAACACCGGCTTGGCGGCATAATTCAAAACAGGCGCTTTCTTTTTCCAGCTTGCCTAAAAAAGCGAGTTTAATGCCTAAATCGGCAATGCGTTTGCGCAAAATTGCCGAATCACGTCCGGATAACACAGCGACCTGAATGCCGGCTTCCATCAACATCCGAATACCTAAACCATCGCGCACATGAAAACTTTTGAGCGCTTCGCCGTTAGCATCGTAGTGCAGCAAACCGTCCGTTAATACGCCATCCACATCGGTGATAACGAATTTCACCTGTTTTAATTTTTCTTGTAATTCTGTTGTCATCAGCTTGAGAACTCCACTAATCCTACGACATTTTGCGCATCGTCCACCACAACCAAAGAATGAATTTTGTGCGCTTTCATATAATTTTCTGCTTCAGATAAATAGGTATCCTGATGAATGGTTTTCGGATGAGAGGTCATCAATTCCTGTGCGGTTTTGGTAAGCGTATTGGCACCGTTGGCCGTTAATGCACGACGAATATCGCCATCGGTGATAATGCCGCGTAATTGCTGTTGCTCCATGACTAACGCCACGCCCATACGCCCTTCGTTCATAATGGTTAAGCAATCGGTGAAGGAGGTCGTTAAGGCGGCAACCGGTAAACGGGTTTGCATTTGATCTTTCACACGGCATAACAAACGGCGGCCTAAGCTTCCGCCCGGATGGAATTTCGCAAAATCTTCCGGTTGGAAATCACGGGCGCGCATTAAGCAAACTGCCAATGCATCGCCTAATGCCATGGTCACAACCACGGAAGTGGTCGGTGCAAGATTGTTCGGGCAGACTTCCCGTTCTACGCTAATGTCCAACACATAATCCGCATGGCGCGCTAAAGTGGAATTTTTATTGGAAGTGAGTGCAATGATTTTGTTGCCGAAGTTTTTTAGGCTTGGAATGAGTTTGTTGACATCATCGGTTTCTCCGCTGTAGGAAATGAGCATGACCACATCAATGGGTTTCAGCATGCCTAAATCGCCGTGAAAGGCTTCCGTAGGATGTAGGAAAAAACTCGGTGTACCGGTGGAAGCAAAGGTGGCGACCATTTTTTTCCCCACCAAGCCGGATTTACCGATGCCACCGATTACTAAACGGCCTTCACAGGCAAGGATTAATTCTACGACATCGGCAAAAGTGCGATCTAATTTCTGGTTTAATTGCCCGAGGGCTTTTTCTTCAACGCTCAAGGTTTCACGAGCGATTTGTAAATAATCCATTGGGATTCCTTTTGTCGGAAAGGGAAAAAGTGCGGTCACTTTTTCATGTATTTTAAATGGCGCTCATTCTAGCCTAACTTTCTATTTAACACTATATTTCTTGTAAGCTGTATTCTTCACATCTTTATTCATACGAATCATAGCGTTAGCATATAACCCAAGCGCCATATTCACAGAATCTATTAAATCGGGATGCAGATAGCTGGCGACCCTGTCCAGATTTTTTTGAATATCTAAATGCGGGTTGATTTTGATCGCTAAGGTGTAAGAACGAAAAGCACGGTAATAATCTTTTTGGTATTCACAAATTTCGCCCTTTAATTTAAGCGCTTCACTGATTTTGGTGAGTGCATGCAGATGACGCTGATGGCTATAAATATAACTATCCAGCTCGCATTGATACCAAAGCAGGGCATCATACGATTGATCGATGTTTTCAAATAACTCTCGAAGCGGCGGGATAATATCGATGCTGCCGGTCTTCACCCAAGCGCGCAAAAAAGCACTTCTGTCCGCCAGTTTACCTTCTTCGTTAATGGCAAATTCACCATAAGGGAAAACCACAAAGAGTTGATTATTACGCCATTTGAAGTTTTTTTGTCGGCCGAATTCCGGATTAACGGAAAAGCGGGTTTGCCCGGTTAACATATTAATAAACACCAGCTTTCCGCCATCTTCACTGCCTTTACGGTGACAAAATTGAATCAGCAAGTTGCCATCAAAATTTTTGTACATATATTCAAAGGCATCAAAAGTTCTGTGAAAGATGACATTGCTGCCCTGTTGGTAAGTGACATCGGTTGTTTGTTGCGGATAGCGGGTTTTCACCGTTAAAGCGGCATTGCGCGTTGTATCAAATGTCATAGCTTATAAAATGTTCAAGTGAAAGTTCCGCTGTAGGTTATACGCCTTAGCAGGGCGTAATTCAATGCTTATAAGTCAAAAGTACGGTTGTTTTTCACAAAATTTTTTTATGCGAAAAAACGTGTTTAAAATCGACCGCACTTTTACTGCTACATAGTTAAAGGCGATTTTATCCCTATATTTCAGCCTAAATTTAGGCTATACTGCGCGTCGAGTTGGTCAGGCAATCGCCGGTCTATTGAAGCCCTCAAATTTGCGCAAGCGTAACCTAGGGGACAAGTAGACGGGAGGAAAGTCCGGGCTACACAGGGCAGAGTGCCGGATAACGTCCGGGAGGCGAGAGCCTACGACAAGTGCAACAGAGAGCAAACCGCCGATGGCCCGTAAGGGATCAGGTAAGGGTGAAAGGGTGCGGTAAGAGCGCACCGTGCCGCCGGTAACGGTTGGTAGCAGGGTAAACTCCACTCGTAGCAAGACCAAATAGGAATCCAATGAATGGCCCGTTCAGGATTCGGGTAGGTTGCTTGAGCGTATGTGTAAATATGCGCCTAGATGAATGATTGTCCACGACAGAACCCGGCTTATCGACCAACTCCATTTTCTTTTCAAAAACATTGTCAAAATTCACCGCACTTTTTCTCACAATGTCTAACAAACATTGTCATTTTTTTTATAAAGTTCATTGGCATACTTGATTTTCCGTTTTTTATCGCCATTATAGCCGAGCGTGTTTTCATTATTATTTTATTTAGGGAGTTTTTATCTATGATGCGCATTTTACTTTTCTTAGCCACCAACATGGCGGTATTGTTGGTATTTAATATCATCTTATCGTTGACCGGCATTCAAGCCCGTGATGCCTCCGGCTTAATGATTTTTGCTGCATTATTCGGTTTTGCGGGATCCATTATTTCTTTATTAATGTCCAAAAGCATGGCGATTCGTGCGGTGGGCGCAGAAGTGATTCAACAACCACGCAATGAAATGGAACGTTGGTTGGTTGAAACCGTGTATTCGCAAGCGGATCGAGCCGGTTTGCCACACCCTGAAGTGGCGATTTATCATTCTGCCGATGTAAATGCCTTTGCCACAGGCGCGAGTCAAAAAAATTCCTTGGTGGCGGTGAGTACCGGGTTATTAAATAAAATGACCCGTGCCGAAGCTGAAGCTGTGTTGGCGCACGAAGTTAGTCACATTAAAAATGGCGACATGGTGACCATGGCGTTGTTACAAGGCGTACTTAACACCTTCGTGATTTTCTTGTCCCGCTTAATTGCCAACGTAGTTGCGAATTCCCGCAATCAAGGCAATGAAAGCTCAAGCAATTCCGGTATCTATTTCTTAGTATCTATGGTGCTTGAAGTGGTATTCGGTTTCTTAGCCAGCATGATCGCCATGTGGTTCTCCCGTCAACGCGAATTCAGAGCAGACGCGGGATCGGCGGATTTAGTTGGCAAACAAAAAATGATTGATGCGTTAAAACGCCTACAAAGTTTGCATGAACCACAAGAATTGGAAGGTTCTACATTGGCGGCATTTGCTATTAACGGTAAACACGGCGGTGGGTTAAAAGAGTTATTTTTAAGTCACCCACCGTTAGAAAAACGCATTGAAGCGTTACAAAATCGCTAAGATTTTTACTATTCAATCATAGAGGTTTTTTAAGCCTCTATTTTTTTGCATGAAAGAAAGTAGCTAAAAAGTTTCAGCATAAACGCCTGTACTGATTTTAAAGTGTGGTTGTTTTTTTGAATATTTTTTCTCACGTGATATTTAGATTTGTGAATAATTTGCATCGATATGGATAAATCGCGTGATTTTCTAAGCAGTTAGTATTATTATTGGAACCATTTTTTAGACTAAAGACATCATCACAGAGGATATTTATGCAGCATCTTAAAGATCTTGTGGATAAAGCAAGAAATGCTATAGACAAAATTGAAGATAAAAGCCTTGCGGCACTTGATGAAATTCGCGTGGAATATTTTGGTAAAAAAGGTCACTTTACCCAATTAATGCAAGAATTGCGTAATGTAGCGGCGGAAGAGCGTCCGGCCATGGGCGCGAAAATTAACGAAGCCAAACAAGCGGCATTAGATTTTTTAAATGCAAAAAAAGCAGAGTGGGAGCAGGCCTTACTTAATGCGCAATTGGAAAACGAACGTATTGATGTGAGTTTACCGGGACGTAAAGTGGAAATGGGTTGTTTACATCCGGTTTCCATTACCATTGAGCGCGTAACTAAATTCTTCTCCGAATTGGGTTTTTCTGTTGAGTCCGGTCCTGAAATCGAAAGCGATTATTACAATTTTGATGCCTTAAATATTCCTAAACATCACCCTGCGCGTGCCGATCACGATACGTTCTGGTTTAATCCCGAATTATTATTGAGAACGCAAACTTCCGGCGTACAAATTCGTACCATGCAAAAACAACAACCACCAATTCGCATTATGGCGCCGGGACGCGTGTATCGTAACGATTACGACCAAACCCACACACCGATGTTCCATCAAATCGAATTGTTGTATGTGGATAAACATGCGAATTTCACCGAATTAAAAGGTTTGTTGCACGATTTCTTACGCGCTTTCTTCGAAGAAGACTTGCAAGTGCGTTTCCGTCCGTCTTACTTCCCGTTCACCGAGCCTTCTGCCGAAGTGGATGTGATGGGTAAAAACGGAAAATGGCTAGAAGTGTTGGGCTGCGGTATGGTGCATCCTAACGTTTTACGTAATGTCGGCATTGACCCGAACGAATACTCCGGCTTTGCAGTGGGCATGGGGGTAGAGCGTTTAACTATGTTACGCTACAACGTCACAGATTTACGTTCATTCTTCGAGAATGATTTGCGCTTTTTGAAACAGTTTAAATAATTTTGAGTGAGAGATAAGTATGAAATTTAGTGAACAATGGGTACGCGAATGGGTTAATCCGGCGATATCTACGGAGCAACTTTGCGATCAAATTACCATGTTAGGTTTGGAAGTTGACGGTGTAGAAAAGATTGCCGGTGATTTCAGCGGCGTTGTTGTAGGTGAAGTGGTGGAGTGTGCGCAACATCCCGATGCAGATAAATTACGCGTGACCAAAGTGAATGTCGGCGGCGAGCGTTTATTAGATATCGTATGTGGTGCGCCGAATTGCCGTCAAGGCTTAAAAGTCGCTTGTGCGGTAGAGGGTGCTGAATTACCGGGCGATTTCAAAATTAAGAAAACCAAATTACGCGGACAACCTTCCGAAGGCATGCTTTGCTCATTCAGCGAACTCGGCATTGAATCTGATGCGAATGGTATTATCGAGTTGCCACAAGATGCACCTATCGGCACCAATTTACGTGATTATTTAAAATTAGATGATAACGCCATTGAGATTAGCTTAACACCAAACCGTGCGGATTGCTTAAGCATTGCCGGTGTGGCGCGTGAATTAGCCGTGGTGAATAAACTCCACGAAAATCCACCGCACTTTGAGGTAGTTAAACCGACCATTAGCGATAAAGTACAAATTGATGTTCAAGCTGCCGAAGCCTGCCCTCGTTATTTATTACGCGTGGTGAAAAACGTGAATGTTAAAGCGCAATCACCAATGTGGATGCAGGAAAAATTACGCCGTTGTGGTATCCGTTCTATTGACCCGATCGTGGACGTGACTAACTACATTTTGCTTGAACTTGGCCAACCGATGCATGCCTTTGATATGGCAAAAGTTGTCCAGCCGGTACAAGTCAGAATGGCAAAAGAAAACGAAGAACTTGTGCTATTAGATGGTACAACAGCGAAATTACAACCAAATACATTGGTTATCGCAGACCAAAGTGGCGCATTGGCGATGGCCGGGATTTTCGGTGGTAAAGCAAGCGGTGTGAATGTGGAAGCTACAAAAGATGTGATCTTAGAGGCCGCTTTCTTTGCTCCGTTGGCGATTACCGGTCGTGCCCGTCAGTATGGTTTACATACGGATTCTTCTCACCGTTTTGAACGCGGTGTAGATTTTGAGCTTCCGCGCAAAGCGATGGAAAGAGCAACCGCACTTTTACTTGAAATTTGTGGTGGGGAAGCCGGTGAGATTTGTGAGGCGATGAGCGAACAGCATTTACCGAAACGCCAAGCAGTTACATTACAACGTCACAAATTAGATGCGTTACTCGGTCATCATATTGAAACCGAGACAGTGACGGATATTTTACAACGTCTTGGTTTACAGGTTTCTTACGCTAACGACAGTTGGACGGTTGTTGCGCCATCTTGGCGTTTTGATATTGAAATCGAAGAAGATTTAATTGAAGAAGTCGCCCGTATTTATGGTTATAACAATATTCCGAATAATGCACCGTTAGCACATTTACGTATGCGCGAACACAAAGAAGCAGATGTTGAATTATCGCGTATTAAAGCGGCGTTAATTAGCTGTGATTTCTATGAAGCGATTACTTATAGTTTTGTTGATCCGAAAATTCAAAGTTTACTTCATCCTGAAGTTAAATCCTTGGTGTTACCAAATCCGATTTCTGTGGAAATGTCCGCAATGCGGGTTTCTTTGTTAACCGGTTTACTTGGCGCAGTGATTTATAACCAAAATCGTCAACAAAATCGTGTCCGTTTATTTGAATTTGGATTACGTTTTGTACCGGATGAAAAAGCCGAATTTGGTGTGCGTCAAGAACCTGTGTTTGCGGCAGTAATGACGGGCTCCAAAGCTAACGAGCAATGGAGTGAAAAAACAGCACCGGCAGATTTTTATGACTTAAAAGGCTATATTGAAAACTTACTTTCGTTAAGTTCTGCTGGAAATCGAGCAAAATTTGTAGCAAAATCATATACAGCGTTACATCCGGGTCAATCTGCAGCAATTATGTTGGATGGTGAAGAAATTGGTTTTATCGGACAACTTCACCCAACTATTGCGCAAAAAATTGGTCTTACCGGAAAAGCATTTGTTTGCGAAATTTCCGTTGAGCATATTTCTCGCAGAGATGTGTCTCGTGCAAAAGAAATTTCCCGTTTCCCGGCTAACCGTCGCGACTTAGCGGTGGTGGTTGCGGATAATGTGCCGGCAAATGATGTGTTGGGAGCGTGTCGTGCAGCGGGTGGAGATAAAGTTACCCAAGTCAATTTATTTGATGTTTACCAAGGAAATGGTGTTGCCACAGGACATAAGAGCTTAGCGATAAGCTTAGTGATTCAAGACAATGAAAAAACCCTTGAAGAAGATGAAATTAACACAGTAATTTCAGCGGTATTATCTGAGTTAAAACAACGTTTTAATGCTTACTTGAGAGATTAAACTATGACATTAACTAAAGTAGAACTCGCCGAGAATCTTATTGAGAAATTCCATCTCAGTAAACGTGAAGCCAAAGACTTAGTGGAAAGCTTCTTTGAAGAAATCCGTGTGGCTTTGGAAACAGGAAATGATGTGAAGTTATCCGGTTTCGGTAATTTCGAATTACGCGATAAAGCCTCCCGTCCGGGTCGGAATCCTAAGACCGGAGAAAGTGTCCCTGTCTCTGCCCGTCGTGTCGTGGTATTTAAACCGGGGCAAAAATTACGCAGTCGGGTAGAAAAAGTTAAGCCAAAAGCCTAATTAACTAAGCTATCAATAGTCTCTTATTGATAGCTTTTTACTTTAGAGACTCCCATAGATGAAGATGTTTTTTAAATCTTTGTTGGTTTGTTGCAGTGTGGCAACATTAGTGGCGTGTTCCACTAGTGGTACTAAAAACTCACGCATTAATTATAAAGGTCAAATTAATGATCCGATTATGGCTATTGCGTTGTTGAGTGAACAGCAATATGAATGGGCCGGCACGCCCTACGTTTTAGGTGGTTCTGGCCGTAAAGGTGTTGATTGTTCAGGGTTTGTACAGACTACCTTTTTTGATCGCTTTGGCATAAAATTGCCACGCCAAACCAAAGATCAAGCCAATTATGGCCAATATATTGATAAAGCAGATATCCAAACCGGCGATTTAGTTTTCTTTAAGACAGGGCGTGGACCTAACGGTTATCATGTAGGTATTTATGTGAAAGAAGATAAATTTCTCCATGCTTCAACGAAGGGAGGGGTGATTTATTCCTCCTTAAATAGTGACTATTGGCGAAAAGCCTATTGGCAGGCAAGACGGATCTAAATTTCACATTCCAATAAAAAAATCGTAGTGTAAAAGCTACGATTTTTTGTTTTTTAATCTAAAAAGTGCGGTCAGAAATAGTAGCATTTTTTAACGATATTTTTAGTTCACTTCTTTAAACGTAATCATTTCTTGCCCACTAAAATCCGCCTGATCTTCATCATCAAACTGCATAGGTGTGATTTTTTCTTCATCAAACGCAGTGTCGCCTTCTACACCTTCGATTAACTGCCCGTGTTTTATACCTTTAAAATCGAAGAGTTTTGGGTCACATAAATGAGAAAGGGTAATATTTTGCATTGCGCTAAACATGGTTTCCAAACGGCCTGGGTATTGGCGATCCCAAGTATTTAACATCTCTTTGACAACTTGACGTTGTAAATTGGGTTGAGAACCACACAGATTGCAAGGGATAATCGGGAAAGCTTTGGCCACAGCATATTTTTCAATATCTTTTTCTTTGCAGTAAGCCAACGGGCGAATAACGATTTGTTTGCCATCATCAGAAATCAATTTCGGGGGCATGGATTTTAACTTTCCACCATAGAACATGTTCAAGAAAAGGGTAGCTAACATATCGTCACGATGATGCCCCAAAGCGATTTTAGTCACGCCTAATTCTGTTGCGGTGCGATATAAAATACCACGGCGTAAGCGGGAGCAGAGTGAGCAGGTGGTTTTGCCTTCAGGAATTTTCTCTTTCACAATGCCATAGGTATTTTCTTCTATAATTTTGTAATCCACACTGATACTTTGTAAGTAATTGGGTAGAACATGTTCCGGAAAGCCAGGTTGTTTTTGGTCTAGATTCACTGCCACAATATCAAACTTGATCGGTGCATTTTGTTGCAAGTTCAGCAAAATATCTAACAAAGTATAACTGTCTTTGCCACCGGAAAGGCACACCATCACTTTGTCTCCGTCTTCAATCATGTTGAAATCGGCAATGGCGTTGCCCACATTACGACGTAGGCGTTTTTGTAATTTATTAAGATTGTAAGTTTGTTTTTTCTCGGTTTGCATAACAGTGTTCACCACATCAATATTGTTAAGGGGTAGAAAACCATTCATTATATATTAATGCCTGAGTTCTTGTATAAACAAATTATTGAATATATGTAAAAAGTGCTTTTCCTGTGTCAAGATTGATGTTAATGACATGGTTTGTTAGCATAGACTAGATTTTTTTGTGTTTATTGAGGAGAGTGTTATGACAATTTTAATAAAATTCAATCAAGTCGTAGATATGCCGGAGCTTGCAAAATTTATCCTGCGAGTAGGGTTTGCCGTTTTGTTTTTATTACATGGCTTACATAAAATGCAAACTGGAGTTGATTTTGTCGGTAGTAAATTTGTTGAATTCGGCTTATCTGCATCATTTGCTTATTTAGCTTATATTGCAGAAGTAGTCGCCCCAATTTTGATGATTTTAGGTATTTTTACCCGTTTGGCAGCTTTTTTTGCCGCAAGTGGTGCAGTGGTAATCATGATT
Organism: Aggregatibacter aphrophilus ATCC 33389; assembly: GCF_900636915.1. NCBI lineage: Bacteria > Pseudomonadati > Pseudomonadota > Gammaproteobacteria > Pasteurellales > Pasteurellaceae > Aggregatibacter > Aggregatibacter aphrophilus. The sequence goes on along the minus strand of NZ_LR134327.1, from coordinate 1,634,409 downwards.
TTAATGCATTCTAATGATTTTTTTAGTTTAACTAATGTTGGTGCTTGGTCTGTAGAAAGTATTGCAACGTTTTTCTTTGGTTTTGTTGTCGTGATGTTATTAGGCTCTGGAAAATATGCTTTAAAAGCAGATTAAAAAATAACCATGCTTTAATTTTATGAATCAAAGTATGGTCTCATTATTTTAATAAAATAAATAACTTCCTTTAAGATTTTTAGAGGATAGGACTTTTCTTATGTAAAAGAAACAAAAATGAATTATAAGTTTGATCTTTTATATTTTTAGTAGGATAATTTCCATGCGTTAAGTTATCATTTAAGGACAAATGTGCTTATCGCTAAATAAAAATAAGTCAAGTAAATATGCTATTAAACACTGAGGATGTTGTGTTCATTATTCGTTAATAGCTGACATGATTATTAAAATATAAAAACGACTAAATAATGAGAGGATTATTTAAGATGAAAAAAACTACGATCGCATTAGCTGTTGCCGGTTTAGTTGTTGCTGTGGCTACTGTGGCGCAAGCCGCACCGCAAGCAAATACTTTTTATGCCGGCGCAAAAGCAGGTTGGGCTTCCGTTCGTCACGGTTTGAATCAATATCAATATAGAGATGAAAGCGATGGCGCTGTAATTGGTAAAGCCAAAATTAACTCGGAGGCGTATGGTGTTTTTGGTGGTTATCAAATTACCGATAATTTTGCCGTTGAAGCAGGTTATGAATTTTTTGGTCGCGGAAAAGTAAAAGAATTTGCCGGCGGTGAAAAAAGAATTACAGCTCACGGTTCTAGTTTATCTCTTAAAGCAAGTTATCCGGCATTAGATAATTTAGATCTTTATGCGCGCGCTGGGGCTGCTTTAATTCGTGTTGACTATAAAGATACCACCGAAAGCAAAACATATAAGTTTCATGATTTAAAAGTTTCTCCAGTATTTGCCGGAGGTCTTGAATATGCTATTTTGCCTGAATTAGCATTACGCCTTGAATATCAATGGGTGGCTCGTGTAGGTAATTTTGGTAAAGCAGAAAGAAAGAGATCAAATGCATATTATGGCCCAAATAACTATAACGAATCTGATGTACGTTATTCTCCAGACATTGGCTCTGTAAGTTTAGGTTTATCTTACCGTTTCGGGCAAGGGGCGGCGCCTGTTGTTGCACCTGAAGTAGCAACAAAAGTGTTTACACTAAAATCTGATGTAACATTTGCATTCAATAAAGCAAATTTAAGACCAAATGCACAAGCGACCTTAGATGGTATTTACAGTGAAATCGCAAAAGTAAACAAGCCTAATGTGGCCGTATCCGGTTACACAGACCGCATCGGTTCTGACGCTTACAATCAAAAATTATCTCAAAAACGTGCTGAAACCGTAGCTAACTACCTTGTATCTAAAGGTGTTGCACAAGACACAATTTCTGCTACAGGTTATGGTAAAGCAAATCCGGTTACCGGCAATCAATGTGATGCAGTTAAAGGTCGTAAAGCCCTTATTGCTTGCTTAGCCGATGACCGTCGTGTAGAAATTGCAGTAAATGGCAATCAATAATTTTTTGTCTGATTAGTAACAAAAAAGACCTAAATTTATTTAGGTCTTTTTTATTTCTTAAATACTACTCCTGCCAACCACCGCCTAATGCTTTATATAGATTGATTAAATTTTTTGCTCCCGCTAAACGGCTTTGCACCAACCGATTTTGATAATCCAATGCAGTTAATCGAGCAGTTAAGGCATTATCTAAGGTTTTTTCACCATATTGAAATAATTTCTCTGCATTACCTGCTTGTTTTTGTACTTGATGATAAGCGGTTTGTAGTAGGTGAGTTTGACGATTCAATGCAGCTTGTGCCTGATAACTGTTATCCACATCAGCAAGAGCTTGCAATAAGGTTTTATCATATTGCAAAAGTGCTGCTTTTAAGCGGACATCAGCGGCATCAATATTGGCTTGAATACGTCCGTTAGTAAAAATCGGAATGTTAATATTTACATTCAATAAATTCGCCCAACTCTTTAAATCGGGAATATCCGTATTGATATCAATGCGCCCCATTTGACCTAAAAATTGAATATCAAAGTGTGGATAAAGATCGGCCTTAGCTGAGGCTAGTTTGGCAGCATGGGCTTGCACTTGTGCTTTATAAGCACGTAAATCAGGGCGACGTTCTAATATATCACCGGGTAACACACCCTGTGGAGCTGACGGTAAAACACCGAGAAAATCGACCGCACTTTTAGTGATATGGAAGCCTTGCGGTGGTTTACCGATTAGCACAGCAATAGCTCGTTCATTTCCGGAGATTTGTGCATCGAATGTCGCCAACTGCGCTTGTACTGCACTAATTTGACTTTCTATTTGCAGCACATTATTAGAATTAACTTGTCCGGCACCAAAACGCCCTTGGACATAACGTTTTAACTGAAGTAAGTGTTTTTCCTGTTGTTTTAATAAATCTTTTTGCTGACGAAGTGCGGCAATATTAGCGTAGCTTTCGGCAATTTGTCCGGTAACCAACATTTGGGTGGCATAAACCTGCTGTTGAACACCCAGTGCTGCAGCTTGCGCAGCATCACGGTCGCTACGTTTTTTACCGAAAAAATCCAATTCCCAACTTGCAGATATTCCTGCTAATTGGATATTACCTTCCCGATCATAAGAACGGTGAGTTAGGGGATTTTCCACATGAGTGTGCATGAGACCCGCTGTTCCTTGCGCTCCTACTTTCGGGCCGAGATCGGCTTGCGTATATTGACCCATTGCTTGAGCTTCTAATAAACGGGCTTTCGCGATTTCAATATCAAGGTTATTTTTTAATCCCTGTTCGATGAGTTGAGTCAGTTGTGGATCATGCCAATTTTGCCACCAACGGGAAATTTCCATGGTATTTTTGGAGGTTGCTGCATTTTGAGTTTGTTCAAATTGGACGGGAACCTCTACCTTTGACGATAAATCAACGTTTGTCGTACAACCTGTTAATGCAATAAACATCGCTATCAGAGTAAGCTTCGGAGTAATATCTTTCATAAGCTTTTCCTTCTTTAACCTTGGCGTGACAACATGGATTTGAACTGTGCTAATGCCACACCTAAAAATAATGCACCTAATGCTGCAATTTTGACTAATTTATCCCACACCAAGTCGATGCTGACACCACGAAATAACACATCTTGTGCGTAAGCCCCGAAAATAGTAGTGGGTGAAAGCTGAGTAATTTTTTGTACGATCTCCGGCATATTATCTACTGGTGACATGGTACCGGAAAGCATGTACATCACGATATAAACGGGCAGAACCAATAAACCGAATTGCGGCATAGTTGGCGCAAAAATTGCCAACATAATGCCAAGTGAAGCGATGGCAAAAATAAATACGGCAGCCCCCAATAAATACAAAGAAAATGCCTTTTGAGACAGTGGAGTACCGATAATTTTATGTACCACAAAATAGAGTGAAAATGCCACCACAGTCAGTAATACCAATTCATTTGCCAGAATTTTGGCGATGGCAATTTCGCTAGATCGCACGGGCATCACTAAAATATGTTCCAATGTGCCGCGTTCCCGTTCACGAATCACCGCCGCGCCAACCAGTAACACAGTCAGCAAGTTCAAATAACCGACAATATTCATGCCGCCCATAAACCAACTACTCGAAAAATTGGGATTATAAAGTACATTAATAGTAGGCTTAATAAGAATGTCGTTATTGTCACTCATGTGCAGAAAGTCGTTCATTTCACCGCGAAAAATTTGTGAAATATAATAAGCACCAATGGCCGCTTGGGTCATTGCCGTGGCATCGGATAATAATTGAATTGACGGATTATTCCCTGCCAAAACATCTCGTTCGTAATTGGGCGGAATATCTAGAATGAACGTATATTCGCCCGTATCCATTAAGCGATCCGCCTGATTAGCGTTAATCGTATGTACTTTACGAAAATTCGGCGCAATGAGGCTTTGTTGCAATCGATAAGACAGTGTGGAATGATCATTATCGACGATAGCTGCAGAGGCATTTTTTACTTCTAATGTAATGGAATTAGCGACAGTGTAAATCGCAATAGTAAACATATAAATGATTAACACGACCAACACAGGATCGGAGAATAAGCTACGCAACTCTTTGCCCGATAAATAAATCACATTTTTTATCCATCTGAACATATTATTTCTCCTGTTTTTTCAGCAATGCCACCGCGCCACAGAAATACACAGCATAAATTGTCAACAATGCACCATAGCTACTGAGAAAATCCGTGAATCCTAAGCCTTTGGTAAAGCCGCCTAAACAGATAATGAGGAACCAATAGCCGGGAAATAATTGTGCAATCACATAAATATGAGAGGGCAGAGTTGAGGTCGGATAGATCATGCCGGAAAAGTTTAAGGTAGGGATTATTACGACGATTGCCGTAGCAAAAATCGCTGCGATTTGTGATTTCACAAAGCTGGATACCAACAAACCAAATGCTGTGGAAGCTGTGATGATAAAAATAGCTCCCAAGGTCATCGCCCACATGGAGCCTTTGACCGGAACACCAAACACCACCACTGAAATCCATATCATAATTAGATAACTGATAAATGCCAGTACAATATAGGGCAGTTGCTTACCGAGCAAAAATTGCAGGGTGTCAGCAGGGCAACCATATAAATTCATAATAGAACCGATTTCTTTTTCCCTCACCACACCTAGTGCCGTCATCATGGACGGAATTAACATCATGGCAAGCATAATAATGCCCGGAGTCATGGCAAAAATACTTTTGAAATCTTGGTTATACACAAAACGAGGAGTTAATAACGTTGAGTTTGGTAAAGTAATGCCTTGCTGTTTCAAGCTTTCTTGAACATATTGTGTAAGCACACCAACCACTGAACCTCGCAGATTTTCTGCAGTAGAAGGAAATGCGCCATCAATGAAAAAACCGACTTCCGGCGTTTGTTGGCGTAATACTTTTTTGCCAAAATCCGGTGGAATTTCAATCACCAATTTGACTTTAGCCGCTTGTAAAACTGCATTGATTTCTTGTTCTGAATGAATATCGGGTTTACGTACAAAATAACCGGAACCGGTAAAATATTCCGTAAAACGGCGACTTTCCGAACTGTTGTCATAATCTAGCACAGTGAAATTGGACGGGTGCACGTCAAAGGAAATACTTGATGCCATGGTAAAAAGCATAATGACTGGGCCGAGCAATGCGAAAAATAAACGGATTCTATCACGCAAAAGTTCCTTACCCTCTCGCACCGCAAATGTCCACACCAACGACCACCAAGCGAGTAATCCTGCTTTCGCTGATGCCTTAGAAACATCTGTAAAACCGACCGCACTTTTTTCTGTCTTCCCTGATGGTGGTGCAGTAATATCATCCGCTTGTTCTTCTAAATAACGAATGAAGGCTTCCTCTAATGTCGGTGCATTTTTCTGCAAGCGTAATGCTTCCGGTGTATCTACGGCCAATACGCGTCCACGGTGCATAAAGGAAATACGATCACAACGTGCCGCTTCATTCATAAAATGGGTTGTCACAAAAATGGTAATTTTGTCTTCACGGGAAAGTTTAATTAGGTATGTCCAAAACATATCCCGCGCAGCAGGATCAACACCCGAAGTTGGTTCGTCCAGTATCAACACTTCCGGTTTATGCAAACAGGCGGCGGCAAGTTGTAAACGTTGACGAATGCCAAGGGCGAGGGCAGAAGGATATTCATCGGCAAGATGAACCAAGTCGAATTGCTGTATAACGGCTTGCACATATTGTTGCCATTGAGATCGCGGAATTTGATATAGCTTGGCGTGCAGCATGAGATTTTGTGAAACGGTAAGCTCTTCATAAAGAGAAAATGCTTGTGACATATAGCCCACTCGTTTTCGGGTATCAATGTTACTTGCATCAATCGGCTGACCGAGCAATGTCGCCGTGCCTTCTGTAGGCTCCAGCAAGCCGGTGAGCATTTTCATGGTAGTCGATTTTCCGCAACCATTAGATCCTAAGAAACCGAAAATTTCGCCTTTCGGGATAGTAAAACTGACGTTATCGACGGAGATAAAATCACCAAATTTTTTGGTAAGTCCGTTTGCTGTAATTACTGCTGGTTGATTGGGTTCAGGTTTAAAGGGCGGAATATGAAACCCATTTAACCCACTACGTTTTTCCGGTGGAAGCAGTTTGATATAGCTTTCCTCCAAATTATGACTTTGGGTTTCCGCAATAAGTTGTTTGGTCGGCGCATTGGCGATAAGTTTGCCGTCATCCATGGCCAAAATATGTTCAAAACGTTCTGCTTCGTCGATATATGCTGTTGACACAATGACAGTCATGCCGTCTTCTTCTTGGCGTAAATCGTCCACCAATTGCCAAAATTGACGACGAGAAAGGGGATCCACGCCGGTGGTTGGTTCATCCAAAATTAACAAATCGGGGCTATGTACCAAAGCACAACACAGACTCAGTTTTTGTTTCATGCCGCCCGATAGTTTACCGGCAGCGCGATTGGCAAATGGTGAAAGCCCTGTGGCGTTAAGTAAGCGCTGAATACGCTCATGACGTTGCAGTTTGTTTAAGCCGAACAAGCGCGCGTGAAAATCGATGTTTTCATAAATGGACAGGGTGAGATAGAGGTTTTTTCCCAACCCTTGCGGCATAAACGCAATTTTGTGGGAAAGAGTGTCACGGGCCTTTTTCTCGGCGACGTTTAAGTTAAATACTTTCACAGAGCCTGTTTGAATGATTTTTACACCGGCAACTAAGGACAGTAGTGTAGATTTCCCCACACCGTCCGGGCCGATTAAGCCGACGGTTGCCCCGCGGGGAATTTGAAGGCTGACATCCGAAAGTGCGGTGGTTTTTCCGTATGAATGTGACAGATGCTCAACTGATACAGCAAAAGGAGAAGCGTTCATGCTATTCACCCTGTGGTAGTTTTACATCCAACTGTTCCACCCATTGTGCCTGCGGATCATATTTAACATAGCCTATTGCTGTCATACCACCTTTTAATAGGCCTTTATATTTCAAGGCAATATCCACAGGAATTTGTAATTTCACTTTAAACATCAATTTGGCACGTTCTTCTGTAGTTTCTACGGATTTAGGCGTGAATTGCGCATTATTAGCAACAAAGGTAATTTTGGCGGGAAATACAGCATTTATACCGTCAATGACAATACGTGCATCATCACCTAATTTAATCTGATTCATTTGCTGAGCGGTAAGAAACACATTGATATAGGTATCTGTCGGGTCAAGCACACTGACTACTTTACCGCCGGCTCCCAACACATTACCTACTTCGGCAATTTGATATTCAAGCCGACCGTCTTTCGGTGCCTTAATGATCATATCTTCATATTGCGATTGGGCTTTTTCTAACTGTGCCTTCGCTTGTGCCACAGCAGCTTCTGCTTCGGCTTTGGCGGCTTGAGTGGTATTTACAGCGGCAAGAGAGGCGTTGTACGCGGATTGACGACGTTCTAATTCAGTACTTGAAATGAGATTATCACGACGTAATTTGAAGGCATTATCCAATTCTAATTTGGCGACTTTGGCTTGTTGTTGACGGGCATCTATTTCTGCTAAGGCACGCGACACCGTTTCTTCTGCGCGTTTTTTTTGCGCCAATGCGCCGGAAACCTGTGTTTGCGAGATAGTAGAAGAAAGACGTGCGAGCGGTTGATTGATTTTTACCTCATCACCTTCTTGCACTAAGATTTCTTCTACTCGTCCCGGATAAAGGGTAGCGACATCTAATCGTTTTAACTCCAAACGTCCGTTAACTGCAGCAATTCCGACCAATTCCTCGGCTTGTAATTGCTGATTTTTCCAAACCGCAAAACTTACGGCGCCAATAACGACTAAACCTAAAATGACATATTTTATTTTCATATCCATATCCTTTTTATTTATAGGCTTATGTTTTGATTATAGTGAACGAACAAAAAGCGCTCAACCACCAAAAAGCAACAATTTGTTGCTTAAGTGGCTAAAAAGCAGTAATTTATAGCTTATTTCTTATAATTAGGAAGGCATTTTATGAATAATCAAGATGTGAGAGTTATTAAAACCAACAATTTAATTCGCACTGCATTTTTAGCGTTATTGGCAGAAAAAGGCTTTCACGCCATGACAGTGCAGGATATTTTGGATAGAGCACAGATTAATCGTTCTACTTTTTATAAGCATTTTTCCAACAAAAATGAAGTGGCGAAAGTCTTGGTAGAAGAACTTATGGCCTTAGTGAAAGAGCGATTAAAACAACGTTTTTCTATACCGACCAAAGAATTTATCGATAGCAATCGACCGATTTTTGAGCAGTACCATCAACTGATTTACCTCATCGGCCAAATCGAAACACCCAAAATTCATTTATATAATGACATTCATAAAATAGTGAAAGAAAAATATATTGAACATTTGAAAATAGAAAATGTGCCCGCTGAAGAGGATTTAGATTTCCAAGGTCACCTGTTCGCAACCATTACACTAGGCATGATGAGATACATTATTGAAAAAGGCGAAATGCCACAGGGAGATGCATTAATACACAACGTGAACGTGGTGTTTGACCAGTTTGTTATTAGGACGGCGTAAAAACGTTGAGAAAAAAGACCGCACTTTTATGGAAGAAAATATATAAAAAAACAACCGCACTTTTTAAGTACGGTTGTTTCGTTATTTAAATAAATAAGCGATAAATTATTCTACGCCAACCATAACGGAAGTTGCTTTGATAATTGCATAAGCTTCTTTACCTACAACTAAGCCTAATTCTTTAACAGCTTCAATTGAGATGGTAGAAGAAATAACATTACCACCACCGATATCTAAATGAACGATAGCGTTCACAGAACCGGTTTCGATTGAAACAACTTTGCCTTTTAATTGATTTCTTGCGCTGATTTTCATACACATTTCCTTATGAGAATGCCTACAATATGTAGGCGGATTGAAAAGAGCCTGCATTGTATATGAAATATTTAAAAAAAAAACAATACTACTTAAGTGGTGGAAGTCCTTTTAATATTTGTTGGGCATTTTCTTTGCTCAAATTATAGTTGTAATATTTTCGGTAGAAATCCTGTGTTTTGGTTATCATATCCACATCGGCAAAGCGTTCCGGGTGGAATAATTGTGCCGCCCACAAAATTTGTAACGCTTCTTCTGCGCTGTAACGATCCCATGGGAAAGTACCGGTCGGGTTGGCATAAATGCGATTATTTTTGACCGCACTTATGGATTGCCAACTCGGATCCGCTTTGATTTTCTCAATGGCAACTTGGGATTTATTGCCGCTGCTGCCGATGATAATCACATCAGGATTGGCTTGCACAATGGATTCCATCGTGACGGTGACCATATTGGCTTCGTCCGGTAACACGCTTTTTCCGCCTGCTAAACGAATCCATTCACCAATCATAGACTTGCCGCCGTCAATCTTAAGTAAATCAGAGCCGTTAGTGATGTGCAAGACGGTCGGACGTTGTTTTTCCTTCACGTCCTTAATACGTGATTCGACGAATTGAATGTTGTCTTCTAATTCTTTGATGTAGCCTTCTGCCACTGCTGGTGCTTTGTCTCCTAAAACCTCGGCAGTTATACGCACGGTTTTCTTTAACCCGTCGAAATCTTGAAAGCTCACACGTACGCCTTTTAAGCCGGCTTGGTTCACTTCATTTAACATGGATTTTTTAGACAACAACATGGCATCCGGCTTTTGCGATAACAATTCTTCCACTTGAATAGTTTCGCCGTTAGTTAGCACCGGAACGTTTTTAATGTTTGGATACACTTCAGCGAACCAAGGATTCGCCGCAATAGCGGTGGTCGTTGCAACTAATTTGTCGGCCCCACCTAATAACAACACGATTTGGTTATTGGCGTGCCAAAGATCGGCGACGCGTTCCACGCGATCGGGAATGTTCACTTGGTTGCCGTCCACGTCGGTGGCGATTTTTGCCTGTGCAGAAAATGCCAACAGGGTAGCGGCAAAAAGTGCGGTTACAAAAAACACTGTTTTTTGAACATTGGCTTTGCCAACGGCGCCGATAAGGGTGAACAAGTTTGCATGCAAACTTGTGAATAATTTTAGAGATGTTTTTTTCAGGGGCATAAGCACGTCCTCTTAAATATGCGTAATGGCACAGATTTTGCGCCCTAATTCAGGTACCTCAATTAAACGCAAATCCGTTTGATAAAGTTCTCGCAGATTATCTTCCGTGAGAATGTCTTGGGTTAAACCACAGTGCAATTTTCCTTGGGTATTCAAAATGGCCACTTTGCTGTTCGGGATCACATCATGCAAAAGCACCGGGTGATCGGGATTATGAGTGGTCATAATGATGGAAAATTGCTGATGGGATAAATTCTTAATCAGGCTCAAGGTTTTAAATACATTGCCGTAATCCAGGGCAGACGTCGGCTCATCAAACAAAATCAGTTGTGGCTGTTGCACTAGAATTTTGGCTAAATTCACTAATTGCTTTTCGCCGCCGCTCATTTGCATATAAATTTTGTCGGCAAAATGACTAATACCCAGTTGCGCTAACGCTTGTTCTGCCAAGTGATAATCTTCTTCGCTCGGTTTGCCGAATAAGCCTAGATGCGCGGCACGCCCCAATACCACATAATCCAACACCTTGTATTGATAAGTTTGCGGTGAATGTTGCGATACATAAGCTACTTGGCGGGCGATTTGCTTACCGGAAAGCGTTTTGATTTCCGCATTATTTAAATAAATTTCGCCCCGTTGTGGTGTAAGCAACCCCGCAATGCAGTTCAGTAACGTTGATTTTCCGCGTCCGTTGGCACCAAGAATAGTCATCAATTCGCCTTTTTGGAGGGTTAAATCAATACCGTTCAAAAGTGGAATATGACGTTGATGTTGAAAATAAAGTTGGTTGATTTTTAACATATCGGCTCCTTATTCCGCGACTTTTTGTTTTACTAATACCCAAGCAAAGAACGGCGCGCCGATAAAGCCTGTGAGAATGCCAAGCGGAATTTCTTGGGTATATAAGTTGCGGGCCAAGGTGTCGATAACCAATAAGAAAATGGCGCCGATCAGCGCGGAAAGCGGTAGGGTGCGAAGGTTATTGTCGCCAATAAACATACGCGCCAAATGCGGAATAATGAGACCAATCCAACCAATCGTACCACTTAAACAGACCGCAGAGGCGGTAAGCAAGGTGGCAAACACCACCATAACGTTGCGTTCCAAACGAATGTTAGCACCGATCAATTTCGCCTCCCTATCACCTAATGACAACACGTTAATGCGCCAGCGCATCATTAATAACGCGCCGGTAGTCAGCAAAATCATCGGTGAAAGCAGGCTCAGGTTTTTATAATCCACTTTCGTCAAGCTCCCCATTTGCCAATACACGATATCGGCAAGTTGGGTTTCCGGGTCGGCAAGATATTTAATTAAGCCAAGGCAAGCCATCATAAACCCAGCAATGATAATGCCCGACAACACAAGAACAATCGTAGAATCACGGCGTACTAATTTAGGCAAACTCATGGTCATTAGCACCGCAATCAATCCACCTGTAAATGCCAAACCTTGAATAGCAAGTAATCCCAAACCTAATAAAATGGCAACAGCCGCACCAACACAAGCACCGCCGGAAACCCCCAGTAAATCTGGTGACACCAACGGATTACGGAAAATTCCTTGAAAAGTTGCGCCCGCCACCGCAAGCGCAGAGCCCACTAAAATAGCAGCAAGAATGCGCGGTAATCGGAGGTTGAAAATGATGTTGTTTTGCACATCATTGCTATTATTGCCTAGTAACGTTTGAATCACATTTTCAACAGGAATGGCAAAGCGCCCCCAAGACAAAGAAAACAAAGCAAGCCAGAAAAGCAATAAAATAAGTAAGATAAAAATCAGTGTTTTTTTATTCATTGGGAAAGTGCGGTTAGTTTTGAATATGCATCATTATATATGAAACTACATACATCTTTGTGATTTATTTTATATAGCGAAAATAAGTAGGGAAGTCAAAAATGCTTGGAAAACTGACCGCACTTTTGTTTTTAATAGATAAAAAGTGCGGTCAGTTTTAACATTGTTTTTTAGAAAACAAAAACGGCATCTATTTCGATGCCGTTTTCTTTTTAAGTGCGGTCAAAAATTACAACACTTTAACAATGCTTTCGCAGAGATAACGAATGTTGTCTTCAGTGATGCCGGCAACATTGATACGGCCTGAGCGTACCGCATAAATCGCAAATTCTTCTTTCAAGCGATCCACTTGTTCTGCAGTTAAACCGCTAAAAGAGAACATGCCGTTTTGGTTAATGATAAAGCCAAAATCTTGTTGTGCGCCGTATTCTTTAAGCAACTCGACAAAACGGTGACGCATTTTTTTGATGCGGTCGCGCATTTCGGCTAACTCATTTTCCCATTCTTGACGTAATTTCGCGTCATTCAATACCAATGCCACTGTACTTGCGCCGTGAGAAGACGGGTTAGAGTAGAGGGTACGAATAATGACTTTCACTTGGGTTAATGCAGTCGCGGCAATATCGGAATTTTCTGCCACCACCGTGAATGCACCAACGCGTTCGTTGTATAAACCGAAGTTTTTAGAGAAGGAACTTGCCACTAAAAGTTCTTTATGGTTTTTGGCAAAGGCGCGTAAACCGTAAGCATCTTCTTCTAAACCGTGGGCAAAGCCTTGGTAAGCGAAGTCGAATAATGGCAACCAGCCTTTCTGTGCAGACATTTCAGCCAGTTTGTCCCATTGCTCAGGTGTCGGGTCGATACCGGTCGGGTTGTGGCAGCAACCGTGAAGTAAAACCACATCGCCTTCACCGGCTTGGCTTAAATCTGCAATGAGGTTGTCCCAGTCTAAGGCTTTGCGTTCGGCATCGTAGTAACGGTATTCGCGGATGTTGATGCCTACCGCTTTGAAAATTGCATTGTGGTTTGGCCAGGTTGGCGTGCTGATCCACACATTTTGGCTGTTAGTTTGGCGTTTAACGAACTCTGCGGCAATGCGGAGCGCACCGGTTCCCCCCAAACTTTGTACGGTTCTTGCACGATTGTTTTTCACAATGTCAGAATTGGCGCCGAACAATAATTCTTTGGTGCGTGCGTTGAAATCGACAACGCCGTCAATCGGCAAGTAATTTTTGGTATTTTCTTGTTCTAATAGGCGTCTTTCCGCTTCTTTTACCGCTTTAACAATCGGGGTATTGCCTTTGGCGTCTTTATATACGCCGATGCCTAAATTAATCTTGTTACTACGGGTTTCGGATTTAAAAGCTTCCCCTAAACCTAAAATCGGGTCGGCCGGTGCGGCGACAATATTTTCAAACATAGAATAATCCTCATGATGTTGTTGTGATGTTGTGTAAAAATCTGTTTATTTATACTGCCATGATGGACGTTTGACAAGCTGTCGTCCACCATTTAGCGCAATTTATTTTTTGCCCATTGCAAACCGGATTGATAATCTTCCGGCAACTCCGCTGCCAATTTGTCTAATTGAGCGATAATCACCTGTTTATCCGGATGCGAAAGGTTAATATGTCCCACTTTGCGCCCCGGTCGAACTTCTTTGCCATACCAGTGCAATTGCGCAAAAGGCGTATTTAGCCATTGTGGGTTATGCGCGGTGCCGATCAAATTCAGCATCACGCTTGGCGCAGAGACCTTTAATTGCGGCGTCGGTAAATCCAACAATGCACGCAAATGCAATTCAAATTGACTCACAGCGCAGCCAAGTTGCGTCCAGTGGCCACTATTATGTACGCGTGGCGCAAGCTCATTAATTAAAAGCTGATCGCCAACCACAAAACATTCCATCGCCATCACGCCCACATAATTCAGTTCATTCATGATTTTACCTAACATCATTTCTGCCAGTTGTTGCTGTGCGGCTTGTTGTGGAAAAGTGACGTCCATGACACTGTAACGTAAAATACCATTTTGCTGTAAATTGTGGGTAACCGGATAAAAACGGGTGTCACCATTACAGAAACGGGCGCCAACTAAAGAGACTTCGTAATCAAACGGAATGAATTTTTCCGCAATGGTTTCCCCAAATAACTCGTTGGTAATTTGGTCTTTGCTTTCATTTGTGGCAATCCATTGTCCACGGCCGTCATAACCGCCCATGCGACGTTTAACAACAACTTTCTCACCAATATGCTGAAATACCTCTGCCCATTGTGATGGTTCTTTTAGCAGACACCAAGGCGAAGTCGGAAGGTGTAATTTATCTAACAAGGATTTTTGGCTTAAGCGATCGGCTAATTGTGCAAACACTTTTTGATTAACAAAGTTGGCGTGATTGCCAAGAAGCGTGGTAAGTGGGGTTTGTTCCCAACGTTCAATTTCAGCAGTAATAATGTCATTGGGTGACAATTCAAATACCGGTGCATCGAAAGGCAACGGTTGAACCTGAATATCTAAAGGCGCACCGGCATAGCGTAACATTCTGCCGAGCTGTCCGTTGCCAAGGACGTAAATAGTCGGGTAGAGGGCGGATTTTTGCATAGTATTCTCATTGATTTTTATAGATGCACAAACGTTCACGCTTGCGCTACCTTCAGTGATTCATTAAAAAACACGGGAAAAAATGACCGCACTTTTTATATCTGTTGTTTAAAGTGCGGTGGAAAGTTTAGCTGTTTTTAAATTCGAGGATCAGGATTGTCCAATACGCTTTGTGTTTGTGTCTGTCTGAACTGATGCAAGCGTTGTGCTAATTCTGCATTATTCATCGCCAAAATTTGTGCAGCTAATAAGCCCGCGTTTGCTGCACCGGCAGGCCCGATGGCTAAGGTGCCGACAGGAATCCCTTTGGGCATTTGCACGATAGAATAGAGGCTATCGACACCACTTAAAATTGAGCTTTTCACCGGTACGCCAAGCACGGGTACGATGGTTTTGGACGCAATCATCCCGGGTAAATGAGCTGCACCGCCTGCACCGGCAATAATCACTTGATAACCTTGTTGTTGAGCAGTTTCGGCAAATTGGAAGAGTTTATCCGGCGTACGGTGGGCAGAAACGATTTCAACATGGTAAGAAACATGTAATTGATCTAGGATTTGCGTGGCTTCCTGCATAGTTGCCCAGTCACTTTTAGACCCCATGACAATAGCGATTTTGGGAGAAGTTGAAGGCATGATTTCCTCATTATTTAGATAGAAAAACTGGCGCTAGAATAGCATAATGCGCAATCGTTTGCGATAATTTTGCAGAAGAAAATCTATTTGCAACTTAGGGCAGAAAATCATATCCTTAACGGCAATTTTTAGCCCTTAGAATTAGGTCGTTTTATGTACGCTAAAGCCAAATACAGAAAAGATTATCAAAGCCCCGATTTCACCGTCACCGATATTCACCTTGATTTCCAATTAGAGCCGGAAAAGACCATTGTAGTCGCCAAAAGTCAATATCGACGTCTTAACCAAAACAGCACGACATTACGTTTAGATGGACGCGATTTCCAATTTTCCGCTATTAAATTAAACGGAAAACCCTTTACTCAATATCAACAAGATCATGAAAGTTTGACGTTAGATTTAGCTCAGATCGATGCAAATCAGTTTGAATTGGAAGTAACGACAATCTTAAATCCGGCCGCGAATACGTCATTGCAAGGGGTGTATCAATCGGGAGAAGCCTTTTGTACGCAATGCGAAGCAGAAGGTTTTCGTCAAATTACCTATATGTTAGACCGCCCGGATGTATTAGCGCGTTACACCACGAAAATTACCGCCGATAAAGCCAAATATCCGCTTTTGCTTTCTAACGGCAATCGCATTAATAGTGGCGATTTGGAGGATGGACGTCATTGGGTAGAGTGGAATGATCCATTTCCAAAACCAAGCTATTTGTTTGCCTTAGTGGCGGGTGACTTTGATGTTCTGAAAGATAAATTTATTACCAAAAGCGGCCGTGAAGTCGCATTGGAATTGTATGTTAATCGTGGCAATTTAAATCGTGCCGACTGGGCGATGCAAAGTCTGAAAAATGCCATGAAATGGGACGAAGAGCGCTTTGATTTGGAATACGACCTGGACATCTACATGATTGTCGCCGTGGATTTCTTCAACATGGGCGCGATGGAAAATAAAGGGCTGAATATTTTTAACGATAAATATGTTTTAGCGAATCCACAAACAGCGACCGATGATGATTATTTGGCTATTGAAAGCGTCATTGCCCACGAATATTTCCATAACTGGACAGGCAACCGTGTAACTTGTCGTGATTGGTTCCAATTAAGTTTAAAAGAAGGATTAACGGTTTTCCGCGATCAGGAATTTTCTTCTGATACGGGTTCTCGCGCAGTAAATCGCATTAATAATGTGAAGTTCTTGCGTACCGTACAATTTGCTGAAGATTCTGGCCCAATGTCGCACCCGATTCGCCCGGAAAAAGTTATTGAAATGAATAATTTCTACACGGTTACTGTGTATGAAAAAGGCGCTGAAGTCATTCGTATGTTGCATACGTTATTAGGCGAAAAAGGCTTCCAAAAAGGTATGAAATTATACATTTCGGAAAACGATGGCAAAGCGGCCACCTGTGAAGATTTCGTTTCTGCCATGGAACGTGCTAATGATTTAGATTTAGCACAATTCCGCCGTTGGTATAGTCAATCCGGTACGCCTGAACTGACCATTGGCGATCGTTATGACGAAAAAAATCATGTCTATCAATTGCACATTTCACAATTAACACCGCCTACCGCCGATCAAATGGATAAAGTAAATTTACATATTCCGTTGAAAATCGCGTTATATGATGAAAAAGGGGTAGCACAAACCCTATACGATTCAGAAGGTGTCGTGGACAATGTGTTGAATATTACACAAAAAGACCAAACTTTTGAGTTCCATAATATTTATAGTAAACCTGTACCGGCATTGTTATGTGATTTTTCTGCACCGGTTAAATTGGATTATGATTACACCACTAACCAATTGATTACGTTGTTGAAATTTGCCGAAAATGGCTTTATTCGTTGGGATGCGGCACAAATGTTACTGGCCGCTGAATTACGCCGTAACGTAACCAACTATCAACAAGGACAACCGTTGGATTTATCGGCTGAAACCGCAGCAGCACTATATCAATTATTAGATAACTATCAAAAAGATACAGAGCTCACCAGTTTAATTCTTACATTGCCGAAAGCGACGGAGTTCGCAGAGTTATTTAAAACTATCGATCCTGATGCAATCAGTGCTGTGCGTGAATTTATGGCAGATGCCATCGCCGACAGTTTGCAAGAATTATTGTTAAAAACCTATAACGCCATTCGCTTGGATGAATATAAAATCAATCGGGAAGACATTGCCTTACGCAAGCTGCGTAATGTATGTTTAAGCTATTTGGCTTATACCAATATTGGCAATAACTTGGTGAATAAACATTACACCTATTCTAACAATATGACGGATACCCTTGCCGCCTTAACTTCTGCGACACAAGCCAAATTGGCTTGCCAGGATAATTTGTTGGCAGATTTTGAACAAAAATGGCAACATGACGGCTTGGTGATGGATAAATGGTTTGCATTACAAGCTACCCGTCCGGAAGAAAACGTATTGCAAAACGTGATTCAGCTTATGGATCACCCAAGTTTTAACTTTAATAATCCGAACCGCTTACGTGCTTTGGTGGGAACATTCGCCGGTCAGAACTTGAAAGCCTTCCATGCCATTGACGGTTCCGGCTACCGTTTCCTAACGGATATTTTGATTAAACTGAACAAGAGCAACCCACAAGTGGCCTCCCGTTTAATTGAACCGTTAATCCGTTTTGCCCGCTATGATAATCAACGTCAAACACTCATGAAACGGGCGTTAGAGCGCATTAGTGAAACGGAAGATTTATCTCGTGATTTGTTTGAGAAAATCGAGAAAGCGTTACAGTAGCAAAAAAGTGCGGTCAAATTTAACCGCACTTTTTCTATTCATTTACAGTTAACTATCCGGAGAGATAAACGAGTATGTATTCTTTCATTCGTAAAGGGATTTTTTCCCTTGAACCCGAAACCGCTCATGATTTGGCTATTAAAACCCTTGGGCTGGCCAAATTCGCACCGATACGCACATTGTTAAAACAATTATTCGCTTGCCCACAAGGCACACCTAAAACAGTAATGGGCATTGAATTTAAAAATCCTATCGGGTTAGCAGCCGGCGCAGACAAAAACGGAGAGGCTATCGACGGTTTCGGCGCTATGGGATTTGGCTTTATTGAAGTAGGAACAGTGACACCACTAGCACAAGATGGCAACGCCAAACCACGCCAGTTCCGTTTGGTTGAAGCTGAAGGCATCATTAATCGCAACGGTTTTAATAATTATGGCATTGATCATCTCATTGAAAATGTCAAAAATGCCCGCTATGACGGCGTGATTGGAATTAATATCGGTAAAAATAAAGTCACCCCATTAGAAAAAGGTAAGGATGATTATCTTTTCTGTCTTAATAAAGCCTATAACTATGCAGACTATATTACCGTCAATATCTCTTCGCCAAATACGCCTGACTTACGCCAATTACAATACGGCGATTATTTTGACGATTTATTGCAAAGCATCAAAGCCCGTCAAGCCGTATTGGCCGAACAATATAATAAGTATGTGCCGATTGCAGTGAAAATCGCACCGGATTTAACGGAAGCTGAGTTGGTGCAAATTGCCGATACTTTAGTTCGTCACAAAATGGATGGTGTCATTGCCACTAATACAACGATTTCTCGCGACAACGTCACACATTTAAAAAATGCCGAACAGCAGGGCGGATTAAGCGGAAAACCGTTACAACATAAAAGTACGGAAATCATTAAACGATTATACCTAGAACTAAAAGGACAAATCCCAATCATTGGTAGCGGCGGTATTGACGGCATACAAAATGCACAAGAAAAAATCCAAGCCGGCGCAGAGCTTTTACAAGTGTATTCGGGCTTAATTTATCATGGGCCGAGATTAGTTAAAGAATTGGTTCAAGGAATTAAATAAGAGAGTAACTAGATGAAAACCTTATTTTTAACTTCTTATTTTGCAGGTGTGGAAAATCTGTTTAGAAATTTTATACAAGAACAAACATTAGCCAAGCAGGTATTATTTATCCCAACTGCCGGCAATGTAGAGCATTATGTAGACTATATTGATGAAGCGAAATATTTATTTCAGACATTAGGATTCTCCGTAGATATTTTAGATATTGCCAATACGTCTGAAGTGGTTGTCAAGGAAAAAATAAAACAAACGCCATGTCTCTATATTTCAGGTGGTAATACGTTTTATCTGTTACAAGAGTTAAAGAAAAAGAATTTACTTGAGCTAATTAACTTACGAATTTCAGAAGGAATGGTGTATATCGGTGAATCTGCAGGAGCAATGATTACTGCTGGTGATATTAAATACAGTCAAATTATGGATGATAAGATGGTTGCTTCAGAATTGACTGATTATTCTTCATTCAATCTCGTTAATTTTGCCATTGTGCCACATTATGGTGAATTTCCTTTTGAAGAAAGTGCAATGGAAACCATTCGTGCTTATCAATCCACATACAATTTATTTCCAATCAATAATCATCAAGCGGTTATTGTTAAAGAAAATAATCATGAAATTAGAACAGAATCGCAGGTTAACACATGACAAAATACGATTTACATTGCCACAGCACGGCTTCTGACGGTGTGTTATCACCAACGGAGGTAGTGCTACGCGCTTATGAAAAAGGCGTAAATGTGTTGGCGTTAACGGATCATGATACGGTAGCAGGTGTGTCTGAAGCGCGTAAACAAGCTGATTTGTTAGGCATTCAGCTTATTAATGGTGTGGAGTTATCTACCCTTTGGGAAAATCGTTCCATTCATATTGTGGGATTGGGTTTTGATATTTCACATGAAAAAATGACCGCACTTTTGGCAGAACAAGCGCGTTTGCGGGATATTCGTGCGCAGGAAATAGGGGCTAAATTAGCGAAGGCTGGTGTGGTAAATGCCTATTTGGAAGCTAAACAATTAGCCGGTGATGGCGAAGTGACACGTGCCCATTATGCCCGCCATTTGGTTCAAATTGGTAAAGTATCTAGTGATAATCAAGCCTTTAAGCGTTATTTGGGACAAGGCAAATCTGCATACGTCAAACCGCAGTGGATTGATATTCCAAATGCTATCGAGATTATTCATGCGGCAGGCGGCATTGCCGTGTTGGCTCATCCCTTGCGTTATACCATGACTACTAAGTGGGTACGTAAGTTAACAGAGAGTTTTAAAGCGTGGGGTGGTGATGCCATGGAAATTTCAAGTTGTGGACAAAGCAGAGATCAGTTCCAATTATTAGTGAAAATTGCTGAAGACAATCAATTGGCCGGCTCCGTAGGGTCAGACTTTCATTTTCCATCTACTTGGTTGGAATTGGGTAAATTAGCACCATTACCACCCCATATCCCGTTTGTGTTAGATCTAAAAAAATAACCTTGTCTAATAAAGTTAAACAAGGTTATTTAAAAATGTTATTTTTTTAGACTGCACTTGAAGGCGGCGTCTGACATAAATTCAATTGATGAATAAAATCAATAAATGCTGTGACTTTGGCCGCGAGATGGCGACGGTTCGGGTAAATCACATGGAGATCTAAACTTTGCTGACGATAATCTGCAAGAACTTCAACCAATTTGCCTGACGCTAGTTCTTCTTCTATAAAAAAGCGGGGGGAATTGATAATACCTAAGCCTTCCGTACATAAGGTAGCTAACGTTAATCCATTGTTACACATCAATTTGGAGCGCATTTTAACTCGTTGAGTTTTATTATGCTTATCAGACTCCCAATAAATTTGGTTGCCGGTGGATTTATACAATAAACAATCATGGTGTTCTAAATCTTCCGGTGTTTGCGGAGTGCCATGCTTAGCAAGATACTCGGGAGATGCCACAAAGTGCATAGAAGAGGTTGCCACTTTTCTAGCAACCAGAGAGCTATCTTGTAAATAACCAATACGCAAGGCTAAATCAAATCCTTCACTTACTAGATCGATAATGCGGTCATTAAACTCAATATCTATGTGTAAATTCGGGTAGGCTTTAATAAAAGCGGCAAGATTTGGAGTAATAAAACGTAAACCAAAATCCCGTGGCACGGACACCGTTAAATGACCTTGTAAGGATGTAGAAAGGTTGCTGATACTGGAATCAGCGTCTTCTAATTCGAATAAAACAGGTTGGCAACGTTGGTAATAGATACTACCGGCCTCTGTAGGAACGATTTTACGAGTAGTACGATGTAATAATCTAGTTTTTAGGTGTTCTTCAAGTTGTGATACCAGCTTACTTGCCATAGCAACAGAGATATTTTGTAACGCAGCCGCTTGAGTAAAGCTTTGTGTTTCGATCACTTTACAAAAAATTGAAATTGCATTGAGTTTGTCCATTTATTGAGCCTTTTGGAAAAAAGTAGTTGACCTGATTAAAGATAGTTAGCAATATAGCGGGCAATTTTACACAAATTAAATAGAATTAGGTAATAATAATGAGTAAATCCTTAGTTATTGTGGAGTCGCCGGCAAAAGCGAAAACCATTAATAAATATTTAGGAAGCAATTATGTGGTGAAATCCAGCGTCGGACATATTCGTGACTTGCCTACGATTGGTTCCGCGAGCGGTGAAAAAGCTAAGCCAATCTCAACGAAAGGATTAAGCTTAGAAGAAAAACAGGCGCTTAAACAAAAGAAAGAGCAAGACGCCTTAGTCAAACGTATGGGCATTGACCCTTATCATGGCTGGAAAGCCAATTATCAAATCTTACCTGGCAAAGAAAAAGTTGTTGCCGAATTAAAATCCCTTGCTAAAAAAGCTGATCATATTTATCTCGCAACTGACTTGGATAGAGAAGGAGAAGCTATCGCATGGCATTTGCGTGAAGTGATTGGCGGTGACAACGAACGCTTTAGCCGCGTGGTATTTAATGAAATCACTAAAAACGCCATTAAACAAGCCTTTGAACATCCCGAATCCTTGAATATGGATCGCGTTAACGCCCAACAAACCCGTCGTTTTTTAGATCGTGTGGTAGGGTTTATGGTGTCGCCATTGCTTTGGAAAAAAGTAGCGCGTGGCTTATCAGCAGGGCGCGTCCAGTCTGTTGCGGTGAAATTGATTGTGGAGCGTGAACGGGAAATTAAAGCCTTTGTGCCACAAGAATACTGGGAAGTCTCAGTCTTAACCGACACGGCGAAACATGAACAAATTCGTTTGGATGTTGTACAATTTAAAGGTAAAAAATTTGAGCCGAAAAACGCCGAACAAGCACAAAGTGCGGTGGATTTTTTAACTAAATCTGATTACATAATTTCCGATTTGGAAATCAAACCAACCAGTTCTAAAGCTCGTGCGCCATTTATCACTTCAACTTTACAACAAACCGCCAGCACCCGCTTGGGCTTTGGTGTGAAGAAAACCATGATGTTGGCGCAGCGTTTATATGAGGCGGGTTACATTACTTATATGCGTACCGACTCCACCAATTTGAGTCAAGACGCGTTAAGTATGGTGCGCAGTTATATTGAACAGCATTATGGCGCGCCTTATTTACCGACCAAACCGAATTTCTATTCCAGCAAAGAAAATGCGCAAGAAGCACACGAAGCGATTCGTCCATCAGATATTCATATTGGCTCGAATGATCTAGTTGGTATGGAAAAAGATGCCGAGCGTTTATATGACCTGATTTGGCGTCAATTTGTTGCCTGTCAAATGCCGGCAGCACAATATGACAGCACCACCTTAACAGTAAGGGCAGGGGATTACACCTTAACTGCGAAGGGGCGTATTTTACGCTTTGACGGTTGGACGAAAGTACTGCCACAACCAGGAAAATCACCTGAAGATCAGGCGCTTCCGGATGTAGCGGTAAATACCACGCTTAATTTATTGACGGTGGAACCGCAACAATATTTCACCAAACCGCCGGCACGTTTTTCTGAAGCCGCGTTGGTTAAAGAACTTGAAAAACGTGGTATCGGACGACCTTCTACTTATGCGGCAATTATTTCCACCATTCAAGAACGCGGTTATGTACGTACTGAAAATCGTCGTTTCTATGCAGAAAAAATGGGGGAAATTGTCACTGATCGTTTAAATCAATCTTTCGCCGATTTAATGAATTATGATTTTACCGCGAATATGGAAGACGTGTTGGATCAAATTGCATCCGGCACAAAAGACTGGAAAACAGAATTAAATCAATTCTTTAAAGATTTCTCTAAACAATTAAGCAAAGCGGAATTAGATGAATTAGAAGGCGGTATGCGCCCAAATAGCTTGGTGCCGACGGATATTCATTGCCCGACTTGTAGTCGTAATATGGCGATTAGAACCGCCAGTACAGGCGTATTTTTAGGCTGTACCGGATATTCTTTACCTCCGAAAGAACGTTGTAAAACCACCATTAACTTGATTCCTGAAGCGGAATTATTAAATGTGCTGGATGATGCTTCCGAAACCAAAGCATTAATGGAGCGTAAACGTTGTCCTAAATGCAGTACCGCAATGGATAGTTATATTATTGATCCGCATCGCAAATTACATATTTGCGGCAACAATCCGAATTGTGACGGGTATTTAATTGAAGAAGGCAAATTCAAAATTAAAGGTTACGACGGTCCGATTGTTGAGTGCGATAAATGCGGTGGCGATATGCATTTAAAACTAGGTCGTTTCGGTAAGTACATGGCTTGTACGCAATGTGACAACACCCGCAAGATTTTGAAAAACGGTGAAGTCGCTCCACCGAAAGAAGAGCCGATTCATTTCCCTGAATTGAGATGTGAAAAGTCAGACGCATATTTTGTGTTGCGCGATGGTGCGGGTGGTGTGTTTATGTCTGCGCATAATTTCCCGAAATCTCGTGAAACCCGAGCACCAAAAGTTGCTGAATTGGCCTTATATCGTGATCGTTTACCGGAAAAATTAAGCTATTTAGCCGAAGCTCCACAAACCGACCCGGAAGGCAATGAAGCAATTATTCGTTTTAGTCGCAAGGAAAAACGCCAATACGTGACTTCCGAAAAAAATGGCAAAGCGACCAAATGGATTGTGGATTTTGTAGACGGCAAATGGGTAGAACGTAAGAAGTAAATTAAAGTGCGGTCAAAAAAACAAATGAATTTTTGACCGCACTTTTGTTATGAAAAAACCACCGTTATTGGTGGTTTTTTGTTTTTCCATTAATGATGGTGGTGATGTTCATGTGGCGTATATTGCGCGCGTTTTTCTCCCACAGGTAAAACCAATGTGGCATAGCTGGCTGAATGTTGGCACACTTTTGGATCGCTAAAGGCAGTTTTGTGTACGACTTTTACTTTCCATAACCCCTCAATTAACGGTAAGAAATTCACTTTGCCGTCTTTATCGGTCTTACTAGAAAATCCTTGAACTTCACGATGTTCTTCAGCAGATTCAATATCTTTAACAACGACGGTATCTGCTGTCGCAATGACGGTTTCACCGGCTAACGGTTTACCTTTATAGAAAATTTGCAATGGGAAAATTTCACCTTCCTTCAATTCAACTGGGTTTTTTAATGGCACAATTTCTAATTCTTGCCCTAGTTTTTCTTTAAACACAGTTGGGTCAACTTTGTCACCTACTGTAACTAAGCTTTTGCCGAACATTTGAGTTTGTTCGCAATAAGTCGCATCAGTCATTTTTTGCATATTTTCTTGTTTCCAACCTTTTGTATTTTGTGACCAAAAAGTCGGTTTATAAGTGGCACTTACCCAATATGAACCTTCTGCCAGAGGTTTTTCTGCGGTGTATTGATAATTTTCACCTTGTTGTTTCAGTGCGGTTACCATAACATTTTTATCAGTTACTTCAAGCGGAGCAAAAAAATGTAACCGATCATCCGCAATTTTCTCTGCATAAGGGAAATGATGGCCATATGCTAACTCGGCTTTAAGTACGTCTTTCGCCTCAATATGTGCCGGAGCAACAACCCAAACTTCATGTGCTTGTGCTAAACCGGCTAATCCTAATAATGTAATAAGCAATGATTTTTTCATCCTTTATTTCCTTCTTTGGGGATAATTAATTAAAAATTAAAGTAAAAAGTAATTTCGCAGGATAAAAAAAGTAATGCAAAAAAAAGGAGTAGTCAATAAAAAATATTAACTACTCCGCAAATTTATCTTAATCGTCTTTTTTCGACGGTTTAATCGCTAATAGATTGCAGTTTAATTTGCTAATCACATGTTCTGCCGTGTTGCCTAAAAAGGCGGCTGACAGACCTGTTCGACCTATAGTACCAAGAATAACCAATTCCGCTTCTAATTTTTCAGCCACTTGAGGAATGACATCTTCCGGGAAGCCTTCCAAAACGTGTGTATGATCACCATCAATACCATATTTTTGACGTAACGCTTTCATATTCAACAAATACTGTCCACGTAATCCGCTACTATATTCGCCGGAACTAAATTCCGGTAAGTCAATGGCCATATTAATCGGTGTTGGTGGATAAGCTGTGACAAGATGAATATTGCCACGATCTAAAGAATCGGCTAAATCCATACTTAATGAAACCAATTCGTCATTAAATGTGCTGTGGGCCTCATTTTCATCATCGGAAACATTCACGGCAACTAAAATACGACGTTGATGTTTCCAATCGCCATCTTTAACCACCAAAATTGGAGTAGGGCATTTGCGTAAAATTTGCCAATCCACAGGGGTAACAATTAAGGATTTCAAACTTTCTTCCGCATTAGTGTACTTAACCACTAAATCGTAATTATGGGTTTCTACTTCGGTAGTAATGGCTTCTGCTTCATTGCTGTGCCAAACTACAGTAGATGAGAAATTAATGCCATCAGAGGCGTATTTTTCAATATAAGGCTGGATGGCTAACTTGCGCTGTTCAATTACATTACGGTGCATTTCCGCACGTTCTTCTGGGGAAAGCAATGCTGACATTTCATAAGATAAGTCATAAATAGCGAGGAATAGGGTAATTTTGACGGGATTTGAATTTTTTTGCTCTTTCGCTAATCGAACAGCTCTGGCTAGAGCATATTGTTTATCATTTTCTGGATTTAAAACAACCAGTATATTATTGAATTTCATACATAACCTCCATTATTGCAACTCAAATAGGGTAGAACATATTTGATGAAATAACAAGGCACAGTTTTTAAAAAAGGCGATCAAGTCAACATTTTTGCTGCACTAGTCATAGGAAAGGAATTAGATAACCATTTTGATTTTAGTTTTATTCATGCCGGATAATTCGATTAATTCAGCCATATTATTAATCGTAATGTATTTACCTTGAACCGATAAAATACCTAACTTTTGGAAACGCCCCAACAAACGGCTGATGGTTTCAACCGTTAAACCAAGATAGTTACCAATATCGCCACGGGTCATGGTTAAACGAAATTCACGTGCAGAAAAACCACGAGCAGAATAGCGTTGAGAGAGATTATAAATAAAAGCAGCCAAGCGTTCTTCTGCATTCATTTTAGACAGTAACAAAATCATCTCCTGATCACTTTTAATTTCACTACTCATCAAACGCATAATTTGTTGGCGTAATTTCGGCATTTTACCGGACAAATCATCTAAAATATCAAATGGAATTTCACACACCATAGCTGTTTCCAAGGCTTGAGCAAAACTCGGATGTTGCATATTCATAATGGCATCAAAACCAACCAAATCACCGGGCAAGTGAAACGAGGTAATTTGTTCTTCTCCGGTTTCACTGATCGTGTAAGATTTAATCGTGCCTGAACGAATTGCATAGAGTGAGCTTAACTCATCTCCTGCTTTGAAAAGAACTTGAGATTTTTGAATTGGCTTTTTGCGCTCAATAATATTGTCTAACTGATCCAATTCGTGCTCATTAAGTGTAAAAGGAATACACAACTGACTAATACTGCAGTTTTGACAATGAATAGCACATCCACCGGATTGAACTCGACGTCCTAATTTTGTCTCTGTCGTTAGAATTTTCATCTGTTCCCCAAATTCAAAGAAAAAATATCAAAAATCGTGTAAAATTGATCTACCTCAATAATATCACTAAATGGTAAATTTAAGAAGTATAAAACGCAGTACGAGAAAAAATATGGCAGCCGAAAAACTTACAAAAAAACGCTTAATTCAAATTCTTATCATGTTGATAATATTACTTATTGCATTTTCTTACCGTACTATCTACTATCAACCAGAAACCACTTCCCAAGAAATACCTCAAAAATCAACCGCACTTTCGACTCGGTGAATAAATCGAATATAAAAAGAAAGGCTAAGTTGTAAAACTTAGCCTTTTTTAGGTTTATCAGATTAGTTACTTGCTGTCGCTAATGCAGCTAAATCTTTATCTACAAGGAATAAACCTTTACCGTCTTCACCAAGTAGATTTAATTTATCAAGAATACTACTGAACAATTTTTCTTCTTCATGTTGTTCCGCTACATACCATTGTAAGAAGTTAAATGCAGAGTAGTCCTTTTCTTCAAAAGTTTTACCCACTAACTCGTTAATCTTACTAGTAATTAATTTTTCATGTTGGTAAGTCAATTCAAGCACTTGTTTTAATGAAGTAAATTGATGTGGAGGTTCGTCAATTTGGCTAATCACTGCCAATGCACCTGTTTCATTTAAATAAGTGAATAGTTTACGCATGTGTTGCATTTCTTCAGCAGCATGGGCAGATAAAAATTTAGCTGCACCTTCAAAACCCTCTTGTTCACACCATGCACTCATTTGTAAGTATAAATTTGAAGAATAAAATTCCAAATTCATTTGATCATTTAATAGTTTAATCACGCTATTTGATAACATCTTATTTCTCCCAAATTCTTATAAAGTTTTTAATTCACGATCAATATAATAAAGGGCAGTGCCACTTTCACCAAGAAGTTAGAATTTATCAACAATACTGTTAAACAATTTTTCTTCTTCATGTTGTTCTGCTACATACCATTGCAAGAAGTTGAAACTGGAGTAGTCTTTTTCTGCAAAAGTACATTCAACTAGCTCATTAATTTTGGAAGTCACTAGTTTTTCGTGTGCCAGTGTTGTTTCAAAAACTTCTTTTAATGAGGTGTAATCGTGTTTAGGCGCTTCAATTTTACCCAATAGTGGCATACCACTGGTTTCACTTACATAAGTGAATAACTTTTGCATATGTTCCAATTCTTCATCTGCGTGACGAAGTAAAAATGCTGCTGCGCCTTCATAACCATGATTGTCACACCATGCACTCATTTGTAAATAAACATTTGACGAGTAAAACTCAAGGTTAATCTGTTCATTTAATTTTGCTGTAATTGCTTTACTAAGCATAACCAACTCCTTTCCTTAATGATTTTGTTAATAAGATTCACAATACAACTTAATTTGCTGTGCGCATTTTATTCACTCAATTGAGAATAGTCAATCTAAAGTTTAATGGATTATGGTATAACCTATTAATTTTAAATAAATTTCACAATAACAACAATTCTCATTTATATAAGATTATTGAAATAAATTCTCAATTGTAAATAGATTGTTAAAACCTCTCATTACACACATAAAGTAGGTAAAGGAGAGTAGAGAAAAGTAGTTACCAATATTTATTACAAATTGGTGGATAAACATAGGTAACGTTCTGAGTGTCTCTTATATAAATTAACTATAGTCTAAAAAATCATCTCAGATTTATATACAGCGTTATCACTGAATAAAGATATATACATGGTATAAGCAACGTTCCAAAGTAATTTATCAAAGGAGATAGATATCCATTATTTTCCCAATCCTGAATTTCTTTCATCAAAGCTTAAATCACTAAAATCTTAACTTTACAATAGTTACAAGGTAATGATTAAAAGAGTCGTATATCATTCTTTGAAAGTTACTTCTCTATCTCATTTATTTAACATAATATACATTATGCGAAGTTAGTGACAAAGTAAACAAACACTACGATTTAATGAAAACACAGACTTATTCACAAGTCACTCTTACTAGTAAAACTAGACAAAAACTCACACCAACAAGGTATGTAACAAATTAATAAATGAAGTTATAGACTTTAAATTTGAAATGTAAATAATTCTTCAATAAGAAATGAAGTCGATAAAGGTATTTAAATGAGCCTAAATCACAACTTATATCTATCCATTTTAATATCATGTTTTTACTATAAAAATTACTCTGTTTCATAGATAAACCATATGAAATAGATCGCGCTACGTGAAATCTGAGGTAATTATCAGACTCATTTATGCTGAATTTTTAAAATACATAATAATAAAAAACACGCTGAATTTTTATCCAGCGTGTTTTCATTATTTAATATTTAGTGACGTTGTCTCTTTTATTCTATTGAAAAAACATTAAAAAATTTGACCGCACTTTCTAACCAATTATCTTATTGCCATATTCATAAACTTTTCGTAATAAAGTCAGTTTTTCTTCATTGTGCTCATTTTGTGTAGCTAACTCTTGAAGGCTTTGCTCAAATCGCAAAACTTCAGCCTCTAATTTTTTCTGGCGATATTTCTGCCATTTAATTTGTTCAGCTCGGTTCAATGTGCGATAAAAATGTCTCGCTCGATAATGAAACAACAATTGAGGGATTCTTGGGTCTTGAAAACTCAGATTATGTTCAGCGAGCTTTTCGGGCTCCAAAGTGCGTAAAATCGCTATATTGTTTTTATCTGCATCACTAAAAAAGCCATTATAAAGTTCAGTTTCAACATTATCAGATGGTTCAAACTCGCGATCTTGCTGAAAAATATCCATGACTTTTTGACGAATATCCTTAGATGCCAACAAACGCTGTTGATTTTGTGCACACAACTCTCGATCAATCCCTAAACGTTCAGCATTTTGAGACAATAAGGTTTTTTCCGGCGCTACAATAGGACATTTATTGATATGAATGAGCTTTAACGGAACAGGAAGCACTCTGGCCTCTAATAACGTTTCTTTTTTCGTATAAAGCTTTTCACGTAACTCCTCTGCCGATTTTGTCAGTAGGTCATCAATATTGGCCGTTAAATCACACACTATCACCGCATTTTTATTTGTTGGGTGCCAAGCTAAAGGGGCAATTAATGTCGTATTTCCACGGTAATTTCCTAACATTCCCGATACATGTACTAACGGTGTCATTTCTGCGGTATTAATGAGCTTTTCAATCTCTTTTTTTCCACGATTTTCAAAGAAATATTGAAATAACTTCGGCTGTTTTTGCTTAATTAATTTTGCCATTTCAATGGTGGCATACACATCAGACATCGCATCATGAGCATTGGTATGTTCTATTCCATTCGCTTCTGTCAGTTTTTCTAAACGAAAACTCGGCATGCCTTCATCATCTAAAGGCCACTCAATGCCATCGGGGCGCAAGGCATAACACGCACGCACTAAATCCAACAAATCCCAACGGGAATTACCGTTTTTCCAGCTGTATTCATAAGGGTCAATAAAATTACGATAAAAGGTATAGCGTGTCATTTCATCGTCATAACGAATATTATTAAAGCCCATAACACAGGTATTTGGTTGGCTGAATTCCTGTAAAATTCGAGCGGCAAAATCCGGTTCCGGTAGGCCTTTTTCATTACACTCCTGTGGTGTAATGCCTGTCACTAACACTGCTTCCGGAGCGGGTAAATAATCGTTGGTTTGCTTGCAATACAACACAACGGGCTCGCCGATAATATTAAAATTGGCATCTGTACGAATACCACCAAATTGTGCAGGGCGATCGGTTGCCGGATTGACACCAAAACTTTCATAGTCATAAATGAAAAAGCTGAAATCGTTTTTTGCCATCATTTTTCTCAAATTTAAGCCAAGATTTTATCTAGATAATACAAACAGAAAATTGCACACAAGCTGAATACAATGCCTAACCAGTTAACTTTACTGATTTTTTCTTTAAAAATTAATGCGCCGGTAATTGTACCTAAACAAATCACCCCAATGTTCATGCCGGCAAAAACTAATGTTGGATTCGAGCCAAAACTCTGGTGAGCTTTAATATAAAATAGAATATTGAAGAAATTCAGCACACCTAAAATAATGCCGCCCACAAAACTGGCGACATTCCATTGAGTTCGTTTGAATAACAAGTAAATAAACATAATGCAGGCGGCCAAGGAAAACGCAATGAATAGCGTCGTTGGGAATGCTCCCCCGCTTTTCGCTACTTGTTTAAACAAAATATCGATGATGCCATAGCCAAACCACACACCGACTAAGCCCAAAACACCTCGAAAATCGACCGCACTTTGTTGATTCGGTTTGCTTAAAAGGCAAAACAACCCGGCAAATGCCAACACAATACCAACGACTTTTGATTGGCTTAGGGTTTCGTGGAAAATCAAAAACGCAGCGAGAATAGGTAAAAATAAGGATAAGCGTTGTGCCGCATCAGAACGTACAATACCGGCGAATTCTACGGCTTTGGACATAATAATAAACACGCTTGGCAATAGAATACCTAATGCTAAGAAAATCGGCGTATTTTCGCTTTGTGCGATAAAGTCAGTAAATTCAAGCCCTTTGAAATCCGGTTTCAATAAAAACCAGCTAAGTGACAACGCAACAATATAGTTAAAGGCAATGGCTTGCTGAATAACGATATTGCGTTTACGAGCCACTTTTAATAATACAGACACCGCAACGCTACAGAGAACGGCGATAATGAGATTGTGCATTTTATTTTCCTTTTAACGAAATAAAGTGCGGTCAAAAAACACTTCATTTTTTAACCGCACTTTTTTATTTATTAAACTACTCTGTTGCGCCGAATCCGCGTAATCCGACCACATGGACGTGTTCGTGATTACCGGAGATTTTACGCACCAGTTTATAGGTGGTGCCTTTTTCCGGGCTGATGTTTTCCGGTGCAGCAATCAATAGTTGCATATCCAGGCGTTCGCATAGCTCAAATAAAGTAGAAATGGATTTCGCATCAAGACGAGCCGCTTCATCTAGGAATAATAAACGGCACGGCACGATGTCTTTGCCGCGAATACGACGGCTTTCTTCTTCCCAGCTTTGTACCACCATTAAGAGGATGGACATACCGGTACCAATAGCCTCCCCGGTGGATAATGCGCCGCTTTCTGCGCGTAACCAACCATCTGCGCCACGATACACTTCCACTTCTAAGTCAAGGTAATTACGGTAATCCAATAATTCCTCACCGATGGTTTGCGCAGTACGTTGCCCTACATCGATATGCGGGTTGAGACGTTGATATAGTTTCGCAATGGCCTCAGAGAAAGTCATGCGGTTGTCACTGAACAGATCTTGATAATCCGACTGATTGCCGGATAACGCATCTAACAACATAGCATGCGTATCACGAATATTTACCACCAAACGTACCGATTTCACCTGACCAAAGGCGATATTTTGCAGGCCTTGATTCAGCATACGAATGCGATTTTGTTCACGTTGAATGGTTTTACGCATGATATTCGCCACACTTTCAGAACTGATCGCCAATTTTTGTTCACGGCCGGTCAATTCTTCCGTTAAGCGGGAAAGCTCGATTTCCATTTGTTCAATTGCATCAATCGGGTCATCAGTTTTCAGAATATCCTGACGAATACGTTCACGCAGATGTTGATATACGGCGATAAAGAACCGCACTTTATTTTCCGGTTTACGGCTATCTTCTGATAAACGCAAAGCATCACGCAGATATTCGTTGTCAGCAACCGCTGTACGCAACGCACCTAGCGCTTTATCTGACATGGAACGTAATTCATCTGCGGATAAATAGGCTAATTCACGACGATTTAAACGTTTTTCTACATCAGAATTACGGGATAAACGAAGCACCACACACCAACTCATTTTTGCCGCCGTCACCAACTCACGCTGGGTTTTATAATCACGTTCTGCTTTACGAATACGACGAGTCAGATTTTCCGCTTCACTTTCGATAAGGGTGAGTTGTTTTTCAATATAAGAACGGCGTTGGCGATTAGTAGAAAGTTGTTGATATAACTCGTCACGACGAATTTTGGCACGTTCTTCCGCGCCTTCATCAGCACGCACACCCAATTCACCAATTTCTTGCATCAATTCCTGCAACATTTGATTTTTACTGTTGAAAGAACTTTGCAATTGAATCAACACTTGATTGTACTGAGCATATTGCGCTTGAACCTGACGTAATTGTTCGCGCTGAATTTCACGTTGTTGCTGCATTTGTTCTAAACGCGCGCGTAATTGTTCGTTTAATTCAGAGGTTTCCGTTTGTACGCTTTCCGCATAATTGAAATGCGCTTTGCGTTGCACCACATCCGCCAAGGCAAAGACTTTTTGTTGTACTTGTTTTTGTAGCTGAATGGCTTGTTCATAATCGGCTTTTAAGTGCTCGTAATTTTCCGGGTCGCTTTGCAAGGTGTTAGCAATCGGTTCTAATTGTGACAACGTGACGCCGTGCTGACGGATAAATAATTCATCCTGCTCTGCCAAATCTAATTGCTCACGGCATTCTTCAATGCGATCAGTTAAGCTATCATCAGCCAATAATGGCAATTGCGGAATTAATTTATTCAACAACTGCATTCTTTCTTTCGCATCATCTAAACGAAGACGAATTTGTTGCTCGCCGATAACCAATTGATTAAGCTCGCGTTCAATTTCATTGCGTTGTTGATTGGTCTGCGCCATCAGTTGTTCCGGATTCGCTTGGAATGCCAAGGCTAAATGCAGACCAACAAACTGGCTAAAATGCTCATGTAAACGCTGACATTTTTGCACGTCAAAAGCACGCTGTGCATACTGCTCCGCCACTTCCTCACGTTTAGCCTGTAATTCTTCCAAATGTTTTTCACGAGCCGCACGGCCGAACAACGGAATTTCAGGGAATTTGGAATAACGTAATTCACGATCGGACACCTGAACAACCACACCAAGCTCCAGCTCTTGCGCGGAAAGTACGCTGTCGTCAAACGCCGCCGGATCGCCCTCGATTAAATACAAATCTTCCGGACAATCTTCCAAATTAGCGAGTTGCTCTTTCACCGCATTCAAATCACGCACCACAATAGCGTGGCGTGCCGGGCCGTATAAGGCAGAGAAATAAGGCGCGTCTTCGATCGGCACATCATCGTATAATTCAGACAGCAACACGCCACCAAAACGTTCTGCAAGCACATTCAAGCGGGCATCTTCCGAACCATCCGGCTGACTTAAACGGCTAATTTGCTCATCTAATTGCTGACGTTGAAGTTCTAGCTGGTTGCGTTCCATGGTCAATTCACGTTCTTTTATCAATCGTAATTGCATGAAATTCATCACATCCTGGCTGCCCTCGAATTGCTCGCCACTTTGATCCTGCAAACGTTCCAATGCGGCTTGAGCGGTTAACCAAGCCGGCGCTTTACGCGCATTTTCTTCATAAAGTGCGGTCAAATTTTCACGTTTTTGACGCAGAGTTGAACGTTGCTCAACCAACTCGGAAAGTTCGGCAGATAAATCCTCAATTAAGGCTTCTTGATCGCCATAGAACGCTTCTAATTCATCCGCCGTTTCTAAGCTTTGATTCGCACGTTGATTAAAATCGTTTAATAATCTGACCGCACTTTGTTGTTGATTTAAGCGTTGCTCTAACTCATGTAACTTAGCACGCAATTGCGGTGTTTGTTGCGCTTGAAGCTTTTGTGTCGGATATTCGCGTAACAATTCTTTTGCACTTTCCCACGCGGCAGAACGTGGCACTTCTCCGGCAATTTTACAAACCAATTGATAGGCTTTATCAAATTGCGTTTTCGCCGCCTCGGAAATAGACATTTTTTGCTCTAATTCAAGTACTTTATCCGTCAACACTTCCGCTTGCGCTTCAAATTCTTCGTGATACACATCTACATTTTTCACAGCTAAATCGGCTAATCCACACAAGGTCTTAGCTTTTTCTAAAGCTTGAATTGCTTGCTGATATTGCAATGCACGGGTTTGTTGTGCATCAAGAGCTTGCTGATAATCTGCTAATTGGGAACGCAAGTTGTCAACTTCTTGTTCTGTTTGTTCAAATTGAGCCTGACTTTCTTCCAGTTGCTCGTTAGCGGTTTCAACCACCATTTTTTGCTCTTCCAAGCGCTCGGTCAGTTCGTTGACATCTTCTTGATAACGAGAAATTTTTTCCTGATGACGTAACGCATTTAACACCAAATTCAGGTGATCAAGCGCACTTTGATGATCCACTTCCAGGATTCTTTCATTCTCTGCCAATTCGGCGGCTTCACGGCTTAAATCAACCAAACGATGTTGCGATAAATCCTGTTCAAATTTGGCTTTATACCATTCTTGACGGAAACCTAATGCGCTTTCAATATTGCCACGACGTTCATTGGCATTACGCATATAATCCGCCGCCACATAATTAGTAGATTCGGTGATTAAATGCTTGAATAAATCGCGATCTGCTTGGGTGACTTTAATGGCTTCTAGCGTCATGCGGTTTTCACGTAAAGCACTTTCCATGTCTTGGAAGGCTTTTTTCACACCAAGATTTTCCGGCAATAAATAATCCCGTAATGAACGGGTAATGGCGCTGGAAATACCGCCGTATAAAGAGGCTTCGATGAGTTTATAGAATTTGCTACGGTCTGAAGAAGAACGTAAGCGTTTTGGAATAATCCCCAAATCAAACATCATGCCGTGGTAATCGGTGATGGAATGATATTGTTTAAATTGGGCGCCACCCTGCTCAACCTTGTCTTTTAGTTCATTTAAGGTCAGTACGCGCGCTTGACGTTCGTTAATCGTCTCGATGAAAAGTGCAGTCGGATTGACAGACAATTCTACACCTTGAATAGAAAAGGTTTTTAAATCCACTTTTTTATCACGCCCTGCCACCTGTTGCAGACGGACACCAACGATAATTCGTTGATGACGGGAGTTGATGGTATCCAACGCCGCGTAACACACGCCCGGACGCAATTTACCGTGTAAACCTTTATCACGAGAACCGCTTGTGGCACCGGCTTCCGTGGTGTTACGGAAGTGCAATAAGGTTAAATCCGGAATCAACGCTGTCACAAATCCGGCCATGGTCGTAGATTTACCGGCACCGTTACCACCGGAAAGTGTCGTGACCAATTCGTCTAAATCAAAAGTTCGGGCAAAGAAACCGTTCCAGTTGATGAGCGTTAAAGAACGGAACTTACCGCGTTCTACCCCACTGTTTTGGTTAAAGATAACCGGCGCTACACCAGAAGCCACCGTATCCATTACTTCATTTTCCAGGGATAATTCTTCAGTCATTATTCTTGTTCCTCTTCTACTAATTCGTCTTCAACATCAGCCTCATTTTCGCCGTTCTCCACGTCACTTTGTAATGCCGCTTTTTCTGCTTGTAAAGATTGTGGCGTTGCCGCTTCACCATCGCGAATTAAACGTAATTGCGCTTCAATCGGATCATCTCCGGCTCGCACTTCGGCACCAAAACGGAACACGGATTCAGAAATGGTAAACTTGCCGCTGTTCGGTTCGCCTACGGTATAAATCATGCCTAAACGACGCAAACGACCGATTGCCGCACGCACTTTTTCAGCCAATTTTTGTTTATCTAAATCAGAACCGCTGGAACGTTGATTCACTGCTTTCAGCAATTTACCCTCATCAGCTAAATTCAGTAGCTCATCATACACTTCCTGCGTGTTAAAAATTCCCTGTTGCGCTAAGCGCTCCGGGCTTAAATACAAATAACACAATACCTTGCCCACTAACATTTCCAATTCGGTTAACACAGAACGGGCAATAAGCGTTGTCGCTTTCGGACGTAAATAGAAAAAACCTTCCGGCGCGCGAATCAATTCCACATTATAACGACGGTAGAACAAATCCAGTTCCGTTTGAAAATCAAGTAAAAAAGCGTGGTTATCCAAATGTTCCGTACCAATATGCTTACCGGAACGCAACTGGCTGTCCACAGCCGGAAATAACGGATTGGCAATGGCTGCTGCCAATTTTGGGGAAATTACTTCAAGGTTATTTTCTGTCATGTTGTTTCTCTGTTTTGGGTTTATTCGTTATTTTCTACTAATGTCACGGCGAGCTTTTTCGCCCCTTTGAAATCCACTTTGCCGCTTGCCAACGTTGGGATTTCATCTACTTTAAAGACAAAAGACGGTTGCATTAACGGCGGTATGGCTGAATTTTTTAAGATGTTGATGACCTCATTAATATCTAATTCGGTTTTCACTAAAAGCACAACGGCTTCGCCTTTTTTCTCATCGGGTACATTGGCTGCAGTGAACTGTACATCGTCATTTAATACTTGTGCGATTTGCTCTTCCACACTACCTAAACTGATCATTTCGCCCCCCACTTTAGCAAAGCGGGAATAACGGTCAACAATGGTAATAAAACCGTTTTCATCAATATGTCCTTTATCACCGGTTTTGTAATAACGCACACCGTCGATTTCGGCAATGACATCAGCAGTTTTCTCCGCATCGTTTAAGTATCCTTTCATCACTTGCCCGCCGCCGATTAAAATTAAACCGTCTTCGCCTGTTGCCAATTCCTGCAAACTTTCCGGATCAACAATTTTAATGATGGTGCCCGGCAATGGTAAACCGACGGAGCCCTGCTTATTGAAGGTGAGTTCTTTTAAGGTTTCTTTTTCTAAAATATTCGGCATATTCACGGCAGCAACCGGAGCGGTTTCCGTCGTACCGTAACCTTCATAAATCTCTAAACCGAACTTCAAACGAAATGCTTCTTTCACATCGGTTTTCAGTTTTTCTGCACCGGCAACTACCATGCGAATATTCTGGAACATCAGCGGATGCAGTTTTTTATTCTTAATATAAAGACGGAAGAATGTTGAAGTACCGAATAAAATGCTCGCGTTATGCCGTGCCGCCATTTTCCCAACTGTTGCACCATCCGTCGGATCCGGCACGCTGACCATTTTTACACCCTCACATAAAGGAAGTAACGTTGTCACGGTTAAGCCGAAAGAATGGAAAATCGGTAATGAGTTTAAAATCACATCATCTTTTCTGAAGTTTAATAAGTCACTGATTTGGCGGATATTGGTCAGTAGGTTTTTATGGGTTAATTCAATGCCTTTCGGTTCCCCTTCACTGCCGCTACTAAATAAAATAGTAGCCGTGTCATCCAGGCTTACATCAGCAAAATTAAGCAACTTAATCCAGCTTGCGGGCATGAAAAGTGCGGTCAAAAATGCCAACGTTTTTTGTGTTTTGCTAACGGCTTTGCCTAATTCTTCCATCATCACCGCTTTATCCGCTAACAATGCCTGATAATCAAAGCCTTTACCGCTTAATTTAGTGAGAAATTTTTCAGAAGTGATCACTTGTTGAATATTGGCTTTTTTCAGTGCCAATGCCATGCTTTGTTCGCTCAGGGTGTAATTTAGATTTACCGGTACCTTACCGTTCACGAATAACGCCATATTCACAATGGCACCCATGGCAGAACTTGGCAACAATACGCCGACATTTTTTTCATTAGTCAGGGTTTGTTTAAATAGCTTACTGAAAACCAACACTGCGCTGATAAATTTAGCATTGGTAAGTTCGGTCCCCATGCTATCGGCAACGCATTCACGCAACGAATTACCTTTCGCCATATCCAACCAATGGTGAGTTAATGGTTGTTGGCGCGCAATAAAGTTTTCCCAAGAGGAAAAAGATAACTCCACCACTTTCTGTTTCATGGCAACGTGATCGATAAACTCACGAATTGGTTTACCGAAAGCAACGATAATATCGCGTTTGCCACGCTGTTTAGTGAGTTCCTTATAATGAGCATCAGCACGAGAGAAACTCGAACCCCATAATCCCCGCAAATAGAACGGCACTACACATACATCTTGCCATTCTTTAATGCTAAGCTCATAACCACGTTGAAATTCGTTAATTTGGCCGTTATAGCTAATATGCCCTTCAGGAAATAAGGCCACCACTTCGCCGTTTTCTAAATATTGGCGAATGGTTTCGATACTTTCCTTGCTGGAGCCCGCGCCAATCGGAATCACCTTAAAGAACTTGAAAATCCAAGTGAGATACCATTTGTTATAAATACCACGATACATCACAAACTTAATGGCACGTGGGCTGGCAGCTTGTAAAACTAACCAATCAATCCAACTGATATGGTTACCTAACAATAACACGCCTCCGCTTTGCGGTAAGTTTTTCAAGCCTTCAACATGGAAGCGATAACCGGTTTTTAAAAAGACTAATAAAAATAAACGGGTGAATAGATGCGGCACTTGTAAAATGGCATATAAAGAGCCAATAAAACAGACTACAGCAACAAATATGAATAAACCGGTAGTTGAAATATCCGCATACACAAAAGCGATGCTGAGCAACAAGAAACCAATCATCGCAATGTTTTGCACGAAGTTATTACCGGCAAGGATTTTACCCATGCTAGCTTCCGGTGCGAAGAATTGAATAGTGGCATTCAATGGCACAATCAACAAACCGCCGAATAAACCGAAACAGAACGAACAGAAACTAATAATGGCAACGCTACCGGAAGATGCTAAGAAAAATAAAGATAAGAACAGGCCTAATGCCCCAAGGGGAACAATACCCAATTCAATATGGTATTTCGACATGGCACCGGCAATGTATGAACCAAAAATCAACCCAATGCCGCTGATGGCTAAAATCATTTGAATGACTAATGCGTTGTCGTCATTAAACAACATTTTATAATGTGCAGGGAATGCAGCCACAATAACTTGAGAAACACCCCAGAAAATACTTAGCCCGATAATGCTCAACCAAATATTTTTATCTGAACGCACTAGTTTGACGTTTTCTTTTAAATAGCTTAACGAGAAATATTTTTTAGCACTAAATTGTGTTTTTTCTTCACTTTCTGCCGCTGAGAAGAATGGGAGCTTAAAGGAGAAAATAGCTTCCAAAGCGCTAAAAATAACTATAAGAAAACCAATGAAATAAATACTGGAAAGAATGTCTGATGGATTATCACTTGCTACATAAATAACTTCAAAAATATAAGAAAAAGCAAAGGAACTAAATAAAATCGCTAAAATGGTTAAGGCTTGAATAATCCCGTTCGCCGCCCCCAAATGCTCCGTACCGACAATAGATTTGATAATCCCATATTTAGCCGGAGAATAGACCGCACTTTGGGCCGCCAAAATTAGCGTTAAAATAAAAGCAATTTCAAAAGCGCCGGCCAAATAACTTAGAAAAATCGCAAAAGAAATGAATACACCAACAACGGCAGCATAGCGAATGACTTTGGTATGAGAATATTTGTCGTTAATAAAACCAGCAGGAGAAAATAAGAATACAAACGGCAATAAGATCATTGCATTGACTAATGCGGTTAATACCACCAAGGTATCACCATCAAAACTTTTGAGAAGCACATTTTGAATAGTGATTTTATGTGCCAAATCTACACTGGCATTTAGAAATGCAATGGCTAGATAAGGTAAAAACCCTCGGATTTTCAGTAATTCTTTCATAATGTTTCCGTTATTGTTTTAATTCTCGTTTTTGTTTTTCCAATAAAAATGGTGTCTCATCACAATTCCAATCCTGTGGGGATTTCACGATTTCACAAAATTCGACAATTTTTTCAAATTCTTCATTCGATACGTCAGGACCATAATCCCGCATTACTAGAGGAGCATAAAACATCACTTGGGTTGTAAATTCTTTCTTGATAAAAAAAGCATAATCATCGCCGAACTCACCTTCAATTGTGACGATGCCAACATAAGAATGAAGTAACAATATAACGAACAATATAAGTGCGGTTAAAAATTTAAGCGTTTTGTGTTTCATAAAAAACGTTCCTAAAAACGACCGCACTTTAATATTCGTCAATTACATTAGCCTGCACTTCGGCGCCCTTGTCATTGATACTTTCCCAAATTGGATAAATACCACTTAAATCAGAGCTTGCCATACCTAGACGCACAGCCTGATCCACAACAATACGTGCCACATCAAAATGCTGTGACAATGGATAATGTTCTAATTGCTGTTTTAAAACCAAACTTAAATTTATCGGGCGTTGATGTTCTCGGAAATCCACCAATAAGGTTTGCATATGTTCTACAATTTGCTCGCGGATATCGGCTAAAGATTCATATTGCAATTCTTCAGGCAATTCACCCAGTGCATCTTCTTCACGTAATGCTAATTCTTCATCACGTAAGTCCACTAAACGTTCTGCTTGAGCCGTCCATAAGAACCATGGCTGATCAAAATAATTATGAATGGAATTGCGTAAACGTTGGGAAAATACACGGTTTTTATCCATATCAATAGCAGTACGGATAAATTTATGTACATGGCGGTCATAGCCAATCCACAAATCAATCGCCTGTTGACCCCAGCTGATAATACGGTCTAACTTTGCCTGTAAATTGGTGATTAATTCATCAATAAAGTACAACTCACTACGCCCAATCACACAATCTTGAATACGCAACAACTGTGCTTGTAATTTGTCTCCGGCAGCATTTAAGGTATCTTGTAATTCGCGCAAATTACCGGAAGTTTCATCTAATAATTGTTCACAACTGGAAATAGCGGCCTGCCAATCTTTAGTTAATAACGCGGCGATTTCATCCTTAATGGTCTGCTGATTTTCATCCATAATGCGTTGTGACAAATCAATGCTGTCAAAAATTTCTGCTACGGAATATTTTAAAGGGGCAAACACATTGCGACGCCAATAATGCTCATCACCATTTTCCTCGGCTGCATCAGACGCTCGTTGAATTTCCTCAGCAACAATGGAAAGCTGCACGGAAAGACGCAACGCAGAGAACTCACGTTGACGGATATAATAATCAGAAACTCCCACACCTAAAGGCGTTAAACGATAAATGGCTAAACCTTCGGTGAATTCACTACTAAAACGGTTAAGAAAGCGCTGTTTAACCAGTTCGTTGATGGCATTATTGGCGCGAGTGGCAATGGTTTCTTGGGATTGTTCGAAAGCCGTGGAAATATGACGGAAAATATCCACCAAATCCGTTTCTATCATTTCACCGTCAAAGCGTTCGTTATTATAAATGGCGATGGCGAGTAAAAAGGCAAGACGTTCCGTTGGTAAATTCAACGAAAATTCACGTTCTTTCGCCCATGAAACCAGTTCGGGAATAGTTTGTGATGTTTCAAGCATTAGAGGATCTCACAACACGTTATTTAAACAAAAAATTGCTTGAATTATACAGGATTTTGATCGTTCTAACAGCTTGAAAGTGGTAAGTGCGGTGAAAAAATACAACGTTTTTTCAACATTGATCGCGTTAAAAAACAGAGAAGAAAATATTTAAATAACTGTGTTGATAAATAAAATCTGCAGGATAAAAAAGACTTCTATTAAAAATACACACTCATAAAATGTTGGGCAATGGTAGTACTTCTCTACCCCGCCACCTTTTTAATTAATTCATCCATGCCTTGTTCATCATAGCCTTCTTCATATTGAATATCATCTTCAAAACTCTTAAATTTTCGACCATTTAGCACGGTACAACCGTATTTTTCCAATTTACTTTTCGTAAAATTAGAACGAAATGCAGAAGAACTATTATTCAGGCTGATAACGCCAATGGTGGCTCGATTACAAGGTACACTATTAACAAACACCAAGTTATAGCCTGATTCACGAATATAGCCGGTTTTATTAATAGCTGCACTAAACATCTCATCACGCACCAATTTATTGGTGTTTTTCACAAAAATATTACGTTTTCCTGCTTGAATATAGGCGGTAGAAAGATTTGATAGCGCTTTGATTTCCGGTTTAGCCAAGGAATATTTAGCCAGTTTTACTAAATCCATAGCACTAGAGACATTACTATTGGACAAACCTGAACTGTCGCTAAAACGGGTTGAACGCATCCCTAAGTGTTTAGCTTTTTCATTCATTTTTTTAATAAATTGCTGGCGGGTCATGCCTGCGGAGCGAGACAACGCATGAGCGGCATAATTATCGGAATGTACTAACATCGCTTTTAACAATTCACGACAGGCAATCGGTGTATATTTTGGCAGTTTGGTATGTGTACCTTTAATATAATCGTAATCTTCGTTGGTAATAGATGCCGTACACCGCGGATTTTTATTGTGTTCCAAAAACACATTGGCTGTCATTAATTTTGTGACCGAGGCAATAGGACGCACCGTATTCGGCGCACCACTTTCCAACACTTTATTATGGGTAAAATCATATACCACATAAGATTGTGCCATGACAAATGTCGGCATGAAGAGAAGGAAGGGAAAAATCTTTTTTAACATAGGATATTCTGCAGGATAAAAACTGTGCATTATTCTAGCAGTTTTCAAAGCATAACGTTAAAAAAATCGCCTTATTGCTAAACAATAAGGCGATAGTTATTTGCAATGAACTAAAATTATTTAGCTTGTTGTGCAGGCACAGCTGGAGCTGGATTAAATTTTTGTTCCAATGCAACACTTTGTTTTTGTAACTCTAACATTGCATCTTTTAATTTTTCAGCTTTTTCCATATAGGCTTTTTGTTGCGCTTCAGATGGGCTAGCTAAACTTACATTGGCTTGTTCTACTAATAAATTGCTGGCTAAACCAAGTACGTTTTTAGTTTGTTCTTTAACAGATTTTACAGCGTTTGCTTTGACATCTAACGCGTCTAAACTTGCAATAGTATCTTGTACGGATTTATTGAAAGTATCAATTGCTTCTTGTACTTTCTTGTCATCTTTTGCTTGTACTGCAGCAACTAAATCTTGTTGGAATTTTTGTTGTGCTTGAAGCTGGGCTTGTTCTTGGCCTTTATTCCACTCAACCAATTTTTTGTAATCAGCCGCTTCATCGGTATTGGTATCCGCTTTTGCTGCTTCAGTTGCTACCGGAGCTGATTGAGTTTGAACTGCGGCATCAGTTTTGGTGTCCGCCGCCTTGTCTGCCGGTTTATCACAAGCAGTTAAAAAAAGGGCCAATAAAGCAGTTGCGCTAATTTTGGTGAATTTGTTCATAAAAAAGTCCTTCATTAGTTTATTGATAAGTATTGGCCCAATTAATGAGCAAAATACGGGAATTTAGACAGAAAACAAAATTG
Organism: Aggregatibacter aphrophilus ATCC 33389; assembly: GCF_900636915.1. Lineage (NCBI taxonomy): Bacteria > Pseudomonadati > Pseudomonadota > Gammaproteobacteria > Pasteurellales > Pasteurellaceae > Aggregatibacter > Aggregatibacter aphrophilus. The sequence goes on along the minus strand of NZ_LR134327.1, from coordinate 1,590,292 downwards.
TTTGTTCAATAATTATGTTTCATAACGAAAAACTCCGGCAATAAACCGGAGTTTCTATAATTAAGCACGTTTGAAGTCAATGTGTACAAGTTTTGGCTTGAACGGGTGACGTTGCATTGCTTGAACTTTTACTGCAACTTCTTTACCACCAATCACTAATGTGATCACTTCAGAATAGAAAGCATCATGTGCTTGTGCATTGTTTAATTCATCATGATTTAAAATGATGGAAACAGGTTCTTCGCTACCACCGTAAACGATAGCAGGAATTTGACCGTTGTGACGCAGGCGGCGGCTCGCACCCTTACCTTGCGCTGTACGAACTTCAGCGTTGAATTTAAATGCCATTTTAAATGTTCTCTTTTTTAAAGATTAAAATTAAAGAATCGCAGGCGACCCAGCGATTCCACAAAAATTTGCCCAAAGCTTAAACTTTGAGGTCGGCAATTATAATGAATTACCAATTGTAAAGCAAATTAAATCCTGTAATTTTATCCTAGATATTCCAAGGTAAAACAGGATAAAATAACACGTTATTTTTTCATTTATCTAAGAGTATATAATTAATGGAATTTTTAATTAACTTTTTTAGCAACTATGGCTACTTTGCCGTGCTATTTGTTCTGATTATCTGTGGCTTTGGCGTCCCAATTCCTGAAGATATCACTTTAGTTTCCGGTGGTGTTATCTCTGGCTTAGGTTATGCTAATGTGCATATTATGTTAGTTGTCAGCTTATTTGGTGTTTTATTAGGCGATGGCACCATGTATTGGCTAGGCCGAATCTACGGCACAAAAATTCTACGTTTTCGCCCTATTCGTCGCTTTTTAACCTTAGAGCGCTTACGAATGGTACGTAGCAAATTTGACCAATACGGTAACCGTGTGTTATTTGTCGCCCGCTTCCTACCTGGATTACGCGCGCCGATTTACATGGTAGCCGGCATTACCCGTCGCGTAAGTTTTACCCGCTTTCTTTTATTGGATTTTTTCGCGGCTATTATCTCCGTGCCGATTTGGGTGTATCTAGGCGATTTCGGTGCTAGCAATTTAGATTGGTTACATGCACAAATCAAAAAAGGTCAGTCCGTTATCTATATTTTCATTGCCATCTTAGCCGTATTCTTAGCATGGAAATGGTATAAAAGTCGAAAAACAAAATCAGCCAAATAAAAGTGCGGTCATTTTTCGTAATGAATTTAAAAAGACCCCAGACCCCATTCAATCGTGGATGGGGTTTCTTTTCTAAGGTTCGATATTGAACCAATACTCATAATTCTTGGCTTGTCCATTCACTAAAACATTTTTTATTTTAACGTAATAACGCTCGTTATCCCGTGTTCCGCTAACACGCCAAGTACATTACCTAACCCGGCACTATTTGATTGACGAGTAGAATAAGTCACTTCGCTCACTTTTAAGGTTCTTCCATCGGCGCTACTGACTTTAATTTCTGCCCGTGAAAAATCCACTAAAGTGCGGTTAAAATAGTTTTCATTTTTATCGACAATCACTGAAAACGAATGAAACCAATCATGTAAAAACCAGTTGGCCTTATAGTTCTTATATGGATAAGCCACATAATCGGCTTTTGTATTCACCGCACTTTTTCGTTGGTTACCAATATAAATTGTTGCCGCATCCAGTACTCTTTTATTACGATCTATTTTGGTGGAACGTCCATAAGAAATATCACCTAGAAATGGATCCAAAAACCATAACCTATGTCCCAAAGAATACACGTTATCATCAATCACTAACCTATCTATGACTTGCTCGGCAAAATCATCTCTCACAAAAATCAAACTATCCTGACTTAAATGTAAATTGCTTTGACTACTGCCGTTATATCCCTCTTGAGAATAGCATTTCATTCGACTGTTTGGGTAATGATCCAATTTTCCATTTGCTACGGAAATCAGCGCTGATGCGGCTGTCGCACGATCTTTAGACGCGTCATATTTTACTTCTTCCAATCCGTGAGCCCGACGAATCGCATTAAGTTCCTTTAATACCCGCCTTTTTTGATCGGAGGTTACACTCCCCGCATAACAATTTTCGACATCCGGAAAATAATCATAAGTTGACCGCAACATTTTTAACGCAATCTCTTCCGCTTGACTTTTCTCCGCTTCATTGCGATAAGAAAACTCTCGCATTGTATGCACGGTTCCAACTTCGGCATAGACTATGACGGAATGTAACAAAGAGTATAACGATAAAATAGTAAAAATTGGTTTCATTGAAATTCCTTAGTTTAATAAAATGGATTTAAATAAATTCAGAATTGTTAATTTAATTATCATGTAAAAAAAAACCCATCCCTAATATTAGGAATGGGGTTTATTTTTAACCGCTTAATTACCGCGATAATTTTAATGGTTCAACGTGCCAAATATTCTCTGCGTATTCTTTAATTGTGCGGTCGGAAGAGAAATAGCCCATGTTGACAATATTTTGAATAGTACTATCAATCCATGCATCACGGTTTTTATATTTTTCATCCACCAATTTCTGAGTATCTACATAACTACGGAAATCCGCAAAGGCTTGGTAGAAATCATGATATTGCAAACCTTGTAACAATTGCTGATAACGACTTATATCATTTGGCGAGAAACGACCATTAATGATTTGATCAACCACAGTTCTTAATTCTGTATCACGTTGATAAAAATCAAACGGATGGTAACCTTCGTGGCGTAACTGCTCTACTTGTTCTACCGTATTACCGAATATAAAGATATGATCTTTACCAACATTTTCCAGAATTTCCACATTCGCGCCATCTAAGGTACCTAATGTGAGTGCGCCGTTAAGTGCAAATTTCATGTTACTGGTACCGGAGGCTTCCGTACCGGCTAAGGAAATTTGTTCAGAAATATCTGCTGCCGGAATAATCAATTGCGCCAAACTCACACTGTAATTCGGAATAAATACAACTTTCAAACGACCACGTAAACGTTCGTCATTGTTAATCACGTGAGCGACATCATTAATTAAATGAATGGTCTGTTTTGCTGCATAATAGGCAGAAGCAGCTTTACCGGCTAAGATAAAGACTCGAGGTTGCCATTCTTTTTCCGGATGCTCCAACATTTCGTTATAACGGGCAATAATGTGTAATACATTAAGAATTTGGCGTTTATATTCGTGAATACGTTTTACTTGAACATCAAATAAGGCATTCGGGTCAATGTCTACGTCTAATTCTTTTTTCACATAATTTGCCAATCTGACTTTATTCGCATATTTAATATCCGCAATTTCATGTTTCAATTCGGTATTATTCATATGCGCTTTCAGATTTTCAATTTGCGCTAAATCTTTACGCCATTCTTTGCCGATATATTTATCAAACAAGGCCGCCAATTTTGGATTAGCAACAGCGATCCAGCGACGCGGTGTGATACCGTTGGTTACATTGGTGAAACGTTCCGGATAAATACGGGCGAAATCAGCGAATGTGGATGTCACCATTAAATCGGAATGGATCGCCGCCACGCCGTTCACTTTGTGTGAACCGACAACAGACAACCACCCCATACGAATTCTACGTTGATAACCTTCTTCAACAAGAGAAACGCGACGAATAAAATCCGTGTCGGTAGTGACGTAAGTTTTTACGTATTCCAAGAAATGATCATTAATGTCAAAGATCATTTGTAAATGACGAGGCAAGATTTTCGCCATCATTTCGATTGGCCAAGTTTCTAGGGCTTCAGACATCAAAGTATGGCAAGTATAAGAGAAAACACGACGAGTCATATCCCAAGCTTTTTGCCATTCAAAACCTTCTTCATCAATTAACACGCGCATTAACTCAGGAATGGCAAGTGCCGGATGGGTATCATTTAAATGAATTGCGACTTTATCCGCTAAGTTATCCAAGGTAGCATGAGAGCGTTTATGGCGACGGATGATATCTTGCAATGAGGCAGAAACAAGGAAATATTCTTGGCGTAAACGCAATTCACGGCCATTCCAAGTGGAGTCGTCAGGATACAATACACGGGAAATATTTTTAATGGAAGCACGGCCTTCCATCGCAGCAATATGCTGACCACGGTTAAAATCTTCCAAATTAAATAATTCGCCAGCGTGCGCAGACCATAAACGCAAAGTGGAAGCCGAGTCATTCTTATAACCCGGAATCACTTGGTCATAAGCTAATGCCACAACTTGCTCACCTTTATCCCAAATACATTTTTTACCTTCAAAGTGAATGCTACCGCCAAAAGGCACCGTAAAACGTTTGGATGGTCGTATAAACTCCCAAGGCGCACCTTTTTCTAACCACGCATCCGGACGTTCAATTTGCTGACCGTCTTCGATTTTTTGACGGAACATACCGTATTCATAACGAATACCATAACCCATGCCCGGCAAGCCTAACGTTGCAATAGAATCCATGAAACATGCGGCTAAACGACCTAAACCGCCGTTACCTAAGCCAGGGTCCACTTCTTTCTCAATAATATCTTCCAAGTTTACATTTAATTCGGAAAGCGCTTCTTTGGCAAGGTCATAAATACCTTCCGCAATCATGGCATTAGATAACGTTCTACCGATTAAGAACTCCATAGAAAGATAATAAACGCGGCGAGAATCTTCGGATCTAGCTTGACGTGCGGTAGAAATCCAACCTTCAGTTACAAAATCGCGCACGGCATACAATGTGGCATTTAGCCAATCCCGTTGACTGGCTTCTTTTGGTGAACGGCCAATCAGAAAGATAAGTTTATAGACAATCGTCTTCTTCAATGAATCTACATTGATTTCAGGATGATCGTACAGGAATGGAGAATCAAAATTATCCATTATCATAAAAAATAGTCCTCAGTTTAATAATAAAAAACGGATGGAATTTTAATCATTCGAGATAAAAAAACAACCACAATCTTCCGCACAAGGCCTGTTTTTTCCTTGTGCGGAGGATAAGTGTTTCATTACTTGGATAAAATTCGTTGATATAAATGTTGGTAGTGAGTTGCAGAGATTTGCCAACTAAAATCTTGTTCCATTGCAATAACTCGAACACTTGCCCATAAGCGTTGTTTTTTCCATAAAGCAAATGCTGCCTGCAAGGCATGACGCAAATCATCTGCCGTTGCATGAGTGAAGACAAAACCAGTTGCTGTTCGGGTTTGAATATTTTCTACAGAAGCATTAACCACAGTATCGGCTAATCCGCCAGTGGCGCGAACCAGAGGCAACGTGCCGTATTTCAAGCCGTATAATTGGGTTAAACCGCAAGGTTCAAAACGACTTGGCACTAAAATCACATCGCCGCCAGCAAGCATTAAGTGAGACAACGCCTCATCATAGCCTATTTTTACCGCAACGTTTTGTGGGTACGCTTCCGCTAATTGACGAATACCAGCCTCTAAGTGCGGTGCACCTGAGCCGAGAATCGCAAGTTGCCCGCCTTGTTTAACGATTTCATCAGCGCTTTCTAGCAATAAATCCACGCCTTTTTGTTCCGTTAAGCGAGTAACCATCACAAACAATAATGCATCAGATTGTTGAGGAAGGTTGAAATAGGCCTGTAAATCAGCTTTATTTTTCGCCTTACCACCCATGTATTTCAATTTGTATGCATGTTGAATGTAATGATCATGGTGCGGATGCCAAATTTTTTCATCCACACCGTTTAAAATGCCCACCAAACGCCCCTCTTGGTGTAATGTGGATAATAAACCTTGTAAGCCATAAGCAAATTCCGAGGTAGTAATTTCTTTGGCATAAGTCGGACTCACTGCGGTCACGGCATCCGAATAATACAAACCGGCTTTTAAATAAGAAATTTGACCAAATAGCTCCAAACCATCAACATGGAACATGGATTGTGGCAAGCCGATCTCAAATAAATGACGATAATCAAATTGCCCTTGATAAGCCAAATTATGAATAGTGAATACGGATTTCGCCGGATGGCCTTTTTGATGTAAATAAGCGGCTGTGAGCCCAGCGTGCCAGTCATGTGCGTGCACTACATCCGCACGCCACCAGCTGTCCAACCCTGTGGTTAATTCTGCACCGACCCACCCCAATAACGCAAAACGTTTGTAATTGTCACCGTAATCGTTGTAATTGGCATCATGATACGGATTGCCTTCTCGCGCGTACAAATGCGGTGCGTCGATTAAATAAACGCCGACTCCGTTATATTCGGAGTAACGTAAAACAATATGGCCGGCAAAATTATCAAATTCCGCCACCACGCTAGTGTGAGGAATTCCTGCTGCAATGGCTGGATAAGCAGGTAATACAATGCGGGTATCAATGCCAATTTCTTTCTGTGCAAAAGGCAATGCACCCATCACATCGGCCAATCCGCCAGTTTTTAATAAAGGATATAACTCCGAGCAAACGTGTAATACTTTCATTTAATTTCCTAATAACTCTTGATTTATTATGGCGTGTTAATACGCCCTACCCTAAAAAGTGCGGTTAAAATTAAACTTGTTTTTTAACCCTCGTAATTATTTAAATAGCACGCATTTCTTAATGCGCATCTTTACTTCTGAACAAACCTTGTTCACACAAACACACCTCTGGAGGCGCGCGCTATCAACAATGTTGTAATAAAAAATCTTATTTCTGGCGCACTCTTCATAGCGCGCGCCAGAATTAGCTTTCTCAAAGTGCGGTCCAAAATAAAAACATTTTTAAAACCGACCGCACTTTTAGTCTAAATGTTCTTCCGAGAACACTTCCTCACCTTCCAATTTTTTCAACATGGAAGGGGTGACTAAAACCACTTTTCCGGTAGAACTGATACGGAAGCGTTTGCTGTCTAATTCACGATCAACGCCGATTTGCATACCGTCAGGGATAGAACAGTGACGATCGATAATACAATGCTTCAATACACAATTTTTACCGATAGTGACCTCCGGTAACACGACTGAATGATCGATAGTCGAACCTTCATCGATTTTAATGCGATCAAATAAGACAGAATAACTGATAGACGCATCGGTAATCACACAGCCACCGCCGATAAGGGAGTTATCCACCGGCTTAACATTGGCGTTTTTATAGAAGAATTTTGATGGATAAGCTTGTACCGGATTACCGCGAATCGGCCAGGTCTGATCGTAAATATCCAATTGCGGATTTTCAGACACCAAGTCAATATTGGATTGCCAGAAGCTATCCAATGTACCCACGTCACGCCAGTAAATATCACCTTCTGTGTTGCGTCCCATACAGGATCGACTAAATGGATGGGCGTATAACGTGCCTTCTTCCAAGCACTTAGGCAATACATCTTTACCAAAGTCATGAGAGGTACAAGGCGTGTTCACTTCTTTATTTAACATGTTATAGAGATAATCTGCAGTAAACACATAAATCCCCATAGAAGCTAACGAAGTGTCAGGTCTGCCTGCCATAGCCGGCGGGTCTTTCGGTTTTTCGACGAAAGCTTTGACTTTCAAATTTTCGTTTACTGCCATCACCCCGAACTCACTGGCTTCGGAACGTGGCACTTCAATACAACCTACAGTACATTTTGCGCCGCTGGTGACGTGATCTAACAACATTTGGCTGTAATCTTGTTTGTAAATGTGATCACCGGCAAGAATTAAAATATATTTCGGTTTATAGTGATTGCGAATAATCGCCATATTTTGATACACCGCATCGGCTGTGCCACGATACCAAGTGGAATCATCAATTTGTTGACGCGCCGGCAACATATCAATGAACTCGCCACGCTCTTGCGGCAGGAATGACCAACCTTTTTGCAAATGACGTAACAATGAATGGGCCGCATATTGCGTCACCACACCAATGCGGTTTAAACCGGAATTGATACAATTGGAAAGCGCAAAGTCAATGATACGACGATTCCCCCCGAAATAAAGCGCCGGTTTTGCACGTTTATCTGTCAGTTCGTGAAGACGTGAGCCTCGGCCACCGGCTAAAATGAGAACAAGCGTATCTTTGACAAGATCGTATTTGTTGGGTAATTGGGAAAGACTACTTTTCATAGCAAACTCCATTCTTTGTTATCATGATTAATATTTCCGCAACACACAAAACGCCATACCGCTTATTTCAACTTGATGTTGTTGAATCGTTAAGTTTGTTGTACCTGCCACTGCCTTCCATTGTTCATTTACCGTACTTGGTAATATAAAAGACTGTGGTTCTGCTTTCGCATTAACTAAGAGAAGCCATTGCTGATCTAATACCACTTGCAGTGCTTTGCGTTCACGATTATGCCAATCACCGACCTGCATAGGCTCACCGCCAATATTCAGCCAACTGACATTATCATCCGACCACCAAGCATCACGGCATAAACTTTGGATTTGTTTGCGTACCACAATGAGTTGCTTGGTTAAGTCAAATAATTCCTGATTAAAATCCTGCCATCTGAGCCAGGCGATTTCGTTATCTTGGCAATAGGTGTTGTTATTGCCTAATTGGGTATTAGCAAATTCATCGCCCGCTAACAACATCGGTGTGCCATTTGCTAATAACAATGTTGCCAACAAACTGCTTTGCGCTAAAATGCGCTGATTTTCCACCGCACTTTGGTATTCGTCATTAAGGTCTAATTGACTGCCTTCAATGCCGTGGTTGTAACTGTAATTTTCATTGCGACCGTCACGATTTTCTTCGCCGTTGGCTTCGTTATGTTTATGGTTATAACTGGTTAAATCACGTAAGGTAAAACCATCATGCGCAGTAATAAAATTCAATGTAGTGTGTGGAGGGCGAGTTTCCCGTTTAAACAGATCACCAGATCCCGCAAAGCGTTCTGCAAAGGCGCCGACTTCGCCGCTTTTCCATAACCAAAAACGGGTCATATCATCACGGAAACGGTCGTTCCACTCGGTAAAATAATGCGGGAAGTTACCTAGTTGATAACCATAATGCCCGATATCCCAAGGTTCGCTAATAAATTTCACCTGTTGCAAACTCGGTTCTTGAACAATGTCGTCAAACAGTTTGGCATAGTGATTGAAATCCGGCGATTCACGCCCTAACACCGTGCCTAAATCGAAACGGAAACCATCTACATGGCTCTCTTCTACCCAATAACGCAGGCAATCTACTACCCATTTTCGGGTGACATCATTGGATAGATTTAGCATATTGCCGCAGCCCGTCCAATTAATGTATTCCCCTTGTTCGTTTTGCCAATAGTACGTCCGGTCATCAATTCCGCGTTGACTAAAAGTCGGGAAGGTTTTTTCTGATTCTGCCGTATGGTTAAATACCACATCTAAAATTACTTCAATGCCGGCTTCATGCAAAGCTTTCACCATACTTTTGAATTCATATAACGGATTCTCGCTATTCGCTTGTGAGCAATATTTCGGCTCCACGGCAAACATCGCCAACGGGTTATATCCCCAATAATCTTGCAAGCCTTTTTCTTGTAAGTGCGGTTCATTTACGTAGTAATTTATCGGCAATAATTCCACCGCAGTAATGCCTAGCTCTTTTAAATACGCCAAACTGTGTGGATGCGCCAGACCTGCATAAGTACCGCGTAAGGTTTCCGGCAAGGCGGTTTGTAATTGGCTAAAGCCTTTTACATGCATTTCATACACTATGGTTTGAGACCAAGGCGTATTCGGGGCTTTATCATTTTTCCAATCAAATTCAGTGTTAATAATCAGCCCTTTCGGTGCAACCTCAGCATTGTCGCGCGGATCATTTAACTGAAAAATCGACCGTACTTCTGCTGAACTTAAATCCGGTTTTCCCACTACCCCCTTGGCATAAGGATCAAGCATAAGCTTGTTTGGATTGGCCAAAGTGCGGTCATTTTCAGCAGAGATTCTAAAGGCGTATTGCACACCAAATGTCACGCCTGCAAGTGCCAAGTGCCAAACATTGTCTGTCTTCACCATGGCAAAACGCTGTTCTTTTTTGCCTTCTGCAAAGAGACATAACTCCACTGCATCCGCCACAGAGGAATAAAGTGCGAAATTAGTGATAGTTTCACCTTGTTCGATAAATTGGGAATAACCTAGTGGCGTTGGGGTACCGTTATTATGAATTCTAAACATATCTCTTTCACTCTTGCCTAAGGTAACAAGTGCTCCTAGTTTAATCATCATCAACCTCTTTGGGTTGTTGGGGTTGATCGCTTGTTGAAAACACTTATGTATTAACCGTGGGGATCAACCCACGGATTAGGCGTTTACTACTCGTCTTTTAACTTCAAATATACTGTTGCCAATGGTGGAATCGTTACCGAAATGGAGTTTTCTCGGTTATGGCTTGGAATCGCCTCGCTTTCCACCTCACCCCAGTTTCCGACATTAGAACCTTCATAGAAAGCGGAGTCGGTATTCAAAATTTCATGATATCTACCGGCGACATTAACACCAATGCGATAATCATGGCGTGGCACCGGAGTGAAGTTACTGATGACAATCACCCGTTCACCCGCACGACTTTGACGTTCAAAGGCAAACACTGAGTTTTGTGCATCATCCACCACCAACCAATCAAAGCCTTGCGGATCAGAGTCCAACTCAAAGAGCGGTGCGTTTTCGCGGTAAATTTTATTCAAATCTTTCACTAATTGTTGTACGCCGATGTGCCATCTGCCGCCAATGCCTTCATCCAATAGGAACCAATCCAAGCTTTCTTGATAATTCCATTCGCGACCTTGGGCAAATTCGTTACCCATAAATAACAATTTCTTGCCCGGATACCCCCACATATAGCCATAATACGCACGCAAGTTAGCGAATTTTTGCCATGCATCCCCCGGCATTTTGCCGAGCAAAGAACATTTTCCATGTACCACTTCATCGTGAGAAAGCGGCAGCACGAAATTCTCGCTATATTGATAAATCATGCCGAATGTCATTTGGTTGTGGTGATACTGGCGATAAACCGGGTCTTTTTGCATATAGGAGAGCGTGTCATTCATCCACCCCATATTCCACTTAAAATTAAAGCCTAAACCGCCGTTTTCCAATGGATGGGTGACACCACCGAAGGAAGTGGATTCTTCTGCAATAGAAATTGCGCCCAGCATTTCGCTGTGGATTTTCCAGTTGGTGTGTTTTAAGAATTCAATGGCTTCCAAGTTTTCCCGTCCGCCGTATTGATTTGGAATCCACTCCCCTTCAGCACGGCTGTAATCGCGATAAATCATGGAAGCCACCGCATCCACACGAATACCGTCAACGCCAAAACGTTCAAGCCAATATAAGGCGTTACTGGAGAGGAAGTTTTTCACTTCGTTTCGACCATAGTTGTAAATAAGGGTGTTCCAATCTTGATGGAACCCTTCACGCGGATCGGCGTGTTCATACAAGGCGGTTCCATCAAAGGCAGCTAAACCGTGAGTATCGCTTGGGAAATGTCCCGGCACCCAGTCCAAAATCACATTAATCCCCGCTTCATGAGCACGTTTCACCAAACGACGGAAACCTTCCGGCGTGCCAAAACGGCTGGTTGGTGAATATAAGCCGAGCGGTTGGTAGCCCCAAGAACCATCGAATGGGAATTCGGAAATCGGTAAAAATTCAATATGGGTAAAGCCCATTTCTTGTACGTAAGGAATGAGTTCATCACCAATTTGGTCATAATCCAACCAAAAGTTATTTTCTAAATTACGACGCCAGGAGCCTAAATGTACTTCATAAATAGAAATAGGTTGATCCCATTGATTGGCTTTACGACGGGCTTCTGTCATTGGCACGATGTCCGGTAACGCACTAATTTGTGACGCTGTATCGGGACGTAACTGTGAACAAAAGGCATAAGGGTCGGCTTTTAAGCGTAAATTGCCATGGCAATCGATTAATTCAAATTTATAAAGTTGTCCTAATGACACTTTCGGTAAAAACAACTCCCACACACCACTGGATGGATGTAATCGCATCGGGTGACGACGGCCATCCCAATAGTTGAAATCACCGACCACGGAAACCCGTTTAGCATTCGGCGCCCATAAACGGAAATTCACTCCCGATACACCGTCACATTCAATAAAATGCGCGCCTAGCACTTCATACGGACGCAAGAACGAACCTTCTGATAAAAGCCACTGATCCAAGTCATTAATCATTGGGTGATAACGATATGGGTCTTCGATAATTTGTGACTCTTTACCCCAATACACCTGTAATTGATAAACAAAGAAATCTCGTGTTTTCGGCACCACACTGGCGAAAAATCCCCGTTCATCCAAGCGTGTTAATTCAAAGAGTGTTGTTTGGTTTTCTTTTTCAATCACCAACACACGATCGGCATCGGGCAACAACGCTCGAATTTCAATGCCGTTGTCGGTTTCGTGCATTCCTAACACGGCAAACGGATCAGAATGTGTTCCATCAAAAAATTGATTGATAACGGATTGCGCTACTAATTGGGTCATAATAAATCCTCGCTAAGCTTTGCGGGCTTGATTAATGAAAGAAAGAAATGACGTCATGTGCGGATCATCAAAAATCAGTTCTAATGATTGACTTAATTTCTTACGCCAGTTCGGATATTCCGTTGAAGTTCCCGGTAAGTTAAAAGAGATCTCTTGGCTTAATAAGTTTTCTAATTGCACGCCTACCAATTGGCTTTGACTTTCCGCCAAATAGCGGTGAATTTGACGATTCAAATTGTCGTGCATTGCCATACTTAAAGCATCGCCCCAATAATCAGGCGATAAATAATTATCGCGGTGTAAACTATCTAACAGGGCTTGTTTATCAATCACCCGTTGCTCATATTTTTGTGTTAACACCTCTCCCTGTAAAATCCCCAACTGACCAAATAATTCTAAATCACGGCAATGCCAGAAGCTTTGTAGTGACGGCACATCGTGCGTACCAATAGTGGCAAAGGCATGTTGCGGATAATCCTGTTTGAGCGGATACATTTTGTTGCGTTGTGCGAAATACAACACGAAATAAGAGAAAATACGAAACTCGTTTAATTTCCACCGCACTTCATCAGGCACGGTGCCTAAATCTTCACCGATAATCAAACATTGATTACGTTGGCTTTCAATGGCGAGAATAGCCATTAATTCGTTAAACGGATAATGCACATACACACCATCGGCGGCGGTTTTGCCTTCCGGAATTAACCATAAACGAAATAGCCCCATCACATGATCAATACGCAACACACCAAAACTTTGCATATTGGCGCGTAGCATATCAATAAACGGTTGGAATCCTCTAGCTTTGAGCACGCTTGGGTTATAAGGCGGTAAATTCCAATTTTGTCCCACCGGACCAAGCGGATCAGGCGGTGCGCCCACTGAGGCATTAACGCAATATAGTTCCGGATCTGACCATACATCTGCACTGCCACGGGAACTGTTAACCGCTAAATCACCATAAATCCCTAGTTGCATTCCCACCAATCGACAACGCTCTTGTAATTCGGCTAATTGTTGCGTAGTGAGCCATTGCAACCACGCAAAAAACTCCACTTGTTCGGCATGTTCTTTTAATAACGCTTTACGTTTACTCTCGCTTAACACTTGCCATTCTTTGCGCCAACCTAACCAACCGATGGTATTTTCTTCCGCTTCTTGGTGTTGATGTTCAATACGATCTAACACATTAAACAACCCTTGCCATAACAACGCCGCTCCTTGCGCTTTCACGAAAGCATTAAATTCATCACGGCGGGCAATAATTTGAGCGGATTTACTGCGTTTGAAGAAAGCAAATAAGCCCTCAAGTGCGGTCAGTTTTAAATGTGTTATTTGCGTATAATCCACACTCGCCTGTTCACGCAAAGAAATGACTTGTTTCTGAATTTCATCAGTATTGAACCAATTTTGCACACCTCGGCAGAGTTTAAATTCAGGCAATGCAGGAATATCTAAATAAATAAAATTCAACCAACGGCGAGAGGAGGAACTATATGGACTTGCCCAATTAGGCACGGCAGGATATAGCATATGCAACGGATTAATGCCGATAAAATCGGCCCCCTGTTTTGCGCCCTGCTCAATTAAATAAGCCAAATCGCCAAAATCACCAATGCCCCAATTCGTTTTAGAACGTAAGCTATATAATTGAACATTAATGCCCCAAGCTTTTTTATTTTTTAGCACGTCCGGTTGGTATGCCGTGCGCGGCGTAACCAAAAGACGAACGGTGAATTGTTGTTCTGCGGAGGCAAGAAGGAGTTGATAATAGCCAAACGGCAACGAAGGTAATACAAGAGATTGGGGAGAAGAAAACGTCTGTTCAAAGCATTTTTTGCCTCGCTCATCAAGAATTGAACAATGTAATGACGAGGCATCAGTGAGGGACAAGCGGATTAAATCATAGTGTATCGGTTCATTTTCGAAGGCCGCAAACACATCATGAAAAGCACCTTTATTTATGTGTCGATTGTTTGGTGGCTGCAAAAGCTCGGTAAAGTAACGCACAGTGTCCGGCGGTGCATAAATTAAATGTCCGTCAATATCGTAATGGGAAAGGGATATGCCGATTTTTTCGGCAGATTGTTTTAAAGACTCAGAAACTTTCATACAAACCTACAACAAAATACAGCGACAAAAAACTAACGATTTATGAGTATTTTAGAGAAGGTTGACAGAATTACAATGTTTTTAATGCAAATTAGTGATCTTCGTCAAGAATAAAATCAAACCAATCAATTACATCATGTTCATGAATACCGTGCTGAATCAAAATATTGGCTTTTTTCACGCTATCAGGATCGCCACTGATTAACGGATGCCATTGAGGCAAAGGTTTTCCTTCATAAAGCAAGCGGTAAGCACAGGTGGAAGGCAACCATTCAAAATCCGGTAAGTTATCTTTGGTCAGCTTGGTACAATCTTCTTCCAGCTTAAAACGTTCACAATAATTACCGCACTTTCCGGTTTCCAAATCTAACAGATTGCAAGCAATGCGCGTGTAATACAAACGCTCATGTTTACCATAACCGTCAATGTATTTACGATAACAACATTTTCCACAGCCGTCACATAACGCTTCCCATTCCTCGTCGTTCATGTCGAGCAGGTGTTTGTGTTGCCAGAAATTAGGGTCTAATTGCATAGTAAAAAATGAAATAAAAGTGCGGTCGAAATTCATCACGAAAAACGACCGCACTTTATGCGCTATCGGCTTAGAAGCCTTCTTTTAGGCTTACCGTTAAGTTAAATACCAAATGTTCTGCACGACTGTCTTTATTGTCAGCACAGAAATAGCCTTCACGTTCAAATTGGTAACCTTTTTCGGCTTCCGCGTTACCAAGGCTTTGTTCTACAAAACCATGTTTCACGACCAATGAAGTTGGATTTAACACACTTTCAATATCTTCTTCAGCGCCCGGGTTTGGCACAGTGAAAAGACGTTCGTATAAACGAAATTCAGCCGGATGATTATGTACTGCAGATACCCAGTGAATTACCCCTTTCACTTTACGACCATCCGCTGGATTTTTACCTAAAGTTTCTGGATCGTAAGTACAGAAAATCGTGGTGATTTCACCATTTACATCTTTTTCTACACGTTCAGCTTTAATTACATACGCATTACGTAAACGCACTTCTTTACCTAACACTAAACGTTTATATTGTTTATTTGCCTCTTCACGGAAATCTGCACGATCGATATAAAGTTCTTTAGTAAACGGTAATTGACGCTCACCTAATTCCGGACGGTTCGGGTGATTCGGCGCGGTTAACACTTCTTCGCCTTCAAAGTTTTCAATCACCACACGCACAGGATCAATCACTGCCATTGCACGCGGTGCATTTTCGTTTAAATCTTCACGAATACATGCTTCAAGTGCAGAATATTCCACGACGTTATCTTGTTTGGTCACACCAATACGACGGCAGAATTCACGTAATGCAGCAGGTGTATAACCGCGACGACGTAAACCGGAAATGGTCGGCATACGCGGATCATTCCAACCATCCACAATGCCTTCATTCACTAACTTCAACAATTTACGTTTAGAGGTTAATGTGCCTTCTAAATTTAAACGGGAAAATTCATATTGATGCGGCAATGGGCGTTCAATGCTGATGTTTTCTAACACCCAATCGTATAAACGGCGGTTATCTTGGAATTCAAGGGTACATAATGAGTGTGTAATACGCTCAATTGCATCAGAAATACAGTGAGTGAAATCGTACATTGGATAAATACACCATTTATCACCGGTTTGGTGATGGCTGGCGAATTTAATTCGGTAAATCACAGGATCACGCATCACCATAAACGGCGACCCCATGTCAATTTTTGCACGAAGACTGAGTGTGCCCTCCGCAAATTCACCGTTTTTCATTCTTTCGAATAACGCTAAGTTTTCTTCTACGCTACGGTCACGATATGGACTGTTTTTACCTGGCTCGGTCAATGTACCACGATATTCACGCATTTCGTCCGGCGAAAGTTCATCCACATACGCTAACCCTTTTTCGATCAACTCAATAGCATAACCATAAAGTGCATCAAAATAATCAGAAGCGTAACGTGGTTCACCTTCCCATTTAAAACCTAACCATTCCACGTCGGCTTTAATTGAATCAACGTATTCCACGTCTTCTTTAACCGGATTAGTATCGTCAAAACGTAGGTTACATAAACCGTTATATTCTTTTGCCAAGCCGAAGTTTAAACAAATAGATTTTGCGTGACCAATATGCAAATAACCGTTCGGCTCAGGTGGGAAACGGGTATGAACGCTTTTGTGTTTACCTGAAGCTAAATCTTCATCAATAATTTGCGTAATAAAGTTATGCGTACGGGCATTTTCCGGATTTGTATTCTCTAAATTTGTTTCTGGATTAGTCATAATTTTCTCAATAAAAAATACATAAAAATAACCACTCTATTTTACACATTTTTCATTGAAAGCTAAAATTTATCTAAAGAACAAGTGTGCTATTTACCATTAAAAAACGAATTATGCCAAAAATCTTTGTCTAACTTTTGAGATTTTTCGTGCAAAAAATCCTATTTCCCATTAAAATACCTAACTAAATGAACGTTCATTCATTTAGTTAAGCATTTCTTAATCTTTTTTATTTACGATGTTTGTATTGTTTTTATTAAATCTTTGAGAGAAATATGAGAAAAAAACCTTTAATTATCACTTTAATCGCTACTGCCGTCATTGCCGGTGGTTATTTTTTTACGAAAGATACTGATGAGCAAACAAGTTACTTAACAGAAGTTGTTCAACGCGGCGATATTGAGAAAAATGTTGTGGCGACAGGTTCCATTGAAAGTATTAATACCGTCGATGTGGGTGCGCAAGTTTCCGGTAAAGTCACGAAACTCTACGTCACCTTAGGACAACAAGTAAATAAAGGGGATTTAATCGCAGATATTGATTCCACAACGCAAATCAATATGTTAAATACCCGTAAGGCAGAATTAGCCGGTTATCAAGCTCAGCTAATCGCCCGTAAAACGGCTTATGATGTGGCACAATCCAATTACAACCGTTTATCGAAACTTTACAGCCAAAAAGCCACCTCTTTAGACATCTTGAATACGGCCAAATCAACGTTAGATAACGCCAAAGCGGAAATGAACGTTATTCAAGAAAATATCAAACAAGCAGAAATTGAAGTGAATACCGCTGAAACGAATGTTGGCTACACAAAAATTACCGCGCCGATTGACGGCACTGTGATTTCTATACCGGTTTCCGAAGGCCAAACCGTGAACTCCAATCAAACCACACCGACCATCGTAAAAATTGCCGATTTAAGCAAAATGCGTATTAAACCGGAAATTTCTGAAGGTGATATTACCAAAGTCAAAGCTGGTCAATCGGTGAGTTTTACTATTCTTTCTGATAATAAAAAAGTTTATCAAGCCAAAATTGATTCTGTCGATCCGGCGACAACAACTATCAGTGATAATTCCTCCAACAGTTCAAGCTCCGGTAGTTCCAGTTCTAGCAATTCAAGCTCAAGTGCGGTGTATTATTATGCTAATATTGTTGTAGATAACCCCGACCAGGTGTTGCGTATCGGCATGACAACAGAAAATAACATCAAAATTGCCGAAGCCAAAAATGTACTCTTTGTACCAAATATGGCGGTTCAAATACAAAACGGTAAAACCTTTGTTAGCGTCCTGAACGGCAACAATCAACCGGAACAACGTGAAGTGGAAATCGGCATACAAAATGATTATCAAACGGAAATAAAATCTGGTGTTGCCGAAGGTGAAGAAGTGATCGTATCACAAGTTGCTGTAGGTGAAACCTTAAGTGGTACTGATGCACCTATTATCTTCTAAACAGTAATGAATTCTTATGGCAAATATAATTGAAATCAAACAGTTAAATCGATCTTTCGGTGAAGGTGAAAACTGTGTACACATTTTAAAAAATATTTCTCTTTCCATAAAAAAAGGGGATTTTATCGCTATTATGGGACAATCAGGTTCCGGTAAATCGACCCTAATGAACATTATCGGTTGTCTAGACGCCCCCACTAGCGGTTCTTATAAAATTCACAATAACGAAACCGTAGAACTCAGCCAAAATCAACTTTCCGATTTACGTAGCCAAACCTTCGGTTTTATTTTCCAACACTATAACCTCCTTTCCAGTCTTACTGCAGCTGAAAATGTGGCCTTGCCGGCAATCTATGCAGGGATGCCCCAAACACAGCGTCTAACACGTGCCAAACAGTTATTGGAAAAACTCGGCTTAGGAGATAAATGGCAAAATAAACCTAACCAACTTTCCGGCGGTCAACAACAACGGGTCAGTATCGCTCGCGCTTTGATGAACGGTGGCGAAATCATTTTAGCGGATGAACCCACCGGCGCGTTGGATTCACAAAGCGGCGAAAATGTCATGGAAATTTTGCGCCAACTGCACTCTGAAGGGCACACCATTATTATGGTAACGCATGACCGTGACATTGCGGCCAGTGCCAACCGCGTCATTGAAATTAAAGATGGTGAAATTATTGGCGACAGCCAAAAAGAAGCAATACAAAGTGCGGTTAAAAATACGGGTAAATCAAAATCCCGCTTCGGATTCAGCAAAGATCAGCTTATTGAAGCCTTTAAAATGTCGGTCAGTGCCATTGTTGCCCACAAAATGCGTTCCTTATTAACCATGCTTGGGATCATTATCGGCATTACCTCAGTGGTGTCCGTCGTGGCGTTAGGAAACGGTTCGCAACAAAAAATTTTGGAAAACATTAAAGGCATCGGCACAAACACCATGACTATTTTTAACGGTACCGGCTTTGGTGATCGACGTGCCGAACAAATGCAAAATTTAACAGTAAATGACGCCAACGCCTTAAGCAATCAAAGCTATGTACAAAGTGTTACGCCAAACAGTACCTCCAGCGGCACGTTGATTTACGGCAACCAAACCTTTTCATCGACCAGTTTAAAAGGCGTTAGCGAACAATCTTTTGATGTGGAAGGGCTTACGTTAAAACTAGGTAATACGTTTACACAAGAGGATATTCGTAACAATCAGTCTGTGGCGTTAATTGATGAAAGTGCGAAAAAATCCATTTTTCCCCATGAAAATCCGCTCGGCAAAATCATCATGTTTAATAAGCGACCGTTACGCATTATTGGTGTCGTGTCCGACCGACAAATGGGCGGTGCCAGCAGTTCATTAAATATTTATGCGCCTTACTCTACGGTAATGAACAAAATTTCCGGTAGCAAAAAAATCGCATCTATCACGGTGAAAGTCTCCGACTCGGTCAATAGTGCCGTTGCAGAAAAAGGCATTACCGAATTGCTCCAAATGCGTCATGGCAAAAAAGACTTCTTTATTATGAACAGCGATACCATCAAACAAACTATCGAAAGCACCACAAGCACGATGAAACTCCTCATCTCCTCTATCGCTTTCATATCCTTGATCGTTGGCGGCATCGGCGTAATGAACATTATGTTAGTGTCAGTGACGGAACGTACCAAAGAAATCGGTGTGCGCATGGCAATCGGCGCAAGACAATCCAATATCTTGCAGCAATTTTTAATCGAAGCGGTGCTTATTTGTTTAATCGGCGGGGTAACTGGCATTCTGCTCTCAGGCGTAATCGGATTGCTGTTTAATACATTCATGAGCGATTTCGCCATGGCATTTTCTAGCGCCTCAATTATTGCCGCCGTAGCATTTTCCACCTTAATCGGTGTAGTGTTCGGTTATATGCCGGCCAAGCGCGCTGCGCAACTGGATCCGATTACGGCATTGGCACGTGAATAGATTTTGTAAAACCCCAAAAATGCAGTTAAAATCGACCGCACTTTTGGCTGAATAAAAGCCCCTTTATATTTAATAAGGATAAACAATGTTAAAAATGAAAAAATTAACCTTAGCCATTGTGATGGCGACATCCCTCGCCGGTTGTGCCAATATTAGCGATTCTTATCAAGCCGGTCTTGATAATTACAAACAATACGAAGAAATCACCAAACAATACAATGTCAAAGAAAATTGGTGGGCGCTTTATAATGACGCGCAATTAAATCGTGTAGTTGAACAAGCCTTATTAAACAACAAAAATTTGGCCAAAGCGGCGATTTCCGTAAACAGAGCCTTATATAGCGCCAATTTAGCCGGAGCGAGTTTAATCCCTGCCTTTAGCGGTTCCACCGAATCCTCTGCAGGCAAAAACATCAAAACAGGTAGCAATTCCACTATCAGTCACAAAGGTTCTTTAAACGTGGGTTACACCTTGGATTTATGGCGCCGTTTAGCCGATACGGCTGATGCGGCGGAATGGATACACAAAGCGACCATCGAAGATATGGAATCCACCAAGTTGTCCTTAATTAACTCGGTTGTCACCACCTACTACCAAATCGCGTATTTGAATGACGCTATCAGCACCACACAGGAAAGCGTGAAATACTACACTGACATCAGCAACATCATGCAAAATCGTTTAGCGCAAGGTGTGGCTGACAGCGTCAGTGTCGATCAAGCGCAACAGGCAGTATTAACGGCGCGTAACAACCTCCTCACTTATCAAACTAACCGTAAAACAGCGGAACAAACCTTACGCAACCTTTTAAATTTAAAACCGGATGAAGCCTTAAACATTAACTTCCCGCACATTTTGAGCGTGAAAAATATCGGCGTGAATTTAAACGTTCCGGTTTCCGTGATTGCTAATCGTCCCGATGTTAAAGGCTATCAAGCCCGTTTAAGTAGTGCTTTCAAAAACGCCAAAGCTACCCAAAAAAGCTGGTTCCCGGAAATTACTTTGGCCGGTAGTTTAAGTTCAAGTGGCAATAAAGTCAGTAACGCCACCAACACCCCAATTGGCGCCGGTGTTTTAGGTATCAGCCTACCGTTCTTAAATTGGAATACCGTGAAATGGAATGTAAAAATTTCTGAAGCAGATTATGAAACGGCACGCTTAAACTATGAGCAAAGCATCACTACCGCCTTAAATGACGTGGATACTAATTACTACACCTACACACAAGCGCAAAGCCAGTTTGCCAACGTGCAACAAACCTACACCTATAACCAACGCATTACCCAATATTATCGTAATCGTTATAACGCCGGTGTGTCTGAATTACGCGAATGGTTAACGGCAGCCAATACGGAAAAAAGCTCACAGCTTTCTATTCTGCAAGCCAAATACAATATGATCCAAGCGGAAAACGCCATTTACAGCTCCATGGCCGGCTATTACTCCCGCTAATAAAACATCATAAAAATCCACCGCACTTTGTGGTGGGAATAAACATAAAAACGGTGCTTAATAATAAAGCACCGTTTTTTTTGAGAGAAAAGTGCGGTCGGTTTTCAGACTGTTTTTCAGATAAAACGTCACCAAAACTAACCGCACTTTTATGGCTATTACCAATTATTTGCTGATACTATCCATCCATTGGAACAGCTCGTCCAGATCATAATCCCCCGAATGCGGCACGCCCCACGGAGTTTCATAATCCACCTGTTTGCCTGCCATACGCAGTTTTATCGCAAGTATCGCACTGATGGCGTGCGAGGTATCACGATCAGAAGTACCTGCACGAATGCGCCAATATGCGGTTTTGCCGTGATCCACATAATTCATCGCGTTCATTAACTGAATGACGTGCTTATCTGCCATTTTCCCTTTCTCGCTACTATGTTGCATGGAATAGTCTGTAAAATGCTGATTATTCACGCGTTCCGTACCGAATAAGTTATTTTCACCGGAACTCAAATTCAGCGCATCAAAGGCCGGTGGCGATTTCATGCGTTTTTCTGAGTGAATATAGCCCTCCCAATCAATGTCGCTGACGCTTTCCTTGCTCAGTTTCACCCAAGGTTTATCTTCAAAGGTCACGCCACTTTTACGGGCTTTATCTGCCGCGCGCACAATGACATTTTTCACATAATCTTTAAAAGAACCGTTACCTTGCGCATCTAACGTCAAGGCATTACCTTTCTCATCTTCTAATTTCAGACTATTTAAATAAGATGGGAACTCGGCTTTTAGTTGATCGGACACCTGAATCTCCGCTGCTGTCAACGTGCCCTCAATCATGGCTTTTGCCGCAGCTTGCGAACGGTCATTAAAACTTTGTGCATTCAAACGGCTCATGTCCATTCGGCGATAATCGTTCAAGCCGTTAAATTCCCACTCATAAGCGCTGTCGGCGTGTTCCAAATTGGTAATCGGGCAATAGACGGACACCGCAAAAATAACATCACTCGCCTCTGCCGCACCGACTTCTTTTAAATACTCAACATAATCCATGCTGTCACCGCTTGCACCTAACAAAGCGGACAATGCTCCACCTGCGCTGGTGCCGTTAGAAATGATCTTATTGGCATCACCCGGCATTGCTTCATCGTTAAAATGTAAATAGCGCACCGCCGATTTCAAATCAATAATCACTGCCGGTGCCTTGCCGGTATATTTGCCGTCTTTCTCCAACGTCCGCCCACGCGCGCCCACACTTGCCACCACATAGCCTTTGGAAAGTGCGGTCAAAATTGCGTTCGGTTTGTCACCACTGCCGAAGCCTTTTGCATCATAGGTTTCCGCTTTTGCCGGCATATAACCGCCCACCGAATTCGGCAGAAAAATCGGCGCGCTCTTGGCATTAAAGCCATTGATTTTGCCATTATTAAAATAGGCTTCCGGCACATAAATGTTCAGTGTCTGATAATCCGGCTCAACCGGGTTTTGCACATACACAATCTTTTAAAACGCACGGAATTTCACTGTCTCGCCATTCACTTGCGCCTCTAAAGTGCGGTAAGTTTTCGATGAGAATTTTAAATCATAGCCACTGTCCGTTTTATTGAAATACGGCGCATCCGCCAACAGATCATTCCCCTGCGGTGGGTTCGCCATAGCCATACCGGAAACAGCCAACCCTACCAACGAAGCCAACCATGTTTTTGCTTGCATAAAATTCTCCTGTATCAAAGATATATTGATGATTAGATAGACGCATTGTAAATGAGTTCGGCGGAAGAAAATAAAAAAGTGCGGTGGATTTTAACCGCACTTTATCAGATGTTTACTTTAAATAATCTATTTTTAATTCTGATGAGTTTTTAATAATTTTATTACTGACTAAATATTGAATAACATCATTCACTTTAGTTACATCATTTTTTATACTACATTTTGATGCAATGTCATTTTTAAGGCTTTTAAGTGATGCGGGTCTATGCTTTTGTTCACGTTGTAATAAATGCTTCTTACTTAACTTTTCATCTAAACTTTTAATCCCTGTTTGGGAACGAATGCTGTTGCATAACTTATCTTTTTTTCTTATGTTCTACTTTCGCTTTTGAAATATAAGCTTGAAACTCTTCAAGGTATTGCTCAATATTAATATTGAGCTGTTTTTGATGATTTATCCTCAATTAATTTCATCGGCTCTTCTTCCACATCAGGAAGACTTGGCTTTAGCAAAATACATTTTCTCGGGTTACGTTGATTCTGAATAAACTCACAGATTCCCGAATAGCCGTTATCTTTTGAAATGACACAAAACTCAATATTTTTATCCGTTTGCATATCCATCTTGCCTAAATAATAAGCAATATGAAAATCAAGATTATTTTTAGCGATATTTTTTATTGTGATTAATGTGAAATTTAATTCGTCATTAAACTTTTCGGAAAGTTGAATAGTTGGCTGATTAGCACCTAAAAAGAGGAAAATCCGTTCATAAAGATGTAAATTCAGATTATCGAGAGAATGAATATTCTCATAATCAATAAAAGCATATTTCATGATTTTGGTTCCATAAAAAGAACAAATAATAAAGTGCGGTCGTTTTTTTAACTATTTTTCTTAAACAAAAGCCACCTGCTTACGACAGGTGACTTTATGTTATTTTTACGCCTTCTTCAAAAACTCCGATTTCAGCATAATTTTGCCACAATCGACGTTGTGATCGCCACGGGCGAGGCGGATGCCTTTAAATTTAGTGCCTTTCTTTAATACTTCAGAAGAGCCTTTGAGTTTGAGATCTTTGATGAGCAGCACGTCGTCGCCGTCGGCGAGGAGATTGCCGTTACTGTCTTTGACGATGAGTTGATCGTCATCATGCTCCTCGGCTTCATTGCCGGTCCATTCGTGGCCGCAGTCCGGGCAGACAAATTGGATTGAATCGTGATAAGTATTTTCGCCTTTGCAAGATGGGCAAATTGGATAGTCCATGTGTTTCCTCATTATTTAACAGTGGAATAAAAATTGAAATGCGCGCTATTGTAACGGAACAACACGCATTTTGGGGAATTATTTAGCCCTGCTTTATCTGGGTATTTTTGCCAATAGGCTAACGGAAACAATAATGACCAATGAACCGATCCAGAAATTAAGCGTCGGCACGTTGTGCCAAAACAACCAGTCGCAAATGCTGGAGAAAATCACGCCGGTGAAAGCAAATGGTGTGATGACATTGGCCGGGGCATATTTGAAAGCTCGGGTCAGCAATAATTGGAATACGAGGCCGAAACCGCCTACCAATAATAAAAGCACAAAACCCTGTGTGGAAGGGATTGTCCATTGTGTGGCGAAAAATAGCGGTAACAAAAGGGAACCCAATAAATGGAAGTAAAACACGATATTTTTCGGCGAATTGTGCTTGTTGAGCTCTTGCAGACTGATAAATGCCATGGCAGCGAGAAATGCCGCGCCTAAGGCATAACCGATGTGTTGTAGTTCAAAATGCTTGGAAGAATCCGTCAGCATGATAATGGAGACGCCCGCAAAGCCAAGGAAACTGCACGCCAGTACTTTTAGCGGGGTTCTTGTTCGTAACACAAACAACAATAAAGGGACGAATAGCGCCGAGGTATTCATCAATAACACGGCGATAGAAATCGGTAAGTATTTGATGGCGTAAAACGTCAGCAACATACTGGTAATCCCCGCCAGGTTACGCATAACAAGAAACGGCCATTGGCTGAGCTCGACCTTAAAATCACCGTCACGAATCATAAACGGCAATAAAAAAATAAAGCCGATCAAAAAGCGGGAAAATAAAATTTCGCTGGATGGCAATTCATCGGAAGCATATTTTACAAACACGCCCATTAAAGCGATACTGATATAAGCCAACACCATACAAATAATGGCTTTTTGATATGAAGTGGCAGTGAGTTTTTTCGACATGAAGACGTCCTAGCGATGATGGCTTAAAAGTGCGGGCAGATTTTCAACCGTTTTTTCCTTATTGGTATGAACAACGGTTTCGATAGTTGCCCAAAAACGTTGAAAAAACTCACCGCACTTTTGTCTCTCTTGAAATTCGGGGCTGGAGCTAATTTGAACCGCCTCCCCGAAATAGTCAAATGATAATTTATAGGCGTGCAAATAGGTGCGGTCCGCCATCTCTCCGCCATATAATTCATCACCTAAAATCGGACTCCCCAAACTTTTCATGGCAACGCGAATCTGATGGGTTTTACCGGTTTTGGGATACAGAATGAATAAACGCAAATTCGGTGCCAAGCTGTGCGACACAAAATCGGTAATGGCGGGATTTTCTTTGCTTTGACACAATTTCCACGCACCACGACGGGCTTTTTGCATATCACCGCTGATTCTGCCCTGCTTTTTCTTCGGTTTTTGGGTGGATAGCGCTAAATAGGTTTTCTGAATCTGATGTTCGGCAAATTTACGCGACAACGTCACAGCCGCCTTTTCATTTAGTGCCAATATCAACAAGCCGGACGTCACTTTGTCCAAACGATGAACCAACCAAACCTGCGGCACGCCCAATTGCTGTGCCACAAGCCGAGTTAACCCCACATCGGCATCATCTTTATGTACGCTTATTCCGTTAGGTTTATTTATTACAATAAAATCAGGATGTTGGAATACAATTTGAAATGTCATGACAGAAAAACCTCAAGAAATGATGCGCTGAATTATACCATGAAAGCAACGGCAGAAACTGCCTGCAATTAGGTGAGAAAACAGAAAAGTGCTATACTTTCCGCACTATACTCGTTTCATGCTGTCGTAAATTATGTTGGAAAGTTTGCTCATTATCTTGGTGCCGATGCTTGTCGGTTACGCCTTTAAAATCAAAAATACAAAAATATTACAACAATTTGGCAAAATCACCATGCTACTGTTGTATATGATCTTGTTCATTATGGGCATGTCCCTTGGGCAATTAGATAATTTGGCACAGCAATTGCCGCAAATCGGTGTTTATGCCCTGACATTTATTGTTTTCATTCAAGGACTAACCTTTCTCGGTTTATTTATCTATGACAAACTTTCCCCTCTGCCTTTAACTAAAACAACGGAAAAAATGCCCTCCCGTTGGCGAACTGTGTTGGATTCGTTGAAATTATGTCTGGTGGTGATTGTTGGCTTTTTTATCGGGTTATGGGGCAAAGGTTGGGTGAGCCTGCCGTTTGGTTCCAGCACTTATGTGTTAGTCGTGTTGATTTTTTGCGTCGGCATACAATTACGCAATAACGGTATTTCTATTCGTTCCGTGTTTTTTAATCAACGCGGCATGATAACCGGTGCCATTTTTGTTTTAACGTCGCTACTTGGTGGCATTATCGGTGCGCAAGTGCTCAATGTCCCCATCGTGCAAGGGCTCGCGGTTTCTTCAGGGTTAGGCTGGTATTCGCTTTCCAGTGTCACCTTAAACAACGCATGGGGGCCGATTTGGGGTAGCATTGCGTTTTTTAATGATTTATCCCGTGAATTGATTAGTTTATTTATTGTGCCGTTATTTATGCAACATTACCGCTCCACCGCAATAGGCTACACAGGTGCCACAGCCATTGATTGTACTTTGCCAATCATTCAAAAAGCCGGTGGCGTGGAAGTCTTACCGTTGGCGTTTAGTTTTGGCTTTATTACCAATATTGCACCACCTATTTTATTGGTCTTTTTTACCTCGGTTCCTTTATAGGGTTTTAGTAATTTCATGACTTTTGAACAAATTCTTGCTTACATTATTCCAATTTTCGTCTGGATTCCGACTATCGCCATTACGATTCGTTTAATTATCAGAAAACAATCCGTGCCTGCGATGTTGTCTTGGTTGATGGTTATTTATGTGTTTCCTGTGGTGGGCATTATCGCCTATTTAATTTTTGGCGAAATCAATTTGGGGAAACGTCGCGCTATCGCGTTTGAACAGCTTAAGCCGAAATATATGGATTGGTTCACGCGGCTTTCTTATTGCGATAATTTGGTGAATACACGAACCAACCTGCTCTACCGTCCAATTTTTGATCTTGCCAAACAACGCCTTGGCATACCTTGCATTTTAGGCAACGAATTGCATATTTTGGATACGCCCGAAAGCATTATGCGAAGCATCATTCATGACATCAATCAGGCAGAAAAATCTATCAATATGGTGTTTTACATCTGGTCTGCCAAAGGCTTGGTAAAAGATGTTATACAGGCATTAATCAAAGCCCAACAACGAGGCGTGGCAATTCATATTTTGTTGGACTCTGTAGGTAGTCGCCCTTTCTTAAAAAGTACCGAATGCCAAGCCATGCGCGATAATGGCATTGAGGTGACGGAAACCTTGCACGTCAATTTATTCCGTATGTTCTTTAATCGCATTGATTTACGCCAACATCGCAAGATTATTGTGATCGATAACCAAATTTCTTACACCGGTAGCATGAACATGGTGGATCCGAAATTCTTCAAGAAAAATAGCAATGTTGGCGAATGGATTGACATTATGGTGCGTATTAACGGCCCGGTATCTGCAGTATTAAACGGTTTACACGCATGGGATTGGGAAATTGAAACAGCTGTTAAACTTCCTCTGGAAGAGCCTGATTGCCCGCTTTTGCCGTTGGAACAAAATAACTCTCATGCCGTACAAATTCTCGCCACAGGTCCCTGTTTCCCCGACGATTTAATGGCGCAATCATTGGCGATTGCTATTTTCTCGGCACGTAAAAGCATTGTGATCACCTCGCCTTATTTCGTGCCAAGCCACAATATTGCGGAAGCCTTACGTATTGCGGCTTTACGTGGCGTGGAAGTTTCCATCATTCTACCGAAAGAAAACGACTCCCTCATGGTGCATTGGGCAAGTCGTACATTCTTCGATGATTTACTTGCTGCCGGCGTGAAGATTTATAATTTCAACAAGGGCTTACTGCATACCAAAAGTATGTTGATCGACAACCGATTGGCCTTGGTCGGCACCGTGAACATGGATATGCGTAGTTTCTTGCTGAATTTTGAAGTCACCATGGTGGTGGAAGATCCGGCATTTGCGAACGAAATTTCTTTATTACATGAAAGTTATATTAAAAACTCGGAATTAGTCGATTATGTTACATGGAGCACGCGCTCCGTTTATCAACGTATCGTCGAAAAACTCTTTTTCTTATTTAGCCCGCTTTTGTAACGAAGATCTTCGGTTAAAGTGCGGTCGTTTTTTCTTTTGTTTTATTTAATTTAGGAAGGTGAAGTTATGAGCAAAAATTTAACATTTTATTTAATTCGTCACGGACGTACCGTTTGGAATGAACAAGGTCTATTACAAGGATTGGGTAATTCCGATTTAACGGAAAACGGTGTCAAAGGGGCAAAATTAACCGGCGTGGCGCTAAAAGATGTGCCCTTTGTCGCGGCCTATTCCAGCTGTCTGCAACGCACCATTGATACGGCACAACATATTCTGGGCCAACGTCCTGTGCCCCTGTTTCAACACCAAGGACTTAACGAACAATATTTCGGTACTTGGGAAGGATTACCTGTTGAAAATTTACGTCAATTGGAAGAATTTAAACAATTGCGGAATGCTCCGGCGCATTACAAGGCGCAAAGTAATGGCGGAGAGACCTTTGAACAACTTGCCGACCGTGCCATGAGAGCCATGGAGGACATTATTAAAGTACATGATCAAGGTAATATTTTGATTATTTCACATGGTCATACTTTGCGTTTACTGTTATCGCTCTTCAATGGAATTAGTTGGCAAGAACATCGCGACGAAGGCAAAAGCCAAAGCTTGTTGAATACCGCCATTAATATTGTGCGCTATCAACAAACCAATGATTCTGACGGCAAATTTTTCGTTGATGTGTTAAATGACGCGGGGCATTTAAACTAGAAAGAGTCATAAAAATAGCACCGAAATAAAAATCACGGTGCTATTTTTATTTATCTCCATCTCACGCCTGACTATACGTCAAAAACTCCCCCACCGTGTGGAACGAACCGAACACCAACAGGGTGTCATTTTCATTTGAAATTTCCACCGCACTTTTCACGCCCTCCGCCACGGAATTACTATAGCTACCTTTTACGACTTTCTGATGGGGACGCACAGTTTGTTGCAACGTCACAAACAATTGCTCTCCACTCTGTCCACGATAACCGCCAAGCGTGACGCAGCGCCACTCATCAATTAACGGCAACAAGGGCTCAAGCACGCCCTCGGCATCTTTGTCTTTCAACATACCACAAACCGCAATGAATTTTCCGTTGCTTTGGGCTTTAAGTGCGGTCAATTTTTCCGCTAAATAACGCGCAGCATGCGGGTTGTGTCCAACATCAATAATCATCTGTGGTAACTGTGACACATGACGATTAAGCTTTTGTGCCAAATGCGCCAAACATTCAGGTTTAAGGCTTTGGAAGCGACCGATTAGTTCTACCTCCGCTAAAGATTTTTTCACCACATCAAGGGAAATCTCAAATGGCAATTTTTGAACAGCCGCGAGTGCTGTGGCGGCATTGGCTAAAGGAATCTGACAAAGCGGTAAATCCGTTAAAAAATTCCACCGCACTTTTTCGTCCGATTGTGTAGTTTGCCACGTCCAACTTTGTCCCTGTTGACTAAACGTCCAATCAAGATGACGGCAAAAGTGTTGGCTACCTAACTCTTTGGCACGATCCAACATAGCTTGTGGAATCATCGGTTCACCAATAATCACCGGCGTATTGACACGAAAAATCCCGGCTTTCTCAAAACCGATTTGTTCACGGGTAGAACCTAGGAAATCTGTGTGATCAATGTCAATACTGGTAATAACCGCCATATGATTATCGACAATATTAGTGGCATCTAACCGTCCGCCGAGCCCGACTTCTAAAATCACCACATCCAATTTT
Source organism: Aggregatibacter aphrophilus ATCC 33389 (assembly GCF_900636915.1). Taxonomy (NCBI): domain Bacteria; kingdom Pseudomonadati; phylum Pseudomonadota; class Gammaproteobacteria; order Pasteurellales; family Pasteurellaceae; genus Aggregatibacter; species Aggregatibacter aphrophilus. The sequence goes on along the minus strand of NZ_LR134327.1, from coordinate 1,559,782 downwards.
GCGCACTTAAATAAGTGCAAGGCAGATAAAGTGCTGAATTCAAAATATGTTAAAGACTGACTTTTATGCGCTTCAATATAGGCAAATGATGCCGTGTGTTGCGCATCGTCTAATTCTTGATTTTGAATGCGCACACGTTCGTTATAACGTAACAAATGTGGCGAAGAATACACGCCGACACGATAACCGGCATTAAGCAAAATAGTTTCCAGCAAACGACACGTTGTGCCTTTGCCGTTAGTGCCGCCGACCGTAATCACATAAGGCGCAGGCGTTAATAAATCCAATTCCTGCGCCACAGATTTAACCCGCTCAAGCCCTAAATCAATGGCTTTAAAATGGCTGTTTTCTAAATAAGAAAGCCACTCGTTGAGTGGCGTAGTGGCTTTTAATTCGGTTTGCATTATGAATGCCTTATAGTGTTTTATGCGACGTCTTCTTCAACGATCAATTCGCTTTCCACAAATGGAGAAGGTTTGTTCATTAGTTTCGCCAACAAGCTCGCTAAAGTGTTACGCATATCGGCACGTTTTACGATCATGTCAATTGCACCTTTTTCCAATAAAAATTCACTGCGTTGGAAACCTTCCGGTAATTTTTCGCGTACGGTTTGCTCAATAACTCGCGGACCGGCAAAACCGATCAAGGCTTTTGGCTCGGCGATATTAATGTCGCCCAACATGGCAAAACTTGCAGACACGCCGCCTAACGTCGGATCCGTTAAAACAGAAATAAACGGTACGCCTTTTTCACGCATTTTGGCCAACACAGCGCTGGTTTTCGCCATTTGCATTAAAGAGAACAAGGCTTCCTGCATACGCGCACCACCACTAGCGGAAAAACACACGAACGGACAATTCTCTTCTATGGCTTTTTCCGCCGCTTTCACGAATTTCGCGCCCACCACGGAGCCCATAGACCCCCCCATAAAGCTAAAGTTGGAGGCTGCCGCCACAACCGGCATATTGTATAAAGTACCGTAAAATGCAATTAATGCATCTTTTTCACCGGTATCTTTCTGGGCAGCGGTAATACGATCTTTATATTTTTTTAAATCTTTGAATTTTAAAATATCTTTTGGCTCTAATCCTGGCGCTAATTCTTGTATGCTATCTTGATCCAATAAGCATAATAAACGTTCGCGCGCATCAATACGCATGTGGTGACCACATTTCGGACAAACTTCTAAATGACGTTTTAATTCTTCGCGATATAACACTTGTTCGCAGGAAGTACATTTTGTCCAAACGCCTTCAGGGACGTTGGCTTTGCGTGAGGAAGAAGATGTATTTTTACTAAAAATTCTATCAATCCAGCTCATATTTAACCTTTTCTCTTAATTACAAAAAATTGTGGGCTATTAGACCATAATTTTAGGAATTTTTATAGCAATTTATACAAATCTGATTAGTCATCGAGTGCAATGAAACCCCAAGCATTTCTACCAAAGAAAAAATTTTAGAAAAACTCACCGCACTTTGTTAATCTAATGCGGTTTATACCGCGGAGAACCTTATGAAACCTTTATTATTTGCCCTTTCTTGCACGATGCTGATGAATATGGCGGATGCTCATCAGTCAGTTTCTGGCGGAGAACTAAAACCGGCCGTTTTGCTGGGTGCCAAGGAATATCAACTCCACAGCAATTTCACAAATAAAGATTATCGCATTCAGGTATTACCCGTAGGCAACGTAAAAGAATTAGGCTATTCCGTGTTGTATGTGTTAGATGGCGATGCCTTGTTTCCTGCCGCAGCCGGAATGGCTAAAAACATGATGGCACGCGCAGAAGAAACTAACGCCGTGCCCTTTTTGATTGTAGGAATCGGTTATCCCAATACACTGTTGCTAAACCCGAAGGAACGTTCGCAAGATTACACACCGCCATCAGAAAATTATGAAAATACGGGCGATAAAGTGAATCGCCAATTTGGTGGCGCAGAACATTTTTATCGTTTTATTCAAGAAGAGTTGTTCACCGATCTCGCACAACGTTTTCACATTAATAAATCACAACAAAATATTTTCGGGCATTCTTATGGTGGTCTATTTGGCTTGTATAGTTTGCTCAATCACCCTGAAGGTTTTCGCAATTACCTTATCGCCAGTCCCTCCGTTTGGTGGAATCAACAACGTATTTTGCAGGACTTGCCGAGCTTCATCCAACAACGGTCAAAACAAGCCGAACAACATATCGGTGTACGTTTCAGCGTTGGAGAATACGAACAAAAATTGGCGCCTTACATGAAACAGGATGCACAAAGGCAAAAGCTGTTGGAACAACGAGGCATGATTAGCCAAGTGATGAATTTAGAGGAAAAACTTAATGCCATTCCAAATGGCAATTTATCCGTAACAGCAAAAGTGTATCCCGAAGAAACCCATATGACCAGTGTCATGCCTGCCATGTTAGATGGCTTAAAATGGCTATTCGCCCGTTGCAAAGCGCAAACCAAGTGCGAGCATTAAAGGAAAAGTGCGGTAATAAAAAACAACGTTTTTCCGCCGCATTCTCAAGATGAAATACCTAAATTCGCCCTAACAATAGGGCTAAAAATCAAGTACAATAGCGCAATTAAATTTCGCTTAACGTTAAGGATAAGACAATGGCCCGTAAGCCGGTTGAAAAAAATGAACCCGATTTTGAAAACACGCTGAAACAGTTGGAAGCAATTGTGAGCCGTTTAGAAAATAGCGAGTTATCACTGGAAGACGCGTTAAAAGATTTTGAAGAAGGGATAAAATTGGCACAACAGGGGCAAGAGCGCTTACAACAAGCGGAGCAACGCATTCAAATTTTGTTGCAAAAAAGCGAAAGTGCAAAACTTACCGATTATCAACCAGAAGAATAATGAGCCGGCAATGTATCAGTTTTCGCTAGATTTACAGCAAGTTCAACAACGCATTAATTCATTTTTAGCCAGTCAATTTGAGCATATTAATAGCTCCCCGGCACCATTGGTAGAGGCGATGAAATATGGTTTATTGCTCGGAGGAAAACGCATTCGTCCGTTTTTGGTTTATGCCACCGGCCGTATATTAGGCGCAAACTTAGCCCATCTTGACTACGCAGCGGCGGCCATTGAAGCCATCCATGCTTATTCTTTAATTCATGACGATTTACCTGCCATGGATGATGATGAATTACGTCGAGGCCATAAAACCTGCCATATTGCCTTCGATGAAGCTACCGCCATTTTGGCCGGTGACGCGTTGCAATCTTTTGCTTTCGAAATATTAACGGACATTCCCGATTTGTCTGCCCAACAAAAACTTGCACTCATCAAAACATTAAGTGCGGCGGCAGGCGTAAAAGGAATGTGCTTAGGGCAAAGTTTGGATTTAATTTCTGAACAAAAAGCCATTAGCTTGACAGAATTAGAACATATTCATTTAAATAAAACCGGAGCATTGCTTACTGCGGCACTAAAACTGGGATTTATTTGTTCTCCTCATTTTGCCGACGAAGCGCTTTTACAGCAACTGGAACGTTATGCCACAGCAATCGGTTTGGCATTTCAAGTACAGGATGACATTTTAGATATCGAGGGCAACAGCGAAACTATCGGCAAACCTGTAGGGTCTGATTTGAATTCGGATAAAAGCACTTATCCGAAATTATTAGGCTTAGCCGGCGCTAAACAAAAAGCCCAAGAGTTATATGAGACCGCATTGGCCGAATTACAAAATTTACCTTTTGACACCACCGCACTTTATGCTTTAGCCGAATTTATCATTAAACGCCAAAACTAAGTGTCGTTATATCAAAAAAGTGCGGCTAAAATTTTACGTATTTTTATCGACATACTATGAGAATTCATCACGTTGGAATTGACTAACAATTATGCAAAATTATCCCCTTTTATCATTAATTAATTCTCCCGAGGATTTGCGTCTTTTACCCAAAGAGCAATTGACTCAAGTTTGCAAAGAATTACGCGAATATCTTTTAGAATCCGTTAGTCAAAGTAGTGGGCATTTAGCTTCAGGTTTGGGCACCGTCGAACTCACCGTAGCCTTACATTATGTATTTAAAACGCCTTTTGATCAGCTTATCTGGGATGTGGGCCATCAAGCGTATCCTCATAAAATTTTAACCGGTCGCCGTGATCAAATGCCGACCATTCGCCAAAAAGGCGGATTACACCCGTTCCCTTGGCGTGACGAAAGTGAATTTGACGTATTAAGTGTCGGCCACTCCTCTACATCAATTAGCGCAGGATTAGGCATAGCCATTGCGGCGGAGCGTGAAAACGCAGGACGCAAAACCGTTTGTGTCATCGGTGATGGCGCCATTACCGCCGGTATGGCATTTGAAGCATTAAACCACGCAGGTTCGCTGCACACCGATATGTTGGTGATTTTAAACGATAATGAAATGTCAATTTCGGAAAATGTAGGAGCACTGAACAATCACTTAGCGCGTTTATTATCCGGCTCTTTCTATTCCAGCATCCGTGAAGGTGGGAAAAAGATTCTCTCCGGCGTACCGCCAATTAAAGAATTCGTGAAAAAAACCGAAGAGCATGTTAAAGGTTTAGTCTCGCCGGGCGGGACTATGTTTGAAGAGTTAGGTTTTAATTATATTGGCCCGATTGATGGACATAACGTTGAAGAGCTCATCAACACCTTGCAAAACATGAGTTCATTAAAAGGCCCGCAATTCCTGCATATCGTCACCAAAAAAGGAAAAGGCTACATTCCCGCAGAAAAAGACCCTATCGGTTTCCACGGCGTGCCAAAATTTAACCATTTAAGCGGTGAATTACCAAAATCGAATGCCACACCGACCTATTCCAAAATTTTCGGCGATTGGTTATGTGAAATGGCAGAACAAGATCCGAAACTTATTGGTATTACACCCGCTATGCGTGAAGGTTCCGGTATGGTGGAATTTTCCCAACGTTTTCCGCAGCAATATTTTGATGTTGCGATTGCCGAACAACACGCCGTCACTTTCGCTGCAGGCTTAGCCATCGGTGGATATAAACCAGTAGTTGCGATCTACTCTACTTTCCTACAACGGGCTTATGATCAATTAATTCACGATGTAGCTATTCAAAACCTGCCCGTATTATTTGCCATTGACCGTGCCGGAATCGTTGGTGCAGACGGTCAAACCCATCAAGGGGCCTTTGATTTAAGTTTCATGCGATGTATTCCAAATTTAGTCATCATGGCACCTAGTGATGAAAACGAATGTCGTCAAATGCTTTATACCGGCTATCACTGTGGCAAACCGGCAGCTGTGCGTTATCCGCGAGGCAATGCGGTCGGCGTGACGTTAGAACCATTACACGCATTAGAATTGGGTAAATCTAAACTTATCCGAGAAGGCAAAAAAATTGCGATCTTAAACTTTGGCACCTTGCTACCAAATGCATTGAAAATTGCAGAAAAACTCAATGCCACTGTTGTGGATATGCGTTTTATTAAACCTATTGATGTTACAAGAATTAGTGAAATAGCCAAAACACACGAGCTTATCGTCACCCTAGAAGAAAATGCCATTCAAGGCGGTGCCGGAAGTGCAGTGGCGGAAGTACTTCATGTGCAACAACATAATGTTAAATTATTGCAATTAGGTATTCCTGATTTCTTCGTGCCACCAGGATCGCAAGCAGAAATGTTGGCGGAACTTAAACTCGATAAAATTGGCATTAAACAACAAATCCAAGATTTCCTCAATGAATATCAAAACTAACAAATAAAAAAACCGCTCAAAACAAAAGAGCGTTTTTTTTGAGCAAAGTAGTTGATAAAAAACGGCTTTAACCCCCATACATAAAATTTACAAAGCGTATTATTTTACTCTAATTAAAAAGTTTTATTATTATATATCAATACATTAATATTTACCCTAAAAACCAATCGTAAACTTTTTGTAAATTGCAAGTTTTTTTTACTTTTTCTGAACTATTCTTTTCATTTTCAGTCTTAATAATTGCTAGTGCACTGCAAATGCAGTTGTCTTTTAAAGTTTTCTTATATTTAAGACCTCCCCGCTATTCAGAATTGGATAGCGGTTTTTCTTTTTTGGTATCTTATCTTGTTACACTTCACTATTTTTTTAACAAATTTTATTAATAGCGATAATGCCCAATAATTTGATATTTAAATAAAATATCCTCTTCTTGCGTGCCACTTCCAATGTTGTGAATAACCAACGCTACACCATCACTGCTCTTCTTATCGGAAACGATACCAATATGCGGCAAGTTACGCGGTAAACACCAAGTGACGATATCCCCGGCTTTGAAATCTGCCACATCAGTTAACGAAAGCGATTTACCATGACGTTTAAAGAAATTTTCCAAATTCGGCACTCGACGGTGATCAATATTTGTATCGGTACCTTTATTTCCCCAACGTTTAGGATAAGTATTCCACGCCTTTTTCATATCGTTGTGCACTAACTGCTGTAAATCAATTTGTTGATGACGGTAAGCGCGCACAACAACGTCCGTACATACGCCGGTATGCAACGGCACATCTCCCATAGGAAAAGCTAGTTTACGATAGGCCGGATCATAGCTTGTTGTTACATTAATTTGCTGCTTAGCATCGTCCACCAGTTGCTGCGGGTTAATTGCAAAAAGAGGGAGCGAAATAAAAGTAAGAAGAAAAGAAAATAATGTTTTCATGTTAATTTCCATAGAGTTAAGGCGTGGCTATTTTTATCATACCAACATGGAAATAGCGAGCAAAAATCGTTTTTCAAGGAAAAGTGCGGTGGAAAAAAATAATGTTTTTTAGTGTTAATTATGACAATGACTATGGGGGAGTTGATGAATTTTATGAATAAATTTTAATGCCATTTTTAATCCATTAAAAAAGGACGCTCAAGAGCGTCCTAATTTTTATCTAAACTTTAATAATTAAAGTGCAGATTTCGCTTTTTCAACTAATGCAGCAAATGCCACTTTGTCGAATACTGCGATATCGGCAAGGATCTTACGGTCGATTTCAACAGAGGCCTTTCTCAAGCCATTGATGAATTTGCTGTAAGATAAACCGTTTTGACGGGCCGCAGCGTTGATACGTGCAATCCATAATTGGCGGAATTGACGTTTACGTTGACGACGGTCACGATATGCATATTGACCGGCTTTGATCACCGCTTGGAAAGCAACGCGATACACGCGTGAACGTGCACCATAATAACCTTTAGCAGCCTTAAGAACTTTCTTATGGCGTGCTCTTGCAATAACACCACGTTTTACACGAGCCATTATTTAATCTCCTATGTAATATCTTTAACTAAAATGAACTGACGTACGTTTGTGCTTATGCGTATGGCAAGCACGCTACTACTAATACTAAGTCGGACTTAGCAACCATGGATTTATGGCGTAGGTGACGTTTACGTTTTGTTGTTTTCTTAGTCAAAATATGACGTAAGTGAGATTGTTTACGCTTGAAACCACCGGAAGCAGTTTTTTTGAAACGCTTAGCAGCACCGCGTACTGTTTTAATTTTAGGCATTGTTTGATAACTCCGCATTGTTTGAGATTTTAAACTGCCACAATCTTTAATGTAATTACTATGTTGTTCTCACACCAAATCTTTGTGGCTAACATCATATAATAATCAGGCGAATAAAAGTGCGGTTAAAAAAACATTTAAATTTTTCACCACACTTTTGTTACTTGAAATGCACTGATTATTTCTTTTTAGGGGCAAGAACCATCACCATTTGGCGACCTTCAAGTTTTCCCGGTGCCGACTCGACCACTGAAATTTCAGCCAAATCGTTTTTAATCCGTTCTAACATTTCGGTACCAATTTGTTGATGTGCCATTTCACGACCACGGAAACGCAGTGTAATTTTGGCTTTATCCCCATCTTCCAAAAAGCGAATCAGGCTGCGTAGTTTTACCTGATAGTCGCCTTCGTCTGTGCCGGGACGGAATTTAATTTCCTTCACCTGCACAACTTTCTGCTTTTTCTTCTGCTCTTTGGCAGTTTTGCTCTTTTCATAAAGGAACTTACCGTAGTTCATAATACGACAAACAGGCGGTTCCGCATTCGGACTGATTTCAACTAAATCTAAAGCGGCAGCTTCTGCCATCTCTAATGCTTGTTGAATTGGAACAATACCAACTTGCTCACCTTCTTGGTCAATCAAGCGGACTTCTTTCACTCTAATTTCATCATTAATGCGATTAGGGCGATTTACTGCTGGTGCGCGTTTTACGGTTTTAATAATGACATTCCTCTATTAATTAAGTCACAAAACTATTGTTCTTGTTGCCAAGAACAGAAGTTAGATTCATATTTAATTGCTCTGATAATGAGCAAAAACGGGGCGTATTTTACAGAATTTTACCTTGTTAAGCAATAGTCGAATGCTGACGAAAATTGATTTTAAAACCTTTTACGACAATCAATTACCTACTCCGAAAAAGCATAACAAGATTTGTCCAAGTCGTATAAAATATCACCTACCTAACGATTGGCGCTTTTGCCGTTTTACTTTTATTTTTTAATTCAGGAATCAGGAGCTATTTATGAACGAGCACAAAAAAGAATATTCTTTTACCGAACAGAAAGTGCGTTGGGTTAAAAAACACACACCCAAGCTACTTTCTTTCAGTATCACTCGCCCAAAGGACTTTGATTTTATTGCCGGTCAGTTTGCCAAATTAGGGTTTATGCAAGGAGATGAATACATTTCCCGTGCCTATTCCATGATTTCTGCCGAAAATACGGATCATCTGGATTTTTACGCCATCCTCATTGAAGACGGCATCATGTCAGGGCATTTTAACAAAATGCAAGCAGGCGACAGCTTATTATTAGAGAAAAAACCTATCGGGTTCTTTACCGTTAGCCGCATTCCTCAGGCTAAAGAACTTGTTTTACTCGCCACCGGTTCAGGCATTGCGCCGTTTTTGTCGATGTTAGAAAACGAAACATTATGGCAAAAAGCCGATAAAGTCGTCTTAGTGCATTCCGTTTCTTATGTAGATGATTTGGTATTTGAACAGTATTTAGCCGACTTAAAAGACCACGCTATTGTGGGGAAATATGCCAACAAATTCATCTATCAACCGGTCATTACCCGAGAGAAAATTGCCGGCGCATTAAACCAAAGAATTCCGCAATTATTAGGAAACGGCGAACTAGAAAACGCGTTAAATATCACCTTTACTAAAGCCGATACCCGTTTCTTAATTTGTGGCAACCCGAATATGGTAAAAGAAAGTTACGAGAAATTAAAAGCCAAAGGCTTCGCACTTCATCGGGTACATAAAGACGGTGAAATTATGATGGAAAACGCCTTTTAAGCGTTAAAAGTGCGGTCATTTTTTATTGCAAATTCTGTCTCTTATCTTCTTTATAAAAGAGGACTGGTTATATTCTGTCCTCTTTTATTAAATTCCTTGAGTTACTACTCTTCACCCAACAATTTCAAGTCACGATTTCTCACTTGTTTTTTCAGAATGTCTAAAAATTCTTCCACAGTGAATGTGCCTAGATCTTGACCTTTACGGGTACGCACTGCCACTTTGCCGGTTTCAATTTCTTTATCACCGCAAACCAGCATATAAGGCACGCGGCGTAAAGTGTGTTCGCGGATTTTGAAACCAACTTTTTCGTTACGTAAATCGATTTTCACGCGTAAACCTGCATCAGATAACTGTTTCGCCACCTTTTGCACATACTCGGATTGAGAATCAGTGATGTTCATCACAACCGCTTGCGTTGGCGCTAACCATGCAGGGAAGAAACCTGCATATTCTTCGGTGATGATACCGATGAAACGTTCGATAGAGCCTAAAATCGCACGGTGAATCATAACAGGCGTACGGCGATCATTATCTTCCGCCACATAAGACGCATTTAAACGACCCGGTAGCGCAAAGTCTAATTGGATTGTACCGCACTGCCATTCACGATCTAAGCAATCGCGTAAAGCAAACTCAATTTTCGGACCGTAGAACGCGCCTTCGCCCTCTTGAATTTCATATTCAAGACCATTGTGTTTCAACGCGTTAGCCAAACCTTCTTCCGCGCGATCCCACATATCATCGGCTCCGATACGTTTTTCCGGACGGGTTGAAAGTTTAACGAAGATATTGGTAAAGCCAAAGGTGCTGTAAATATCGTAAACCATGCGGATACAGCTCGTCACTTCGCTTTCAATTTGGTCTTCAGTACAGAAAATATGTGCGTCATCTTGGGTGAAACCGCGTACACGCATTAGACCGTGTAAAGAACCGGAAGGCTCATTACGGTGGCAAGAACCGAATTCCGCCATACGAATTGGTAAATCACGATAAGATTTCAAACCTTGGTTAAAAATTTGAACGTGTCCCGGGCAGTTCATCGGTTTGATGGCATATTCACGGTTTTCCGATTGTGTGGTAAACATCAAATCGCCGTAATTTTGCCAGTGACCGGTTTTTTCCCACAACACGCGGTCCATCATGAACGGACCTTTCACTTCTTGATAATCGTATTGTTTTAATTTGGTACGTACGAACGTTTCCAATTCGCGGAAAATAGTCCAACCATCGTTGTGCCAGAACACCATACCCGGCGCTTCTTCTTGCATGTGGTATAAATCCAACGCTTTACCGATTTTACGGTGGTCACGTTTCGCCGCTTCTTCCAAACGTTGCAAATAGGCATCGAGTTGTTTTTTATCTGCCCACGCTGTGCCGTAAATACGTTGCAACATTTTATTTTTGCTGTCACCGCGCCAGTAGGCACCGGCAATTTTTTGTAATTTGAAATGATGGCAGAAACGCATATTCGGTACATGCGGGCCACGACACATATCAACATATTCTTGGTGATGATAAAGCGCAGGCGTAGCGGTACGTTCAATGTTTTCATCTAGAATCGCCATTTTGTAAGGCTCGCCACGTTTTTCAAAAGTATCTCTTGCTTCTTGCCAACTTACCGGCGTTTTAATCACGTCGTAATTGGTTTTCGCCAATTCCAACATGCGTTTTTCAAGGGCATCAATATCTTCTTGGGTTAAAGAGCGGTCTAAATCCACGTCATAATAGAAACCGTTGTCAATCGTCGGGCCGATGGCCATTTTGACATTTGGGAACAATTGTTTAATCGCATGACCGAGCAAGTGCGCCGTGGAGTGGCGGATAATTTCCAAGCCGTCTTCATCTTTGGCGGTAATAATTTCAAGTGAGCTATCTTCGGTAATCAGATCGCAGGCATCTTTACGCTCGCCGTTAACACGACTGGCAATGGTCGCTTTGGCAAGACCTGCGCCAATATTTTGCGCAACTTCTAATACGGTAACAGGTTTATCGAATTGACGTTGTGAACCGTCAGGTAAAGTAATAATAGGCATACATTTTCCTTATACAGTGGTCGCCCATACGCAAGGCAACTTGTTTCATTTCATTAAAAAACGTTTTAAAAAAGCACCGCACTTTTATCATCCTTACAAGCGGACAAATCAAGTGCGGTGCGAAATTCTAGCATATTTTAAAATGACAACCAAATGTCCAAATTTTGACTTGAGTCACAGTAATTTTTTCCTAATCTTTTACACTATCCCTATGATTAACTAGCAAAAGGAACAAGGTATGTGGAAGTCTATTTCTCAAGTCTTAGCTGATCAATTTGGTGCTTATTATTCTATTAAAAGCAAAACCAAAATTCACACCGGTGAAATGCATGAATCTTGGATTATTGATGATGGCATTCAACCTGTTTTTGTGAAAATGAATGAAAAATCCTACCGCTCTATGTTCCGTGCCGAAGCGGATCAGTTAATCATGTTGGCTAAAACCAATACTATTCACGTACCTGAGGTGTATGGTGTAGGATGTTCACAAAATCACAGTTTTTTGTTACTTGAAGGCCTCAATATGCAACCCAATAATGCACAAAATATGGCAGAATTTGGTGAGCAACTCGCCCGTTTGCACCAATATCAAGGTTCCGATAATTACGGTTTATCGTTTGACACTTGGCTTGGTCCACAATATCAGCCGAACGATTGGTGCAATCATTGGGGGAAATTCTTCAGTGAGCAACGTATTGGTTGGCAATTACAACTTTGTTCAGAAAAACAACTTCAATTTGGTAACACGGAAAAAATCATCAAAGCCGTAGCAACATTATTGGCAAAACATCAGCCAAAACCGTCGCTTTTACATGGCAATTTATGGATTGAAAATTGCGCCAATATTGACGGTCATACGGTCACTTATGATCCAGCTTGCTATTGGGGAGATCGGGAATGCGATTTAGCCTTTACCGAATTGTTCGAGCCATTCCCGAAAGAATTCTATGAAAACTATGACCGCACTTTTCCATTAGAAGAAGGTTATCAGGATCGAAAAATCGTTTATCAGCTTTATCATTTGCTTAACTTCAGTAGTCGTTTCCACAGGAATTATGTGGCACTAGCGAATAAGTTGGTAAATAACGTATTACAACGTTATGAAAATCTTTAAAAGCAGATACAAAAAAGAAAGGGCTTAAACGCCCTTTCTTTATGCCTATCAGTCTATTTTTAGATAACGACTTTTGTATTTTGATACAGTGGTGTAGGTCCCATTTGTCCGCCGGTTGGTTTTTCTTCTTTTGGCGCAGTACCTGAAGATGAAATTTCAACACGACGATTTGGGCGTAAGCAACTGATTAATTTATTACCCTTCTCGTTGCTACAAGCTTTAACTTGATGAGCTTCACCATAACCTACAGCAGAAATTTGCGCATCAACACCTTGCTCTGTTAAGCGTGCTTTAACACGATTTGCACGACGTTGAGAAAGATCCATATTATAGGATTCAGAACCTAAACGATCGGTATAACCTGCAACTTTCACTTCTTTCGCTTTAGATTCTTTTAATTGCGCAGCAACTTTATCAACAACTTCTTTACCTTTTTCAGTCAATGTATCTTTATCAAAATCGAATAAGAAATCTGCAGTTAAAGAGTAAGAAGAGTTACCGTTACAACCGTTTGGATACCAATAGAAGTTTTGTGCGTTCATATTGGAATCGAATAGAATTTTATATTGGCATACTTTGTGTTCGCCGTTTTCACGATAATTGAACACATAATCCCATTCACGCACGCCAAATAAACCTTCACCAAAGTGTGGACGACCAATCAAATTATAAAGTTGGTCTTTATTCATGCCTTTTTCAATCATACGAACGTTATCCCAGTTCGGCCAAGAACCGAATTGGCTACCATCGTGATTAAATTTAGATTTTTCAATGTTTGGCCATACTAATTCAGTACCATCAACTGGGGCACCTTCTTTAGATACATTGCTTAAGTTACCGCAAGCAGCAAGAGTGGTTGCAGCGATTGCAGATAATAAAAAATGTGATAATTTCATGTGTTTACCTTTATTAGGTTAGTTAAATAAGAATCCAAGTGAACTATAGATATAATAAAAAAGCGCTATCATTAGCTGCATCTTTCTTATCTACATAGAGAAGGCCTAAATAAAGCAATAAAGCAACTTCAATTTCCGCTGGATATGGTAATTGCAAAATGGATTAAAGTAAATCTGAGATTTATATTTTTTAGTCAATTTATGTAAAGATATTATTAAAACAACATATTACATTAAACCATTTTCATTTCTTTTTAACAGACGTAACAGTAAGTTATCGGCGCTTTCTTCTGCTTGTTTACCAAGTTTTTGTAATAACGATTTCTTAACCGAATATTTAATTCCAATAACACGTTTTTCTTTCATCGCCTGTAATAGCACATCATCGCTTGTCATGATTTCATCCACCAGGTTTAACTGTAATGCCTGTTGACCAAACCAATGTTCTCCAGTGGCAACACTATCCACATCCAAATGCGGTCGATTTTGCGAGACAAATTGCTTGAAAAGTTGATGCGTTTCTTCTAATTCTTGTTGGAACTTTTGTTTCCCTTTTTCAGTATTTTCTCCCAAGATGGTCATAGTACGTTTATATTCTCCGGCCGTCATCACATCCACATCCACATCATGTTTTTTTAACAAACGATGAACATTTGGAATTTGCGCAACCACACCAATAGACCCAATTACCGCAAAAGGTGCCGAAATAATTTTATCGGCGACACAAGCCATCATATAACCACCGCTAGCTGCCACTTTATCCACCGCTACCGTTAATTTAATACCATGTTGTTTCAAGCGTGCCAATTGTGATGCAGCCAAGCCATAACCATGTACCATACCACCGGGACTTTCCAAACATAGCAATACTTCATCATCGTTTTTTGCTGTTTGGATAATAGCGCTTATCTCCTCCCTCAATGCGGCTGTTTCTGTTGCGGCAATATCACCTTTAAAATTTAAAACATAAAGCGTTGGTTTTTGTTCATCTTCTATAACCGATTCACCTTTTTTACGTTGTGCTTTTAAAGCTTTTGCTTTGGCTTTTTCGGCTTTTTTCTCTGCTTTTTCCGCCTCTTTTAATTCCTCCTCGGTTAAATGAAAATCCCGTAATTTTTTACTATTTTCTTCAAATTCTTTTGATAAATCGGTAATAACCAATTCACCGTGAAGATGATTTTTCTTCTGCTTCATTGCCAAAATCATGGCAACTACAGCGGCAATAATCAGTAACAATGTAATCACTTCCAAAATGAATACCCCATAGCCGATAAAAATATCTGACCACATAATTTTTCCTTAATTTTAGTATAATAAACGAAAGCCAAATTATAGAAGAACAAGCCGTTGAAAGCTATCTTCACAATAAAATGTATTGGATTATTAACTCATTGTTAATATTGCTTTTCAGAAAAGCAACTTTATCTTTCATAAGGTTTCGATAAAATTATCAATACTAACAAGGTTAAAAAACATCACGATTTTTGACCGCACTTTATTCACTACAACATAAAGGAAAAAGCATGAGCAACGTTTTAGTTTTAAAATCCAGCATCTTAGGTGCAAATTCTCAAACTAACCAATTATCTGATTATTTCATTAGCAAATTAGCCAAAGCCAATGTAATACAACGCGATTTGGCTGCCAATCCCTTACCTTACCTTGACAGTACAGCAACCACTGCATTGCGCAGTCAGCCTATTACTGCTGACGAAAATGCATTATTGGCGTTATCCGATGAATTGGTTAGCGAAATTAAAAACGCAGACATAATCGTTATTAACGCACCTATGTATAACTTCAGTGTTCCAACACAACTAAAAAGTTATTTTGATTTTATCGCCCGCTCTCGCGTCACATTTCAATATACTGAAAAGGGTCCGGAAGGATTATTAACCGGTAAAAAATCTGTTGTATTAGCAGCATTTGGCGGTTTCCATCAAAATCAACCGACAGATCTTGTGACGGCGTATTTAAAAACGATTTTAGGCTTTGTCGGTATTACTGACGTGCAGTTCGTTTATGTTGAAGGAATCGGTTTTGGGCATGAAGCTGTTGCCAAAGCACAAAACCAGGCAAAAGCAGAAATAGATAAAATTGTAACCGCACTTTAAGAGCTATGATAAATAAACAAAAAGCACTTTTCGGTGCTTTTTGTTTATATTAACTTGCAAAAAACAACAAAATAACTCATTACAGTTAAATATTAGGTATAAAAAAGGCAACCTAATGTTGCCTTTAATTTCAGGAGATGGAGATAATTAGGCGACTTGTGGCGCGTAATCAACAAGTAAATAGTGTTTAGCAATATCTAAGAATTTTGCCGTTTGATCACGCTCCCATTGCTCATCTTTATTCAATTCTTTTGCCATGATATTTGCAACTTTTGCGGCACTATCAATGGCTGCACGAGCATCTAAGAACAGCAAACGAACACGACGGGCTAATACATCCTCCACTGACTCAGCCATTTCTTCACGCACAGCCCAAACCACCTCAGCAACCGTATTTGGATGACGAGGGTGAATCTTCGCAGCAAATTCCGGATTTTCGGTTTCCAATGCTTTAATTGCCGGAATGTCGGAACCATAAATATAAAGATGATTTCTTAGATCCACTTGCTCTGCCGGAATTTTGCCGTGAATGGCTAAATTCGTTGTGACGCAGGCTTTTTTCGCTAATTGCGGATGCACTTTCAAGGCTTCCTCAACAGTATCTTCGGACATTTGACGATAAGTTGTCCATTTACCACCAGTGATTGTTACCAAGCCACTATCACTTACGACAACTTTATGGCTACGAGAAACTTCCTTAGTGCTTTGACCGGATTTTTCCGGTGCAGCCAATGGACGAAGACCTGCGAAAATACTCAACACATCGTCGCGTGTCGGTTTCTTCGTTAAATATTGGCCAGCAGTATCCAAAATGAACTGAATTTCTTGTTCCAAGGCAACCGGCTCATAAGAAGGTTCCTTCATCAATGTATCGGTTGTTCCTACGACAATTCTTTCATGCCATGGCACGGCAAACAACACACGGCCATCAGAAGTTTTTGGAATCATTAATGCATCATCACTTGGCAAGAAAGATTTGTCTAAAACAAGGTGAACCCCTTGGCTTGGCACCACGAATTTTTTGTCAGTACCGTGATCCATAGATAAAATATCATTCATAAACACACCGGTAGCATTAATTACTGCTGTGCCTTTTACACAGAACTCTTCACCATTTAATTGATCAATAAACTTGACGCCGTTAATTTTGCCTTGTGCATCTTTCAATAATTCAACTACCTTAGCATAATTTAATACGGTACCGCCTTGCTCAACCACAGTTTGTGCAATATTAATCGCTAAGCGGGAATCATCAAACTGACCGTCTTTATATACGACCCCGTTTTTCAAACCTGTGCCATTTAACGTAGGCAAACGTTCCATTGTGGTGTCTTTATTAATCGCAATCGTTTTACCCAAACTTAAATCGGCGGATAAATAATCATATAAACCTAAACCAATGCGGTATTTCACACTGTCAATAAAATTATAATTAGGGATAATAAAGTTTTGATTTTTAAATAAATGTGAAGCATTTTTTGACAAACGACCACGTTCACGTAAGGCTTCTTTTACTAAAGCAACATCACCAGCAGCCAAATAACGAACCCCCCCGTGTACTAATTTTGTACTACGACTTGATGTACCTTTAGCAAAGTCATACCCTTCCAACAAAAGTGTTTTATAGCCACGAGAAGCTGAGTCTAGCGCAATACCTAAACCACTAGCTCCACCACCGATAACAATAAAATCCCATTTTTCGGTACTTTTAACTTTTTCAAGTTCTGTATTTCTTTGCATTTTCCACCTCGAAGATTGAAGTCAAATTTGGTTATTTTTAAAACTAAATATTCGTTTATGCTCATAATAGCACACCAAACGAAAATAAAGGAAACAAAAACTCTCATGATTTTTTGATATTGTGATCATGATCACGCTTAACTTTAGGTTATAAGCAAACGTTTGCTAAAACGATAAAATATTCTGTGATCGTACTCACAATTTGTGAAATTTCTGTTTGCGATAGGAAATTTTATTCATTAATTTGACATTCCATTTTGTTATATGCTAGGTTTCATTTTCAAAACAACTCGTTGTCGAAAATACAATTGCGCGGTAATGAAAACAAAATGTTCACCATGTCCCATCATACAAGGAGAAAATATGGCTCTAAATCAATCATTAAAAGGCGCTTGCATTGCCGAATTTTTAGGTACCGGATTGCTTATCTTTTTCGGTTGTGGTTGTGTTGCCGCCGCCAAACTGGCCGGAGCAACATTCGGTCTATGGGAGATCTCCATTATGTGGGGGTTGGGTGTTGCGATGGCAGTGTATTGCACAGCCGGTGTATCAGGTGCACATTTAAACCCTGCCGTTACTCTTGCGTTATGGAAATTTGCCTGCTTTGACGGCAAAAAAGTACTCCCTTATATCATCTCGCAAATTGCCGGTGCGTTTGTTGCCGCCGCGTTAATCTATTTGCTTTACCAAGATCTTTTTGCAGCAACGGAAGCCGCACAAAATATCGTTCGCGGAGAAACCGTTGGTGTTGCCAATGTTTTTTCAACCTACCCTCATCCAAATATTAGTATTTATAAAGCCTTTTTAGTGGAAATGGTAATTACCGCTATTTTGATGGGATTGATCCTAGCCCTGACCGATGATGGTAACGGTGTACCTAAAGGACCAATGGCACCATTATTAATCGGCTTGCTCATTGCCGTGATCGGTGGTGCAACCGGTCCATTAACCGGATTTGCCATGAACCCGGCACGTGATTTCGGCCCTAAATTATTAGCTTATTTCGCAGGTTGGGGAGAGATTGCACTTACCGGCGGACGAGATATTCCTTATTTCCTTGTGCCTTTAATTGCACCAATGATTGGTGGTTTACTCGGTGCTTGGGGCTACCAACGCCTTATCGGCAAACATTTGCCATGTACTTGTTCCAATTCATAATTTTTTCATATCGTAAGGAGATTCACATGACCCAAGAATACATTATCGCTCTCGACCAAGGTACCACAAGCTCCCGTGCGGTTTTATTAGATAAAAATGCCAACATCATTGAAGTGGCGCAACGCGAATTCACCCAAATTTATCCGCAAGCCGGTTGGGTTGAACATAACCCAATGGAGATTTGGGCCAGCCAAAGCTCTACGTTAAATGAAGTCGTTGCTAAAGCAGGCATTACCTCCGATAAAATTGCTGCTATCGGGATTACTAACCAACGTGAAACAACCATCGTATGGGAAAAAGAAACGGGTAAACCGATTTATAACGCTATCGTTTGGCAATGTCGTCGTACTGCCGATATTTGTACCCAATTAAAAGCCGATGGGCACGAAAGCTATATTCGTAAAACCACCGGACTCGTGGTTGACCCTTACTTTTCGGGGACAAAAATTAAATGGATTTTAGATCATGTAGAAGGCGCCAGAGAACGTGCTGAAAAAGGCGAATTATTATTCGGCACCGTGGATACATGGTTAGTTTGGAAACTCACCCAAGGTCGTGCCCATGTCACCGACTACACCAATGCATCCCGTACTATGCTATTTAATATCCATACCAAGCAATGGGATGACAAAATGCTTGAGTTGTTGGATATTCCAAAAGCTATGTTACCGAAAGTATGTAACTCCTCCGAAGTTTACGGACAAACCAACATTGGGGGTAAAGGCGGTGTACGGATTCCGGTAGCAGGTATTGCCGGTGACCAACAAGCTGCACTTTATGGTCATTTATGCGTAGATGCCGGCATGGCAAAAAATACCTATGGTACCGGTTGCTTTATGTTGATGAACACGGGTGACAGAGCTGTCGAATCTAAAAACGGATTGCTCACCACCATCGCATGCAATGCCAAAGGTGAGCCTTGCTATGCCTTAGAGGGTTCCATTTTTATGGGCGGCGCCTCTATTCAATGGTTGCGTGACGAATTGCGTTTAATTCACGACAGCGCCGATTCCGAATATTTCGCCACTAAAGTGAAAGATACCAATGGCGTGTATGTCGTTCCTGCCTTTACCGGTTTAGGCGCACCATATTGGGATCCGTATGCACGCGGTGCGATTGTCGGCTTATCCCGTGGTGCCAACCGCAACCACATCGTCCGTGCCACGCTAGAAGCTATCGCCTACCAAACCCGTGAGGTGTTAGATGCGATGCAATCGGACAGTGGCGAAAAATTAGCGGCTTTACGTGTGGACGGTGGTGCCGTTGCGAATAACTTCTTAATGCAATTCCAAGCAGATATTTTAGATGTGAAAGTAGAACGTCCAAAAGTACGCGAAGTTACCGCGCTCGGCGCCGCCTATTTGGCAGGACTTGCTGTAGGATTCTGGAAGGATTTGGAAGAATTGCGTGGCAAGGCTATTGTTGAACGGACATTTGAACCGAAAGAAACACCAGAAAAACGCACTGCACTTTATCAAGGTTGGAAAAAAGCGGTTCAGCGTGCATTGGCGTGGGAAGAGGAATAAAAAATTTAACCTTCCTACACCTTTTATATATGGGCGAGAGATTTTCCTCTCGCCTTATTTATATGGAAGAAAGCGAAAATGGCATTTAGCGATTTCCGAGATAAAAAACACGTTGAAAACCGACCGCACTTTTAACTCAAAAACTCCAATCCGAACTGATACAACTGATTTTTCTTATAGCCGTAAAGCTCCGCTACAATGGCCGCTGCTTTTTTCAACGGCAATTCTTGACTAATCAATTCAAGGGCTTTTACCGCTTGCGGGGAGATTTCTTCGCTGCTGTCTTCTTTTGTATCGCCTTCAACAATAACGACCATTTCTCCTTTGGTACGATTCGGATCTTGTGCCAACCAAGCGATTAAATCGGCTAATTTGTCGCCATGGATCGTTTCCCATGTTTTGGTAATTTCACGCGCCAACACCACATAACGCTCAGCGCCAAACACAGTTTGCATATCCGCAAGGCTATCTAAAATACGATGGGTAGATTCATAGAAAATCAAAGTACGGTCTTCTTTTGCCACGTTTTTTAATCTATCTAAGCGGGCTTTACTTTTTGCCGGCAAGAACCCTTCAAAACAAAAACGATCGGAAGCTATGCCGGAAGCGCATAATGCCGTAATCGCCGCACAGGCCCCCGGCAACGGCACAACCTGAATTCCTGCCTGACGACATTGACGCACCACATGAAATCCGGGATCACTGATTAATGGGGTACCAGCATCGGAAATCAACGCGATATTGACGCCTTGTAAGAGTTTTTCTACCAACGCGCCGGCTTTTTGCTGTTCATTATGATCATGCAAGGCAAAAAACGGTTTTTTAATGCCGTAATGACTTAATAATAAACCGCTGTGACGGGTGTCTTCTGCGGCAATGAGATCAACTTGTTGGAAGGTATCTAATGCACGTTGAGTAATGTCCTGCAAGTTGCCGATAGGCGTTGCGACGATATATAAAATTCCGTTTGAATTGCTCATTTACGATTTCTTTTATTTGATTTTAGTTGGGGAGATAAGTAAGATCTCTTCGATTGTTTCAACCAATGGAGTAATTATGTCTATTCTATTACAACGCATTAATTTAAAAAAACAATTAATGCCTTTTTTATTTACGCTGTTTTTAGCCGGCTGTACCACTAACTTTTTTGGTAGCAGTTTCACCGGCGAACTAAAAAAAGACGCGTATGCCAGTTCCGAATTTTATATGAATAAGATCGGACAAACACAAGATCTTGAAGACCAACAAACCTATAAACTTTTAGCTGCTCGCGCATTAGTGGCAGAAAATAAAGTGGCGCAAGCCCAGTCCTTATTAAATGAATTAACTGAATTAAATCCGGAGCAATTGTTAGATAAATCCCTTATTGATGCAAACATTGCGGCCGTAAAAGGACAAAACCAAGAAGCGGAAAATTTATTGCGTACCGTGGACTTAACT
The DNA here is from genome assembly GCF_900636915.1 of Aggregatibacter aphrophilus ATCC 33389. NCBI lineage: Bacteria > Pseudomonadati > Pseudomonadota > Gammaproteobacteria > Pasteurellales > Pasteurellaceae > Aggregatibacter > Aggregatibacter aphrophilus. The sequence goes on along the minus strand of NZ_LR134327.1, from coordinate 1,538,468 downwards.
CAATTAAGCGCCTCTCAACTAGGTCGTTATTACGCCGTTCAAGCCCGTGTAGCAGAAAATAAAAATGCCATTATTGACGCAGTAAAAGCGCGCATTCAAATGGATCAAGTATTAACCGATACCCAACGAAAACAGGAAAATAACGACCGCACTTGGGCGTTATTACGTCGTGCGAATCGTGGTTTATTAAATGCACCTGATGAAGGCAACTTGGCACTAGCCGGCTGGTTGGCTTTATCCCGTGCTTATAACGACAACTTAAATCAACCGGCACAATTAAGCCAAGCATTGCAAAACTGGAAATCGTCTTATCCGAACCATTCTGCCGCCTACTTATTCCCAACCGAATTACAAGGTTTGTTTAATTTCCAACAAACATCCCTTTCTCAAGTAGCATTACTTTTACCATTAAGTGGTAATGGTCAGATTTTAGGTAACACTATCAAATCCGGTTTCGATGCAGCCAAAGGTGATGACACTACTATTCAAGTTCAGGTTTACGACACTGTCACCACCCCGGTAAATGAGATTATCGAACAAGCCAAACAAGCCGGTGTTCGTGCGCTTATCGGCCCATTATTGAAACAAAACGTTGACAGTGTATTAAGCAATCCTTCTGCAATTCAAGGCATTGATGTGCTTGCGTTAAACTCCACACCAAATGCCCGTGCTATCGGTCAAGTTTGCTACTACGGTTTATCTCCTGAAGATGAAGCGGAATCCGCTGCAAACAAAATATGGAAAGACGGTATTCGTGATCCAATGGTTGCTGTTCCGCAAGGTGACTTAGGTCAACGCACTGCCACCGCATTTAACATTCGTTGGCAACAACTTTCAGGTACCGACGCTAACATCAAATATTATAACCAAGCCGGTGATGTGGGCGTGGCATTGCAAGGTCAAAAAGTGCAAGGCCTTTACATTGTAGCGAAAAGTGAAGAATTGGCTGATGTTAAATCCGTCATTGATAATAGCGGCAATAACGTTAAATTATATGCCAGCTCACGAAGCAATTCGTCCAACAACGGACCGGAATACCGCTTGTTAATGAACGGATTGCAATTTAGTGATATTCCATTCTTTAAAGACACAGATTCTGCACAATATCAAAAAATCTCAACCGATACTAACGGCGACTACTCTCTCATGCGTTTATACGCTATGGGTGCCGATTCTTGGTTGTTAATCAATCACTTCAATGAACTGCGCCAAGTGCCGGGTTATCAAATTGACGGCTTAACCGGTAAATTAAGCGCAGGTCCAAACTGTAACATCGAACGTGATATGACTTGGTTCCAATACCAAAACGGTGGCATTCAGGTATTAAACTAAGTTGAACTTATGTTCTCTCTAAAACGTCAACAAGGGGCGAGATTTGAACACAAAGCTCGCCTCTTTTTAGAATCTCAAGGCTTAATTTTTCTTGCAGCCAATCAAACTTTCAAATGTGGTGAACTGGATCTGATTATGTTGGATCAAAGCACCATTGTGTTTGTGGAAGTCCGCCAGCGTAAAAATGATCATTTCGGTTCAGCCATAGAAAGTGTGGATTGGAGAAAACAACAACGTTGGTTAGATGCAGCCGCTCTCTGGTTGGCACAGCGGGAACAAAGCCTAGAGGATACAGATTGCCGTTTCGATTTAATCGCTTTCGGCAAAACCGAACAAGATATTCAATGGCTTCCTAATTTTCTTGATTAATCACTATGTTAAATAAACTCAATGACTTATATGAGGAAAACATCAAAACTCATATTTACGCCAAAAGCCTGTTAAGCGCACAAATTGTCGAGGCCGTACAACGCATGATTACCTGTCTATTACAAGGTAATAAAGTGATCGTCTGCGGAGATGGTCGCTCTTATATTAATGCCCAATGCTTAGTGGCGAATTTATTAAATCGCTACGAATTAAAACGTCCTAGCTTTCCTTCTGTATTGTTGAGTCTGGATAGTGCGGTCAGTTCTACTTTCATTTCTGACAACAGCTTGGAAAAGTTATATCAACACCAATTTAATGCCCTTGCACAAAAAGGCGATATGTTGGTCGCACTTGCGCCGTTAGGTAATGAAAACAATGTATTAAATATCATCACCCATGCGGTGAACAAAGAGATCAATGTCATTGTCTTAACGGGTAACAGTAACGATCATATTCAAGGTATTTTGGCGGAAAAGGATTTACACATTGCCGTACCGAGTGCTAAGGAAAGTCGCCTACTGGAAAATCACTTGTTTATTATTAACAGTATTTGCGAACTTATTGATTTTCAATTATTTTCGCATTCATAACTTGACAAAAACCGACAATCCAAGCCACACTAGCGCCCGATTGTCAAACATAAAAGGAGATGACTATGTTAACAAGTCCATTAAAGAAACTTGTGTTAGTTTTAGGTAGTGCCATGTTGTTACAAGGTTGCGTTGCAGCCGCGATTGGTGGTGCCGCCGTTGCAGGAGCCACCAAAGTAGCCACCGACCCACGTTCAATGGGAACCCAGCTTGATGATGAAACCTTGGAATCCAGAGTAAATTCCGCTATCAAAAAAGACCAACAAATCAAATCCGAAGCCCGTATTAGCGTTACCGCTTACAGCGGTCGCATTTTATTAACCGGCCAAGTACCAAACGAGAATTTACGCGAAGTCGCCAGCAGTTTGGCTAAAGGCGTGCAAAATGTGAACGATGTTTACAATGAAGTACGCGTTGGACCAAAAGTCGATTTTGCCCAAATCAGCAAAGACAGTTGGATCACTAGCCAAATTAAATCCAAAATGCTAGTGGACTCAAAAGTAAAAACTAGCGATGTAAAAGTCGTCACTGAAAATAACGAAGTGTTCTTAATGGGAAATGTCACCCAAGATCAGGGTAATGCGGCTGCAGAAATTGCACGTAATGTCGCCGGTGTAACGAAAGTAATCAAAGTTTTCAATTATTTGAACTAATCAAAACATAAGGGCGAATTAATATATTCGCCCTTATTCTTATAAAAACATTCTAAAAACTGACCGCACTTTGTTCTGTTTCTTACTTTTGGTAAGAGATCAAAGTGCGGTCAGTTTTCTCAGTATTTTTCATAGGACATCAGAGTGCCCTTAAGCAACAAAGAAAAATTCTATTCCTCTTCCTGCTCATGTGCTTTTTTCAACATTTCCTCTTCATTTAGTTTTAACAGACGGGAAATGGCATTACGATAAGAAATTTCTAGGGTTTCGCGACTGGTGGCGACCACCCCTTGATCGACTAGGAAACCGTCATTTACGTCATAAACCCAGCCGTGCAGAGACAATTTTTTTCCATTTTTCCACGCATTTTTTACAATGGAAGTACGTCCCAAATTATATACCTGCTCCGCTACATTCAATTTCGTCAACATATCGGCACGGCGTTCCGGTGAAAGGTTGCCAAGCAAATGACCATGCTTAAACCAAATATCCCGAATATGTAACAACCAGTTATTAATCAAGCCCAAATCTTTATCATTCATCGCTGCGTGAATACCGCCGCAATTTGTGTGGCCACAAATAATAATATGTTCAATATTCAACACATCCACCGCATATTGCACTACCGAAAGGCAATTAAAATCCGTATGAATTACTTGATTGGCCACGTTACGATGAACAAATAACTCGCCCGGCTCTAAGTTAGTCAGCTTTTCTGCCGGCACACGGCTATCTGAGCAACCAATCCATAAATAATGTGGCTGTTGATGCTCTGCCAGTTCTTGAAAGTAAGTGGATTTTTCCTCTTTCATTTGCGTTGCCCACTTGTAATTGTTGGCAAACAGCTGCTCTATTTTTTTCATCGCTACGCTACTCCTACCTTAATTCAAAAGGAGGACAGTATAGCTTAGAACACAGGGTTGATAAAAATTCTTTTTTCTACAACCCATTATTTCTAATGATGATTTAGTCTCTCAGAGAAAAATAATAAAAATAATTTGTAAGTAATTTGCGGCGACTCCGTCTAACATAAGTGAAAGGGTACCATTTTCATTATTCTAAAATTATGAAGGAGTTATCATGAAGAAATCAAAATTAGTCTTGATTTTGACCGCACTTTTATCCTGTGCGGCAATCCCGACAAGTGTTATGGCAGAAAATCCCGTTCAATCAACCATGGAGAAAAGTAACATGTCCGAAGCCACAAAAGATATCCACGAAATTTATTTAGCCGGTGGCTGTTTCTGGGGGATTGAGGCTTATATGGAACGTATTTACGGCGTGGAAGATGCCGTGTCAGGTTATGCCAACGGCAAAGGCGACAAAACCAGTTATCAAATGATCGGCATTACAGATCACGCAGAAACGGTAAAAGTGACTTATGACCGCAATAAAATTTCCTTGGATAAATTACTGAAATATTATTTTCAAGTCATTGATCCGACCAGTGTCAACAAACAAGGAAACGATCGTGGCAGACAATATCGTACAGGTATTTATTATCAAGATGCGGCGGATAAGACACTGATTGAAAAAGAAATTGCTTCACTGCAAGAAAAATACAAAAACAAAATTCAAATTGAAGTGGAACCGTTACGCAATTACGTGTTAGCGGAAGACTACCATCAAGATTATTTAAAGAAAAATCCAAATGGCTATTGCCACATCGATTTGGAACAAGCCAATAACGTCATCATTGATGAGAAAGATTACCCAAAACCAAGCGATGCGGAGCTAAAAGCAAAATTAACACCGTTGCAATATAGCGTGACACAAAATAAAAATACCGAACATTCTTTCAGTAATGAATATTGGGATAATTTTAAACCGGGCATCTATGTAGATGTCACCACCGGTGAGCCGTTGTTCTCCTCTAAAGATAAATTTGAGTCCGGTTGTGGTTGGCCGAGTTTCACCAAACCGATTGTTAAAGACGTGGTGACCTATCAGGACGATCACAGCTTTAATATGCTCAGAACAGAAGTCATCAGCCGTAGCGGAAAAGCCCATTTAGGTCATGTATTTGACGATGGTCCGAAAGATAAAGGCGGTTTGCGCTATTGCATTAACAGTGCAGCTATCAAATTTATTCCGCTAGAAGAGATGGCGAAAGAAAATTATGGTTATCTGACCAATGCGGTAAAGGAGTAAAGGATGTTTGATCAGCAGTTATTGATTGGCACAGTTTTCCTTGCAGGTCTTGCCTCCTTTTTATCACCTTGTATCTTCCCCATTATTCCCATTTATTTTGGCATTTTGGCAAAAGGCGGTAGAAAGATTCTGAACACTTTTTTGTTTATTGCAGGCTTGTCCTTAACCTTTGTGAGCCTTGGATTTAGCTTCGGTTTTCTAGGCAATTTGTTCTTTAATGATAACGTCAGAATCATTGCCGGCATTATCGTCATTATTTTAGGGATTCACCAATTAGGCATTATCAAGTTGAATTTCTTAGAAAGAACCAAAGTGGTTGAAGTGAAAACCGAAGGCAAAAGCGCCTCTTTTGAAGCCTTTTTCCTAGGGCTTACCTTTAGCCTTGGCTGGACACCTTGTATTGGACCGATTTTAGCATCCGTACTGGCATTGTCCGGAGACGAAGGTTCTGCCCTCTATGGCGCTTCTATGATGTTGGTTTATGTATTCGGCTTGGCCACCCCGTTTGTGCTGTTCTCCTTGTTTTCCCAAGAACTGCTCAAGCGCACCAAAGCACTGAATAAACACTTAGGTAAATTTAAAATTGTCGGCGGATTATTAATTATCGTCATGGGCGTTTTACTCATTACCAATAATTTACAATAAAAGGAAATATCAACTATGAAAAAAATCATTGCATTATTATTAATGGCATTTAGCGTAAATAGCTTTGCCGAAGGAGAAAATTCATTGAAAGACGTTCAATTTAAAGACTTAAATAATAACGTGGTAACACTCGATCAAGTGACAACTAAAGGCAAACCTGTTTACGTCAAAATGTGGGCGTCTTGGTGTCCGATTTGTCTTGCCGGTTTGGCGGAAATTAACGAACTCAGTGCCGATCAAAGCAAAAACTTTGACGTTATTACGATCGTTTCTCCGGGAGCCAAAGGCGAAAAGGAAACCCAAGATTTCATTGAGTGGTACAAAGGGTTGGATTACAAAAACATCATTGTATTATTAGATGAAAAAGGCGAAACCCTAAAACGTGCCAAAGTGCGTGGCTACCCTTCCAGCGTATTGCTTGATGCAGATTTAAATATCCTAAAAACTGTACCTGGCCATTTAGGTACGGCACAAATTAAGCAGTTGGCAGGGAATTGATAAACTGAAATAAAAAAGTGCGGTGAATTTCTACCGCACTTTTTTGTTTTCTTGCTACTGCAAATTGCATTAAGGCTGATTAAACCACGCCACATAATCAAACTGATCATAATATTTCGCGCCATTCCAGCCGGAAAAGTCGAACAAATCGCCAACTTGAGTTTCTTGTTCAAAGCCCTTGATATAAAAGGCAGATGCCAACCCAGGATAAGGTTTATTGGTAAACACCACTTTATTTTTAAACGGCAAATTATCAAAAGCGACAAGATCCTCATAAGTCACGCCCACTGTACCGTCTTTATCCGTCATAATGATAAACAGATTATCTAAATTCACTCGTTTTAAACGGGTTTCCCATTTTTCCCGGGCTTCTTGCGCGCTGTGATAATGCATAAAATGGATAGGAATATCGCCTAATATTCCCACAGGATAAGGCTTATCTGTCGGCTCAAAAACTAATGTTTGCGGATCATAGTGCGCCATATTTTGCAAATACCGAATAAAATCCCGCGGTTTCACATATAAATTCACAAAGGGAGAATTAAAAGGCTCATTTAAATCATGCAAAATAAAAGCCCCCACGCAGTTGCTGGAAATCACTGACATATTGTGGTTGGTTAAGCGATTTTTTAATTCTTGATTAATGGATTTTCTGTGAAATTTATTCACCGCTCTTTTGATTTTTGAAAATAAAGACATCCTTTACTCCGAGTTTAGTGACGCTATATGAGGGTGTTTACGTGCACCCTACAAACTCAATACCCTTTTTGATACACCAATTCCGCCAATTTGACGCCTAACAAGGCAATGTCAAAACGCTGTTCGTCAGCTACCAACCAGAATTGTACGCCATTTTCCACCACAGTTAGCCCGCCGATATGTAATTTAGCAGTCTCTCCGGCTTCTGCTTCGCCGTTGGTTACCGGAGTGAATAATTGAGTTTCATTGAAATCCACCAATTCATTACCCTGCCATGCGCTAATTTGTGATTGCATATCCAACTCATAGTCAGATAACAATGTCACTGTTTGCGCCATGCCGTAAAACACCGGCACTTGCACTTGATGGAAAATCACATTTGGCAATTGCGGAAAGATTTTTTCCACTTGCGCCGCCAAATTTACGGTGTGTTTTGTAGATGGAAACACATCAAAAGCCAAGCGTTGCTGTTCTTCGTCGAGCGGAATGCCGTTTAACAATTGTGCCGTTTGACCGGCAAGTTTTGAGACGGTTTCGCTATCAATATAAGAGGCCGGTAATAATGATGTGACTAACACTTGTGATAGGTTTGCTTCACGCGCTAATTGTGACACGGAGAAAATGAATTGCGTTACTTGCGGATCAGGTAATGAGACAATGTTACGTTGTAGTGAAATCAACTGTTCGTTGTTTACACTTGGCACAATCACCGGCACATCATTTAACGTAGCGCATACGCCTTTCAAGTCAATGACCATACAACCTGCGCTAGCGGCTTTGGCAATGTGTGTAGCATGTGTTAATTCGCCGGCGAAAAAAACGTAATCGAAATCCGACCATTCGGTTTCATCTAAACTGAGTTGTGCTACGCTTTTATTGTTGAAACGAATGCCTTGTTCTTCGGCAAAAGGGAAAAGCTCGACAACGGATAATTTTTCAATTTCTAAACAACTCTGCTCTAATGCTTCTGCCAATTTCTCACATAAATCGAATTCGGCTACCAGGGCGACATTTAATCTTGTACTCATTTTTCTCTCCGCAGTAAAATAAACGGGCTACATTTTACTGAATTATTACGAGGAAATACAATGACGCCGGCAATTGATTTACTGAAAAAGCAAAAAGTCCCTTTCACGCTACATCACTACGATCACGACCCTGACAATACTCACTTTGGCGACGAGGCCGCCGAAAAACTCGGTATTAACCCTGACCAATCCTTCAAAACTTTATTGGTCGCCGAAAACGGCGATCAGAAAAAACTCGCCTGTTTCGTGTTGCCGACCAGCCATATGTTAAGCTTAAAAAAAGCCGCCAAAGCCTTAGGCGTGAAAAAAGTGGAAATGGCAGAGAAAGAGGCTGCCCAGAAAAGCACAGGTTATTTGGTAGGTGGCATCAGCCCGCTAGGCCAAAAGAAACGTGTTGTCACCGTTATTGAGCACGCAGCCCTCAATTTTGAGAAAATTTTCGTTTCCGGCGGCAAACGCGGATTAAGCGTGGAAATCGCCCCGCAGGACTTGGCAAAAATATTGAATGCTCAGTTTATCGATATTGTGGATGAAGTGTAGGAATATCCGCAGAAGATAAAGGAAAAGTGCGGTAGAAAAAATATCTGTTTTTTTGACCGCACTTTGAATTCCATTTACGCTACCATGGGCAACACAAACCAACCAATTGGACGCAGTTGCACGAAATAATGCGACTGATTCGGAACATAATCATTTGGATTCAAGTGCACCAACAACGGCATCCCATGCCACAGTACATTAATTTCCCAATAATTCCCCATAAAGACCGCCGTTTGAATATCACAACGGGCGGAAGGTTCGCCATTGGCAGCAAGCAACACACCTTCCGGACGAATGCCTAAATGATAATCGCCGTCCGTTAATGCTTCTAGCAAACTAATCGACAAGGGACTTTCTCCCATAAACAGTTTGCCCGCCTTGGCTTTCACCGGGAAGAACGACACATCGCCCATAAATGTCGCGGTGAAGCAGGAGCTTGGCGAGCGATAAAGATGATTCGGCGTACCGATTTGATCCACTTTGCCTTGATTCATCACGACCACTTCATCAGATACGGCAAAAGCTTCGCTTTGATCGTGGGTAACATATAGCGCCGTAATCCCCAATTGTTGTTGCAAATGACGAATCATTTCGCGCATGGTTCGACGCAAATTAGTATCCAAATTACTCAAGGGCTCATCGAAAAGCAGAATTTGCGGTGCAATCACCAATGCCCGTGCGAGTGCAACGCGCTGTTGTTGTCCGCCGGAAAGTTGCTCGATACCGCGTTGTTCAAAGCCTTCTAATTCCACCATTTTTAGGGCATTTTTGACTTTTTCGGCAATATTGGTGGGGTTTTCTTCTTGCATTTTTAACCCGAACGCAACATTTTCACCCACGCTAAGATGAGGAAACAGCGCATAAGATTGAAATACAATGCCGACGCCACGTTGTTGTGGCGACAACAAACTAATATCCCGTCCGTCACATAAAATCTGTCCTTGATCTAGCTCCTCCAGGCCGGCAATTAAGCGTAAAATCGTGGTTTTACCGCAACCTGACGCACCAAGCAACGTGGTGAACTTACCCTTTTGAAAGGTCAGATTAAAATCCTGTAACACTTTCGTTTGGCCGAAAGATTTATAAATATTTTTTAATTCAATATGTTGTGTCATTTATCGTCTCTGTGGCAACGGTGTATTGCCAATCCAACGGCTAAATACACCAATAATCAGCATCATAATCACAATTAAACTGGCGCCGTAAGCCACTGCCAAGCCATAATCGCCGTCTTCCACGCGATTTAAAATAAACGAAGTCGCTACGCGGGTACTTGGTGTAACCAAGAAAATAATCGCACTAATGGTTGTCATCGCACGCACAAAACTGGTCACCAATGCAGACAATAGCGCCGGTTTTAATAATGGCAGCGTGATAAAACGTAGCACCTTAAAACTGTTCGCTTTTAATGAATAAGCCGCTTCGTCTAAAGAGGGATCCAGTTGTTTGAAATTTACCAATGCTGCGCGCAATCCAATGGGCATATTGCGGGTAATCATGGAAAGCACAATAATCACGCCCGTGCCGGTTAAATATAAAGGCACATTATTAAATGCCAGAATATAAGACACCCCGGCCACCGTACCCGGCACCGCAAAACTCAGCAAGGTTAAAAATTCAATATGCTTTTTGCCGAAAAAACGCCGACGTGAGAAAAAATACGCCAATAAAAAGCCGCTAATAGCCGTAAAAGGCGCGGCGATGACGGCAAATAACACGGTTTGCACCAAGGACGGAATGGCGCCGTTTTTCCAGCCCTGCCCGAATAACGTGATGTAATGCCGGAAAGTAAACGTATTATCCACGCCCCAATTTTGCATAAAGCTGCCATAGAAAATACTGCCGTACAACAAGGCGTTAAAACCGACCCAAAGTATAAAAATGGCGATAACCAAGGTTTTCAAACCGAAGGACAATGGCGTTGCTCTGCCCTCAAAGCCTTTGCCGGATAAGGTGACATAATTTTGTTGCCCGATAAAACGGTATTGCAACCAGAAAATACCGAGGGAAATACTTAACAAAATAATGCCTAAGGTGCTGGCAGATAAATAATCATTTTGCGCGCCCACAATATAAAAATAAATTTGCGTTGCCAATACATCAAAATTTCCACCCAATACAAAAGGCGAACTGAAATCCGCCAAGGATTGCACCATCACAATTAAAAACGCATTGGCCAATGCAGGTTTTAATAAGGGCAACACAATAAAACGAAAACTTTGCCAACGGCTTGCACCAAGCATGACTCCCACTTCTTCCAATTTGGGCGAAAGATTTTTTAAGGCACCCTCAATGAGCATAAAAGCCATGGGCGTGAGCGCTAAGGTGTGGGAAATTAAAATGCCGTTAAAGCCGTATAACCAGTTGGTATTGATGCCAAAATGTTGTACGAAAAATTGCGTCACATAGCCGGAACGGCCAAACATTAACATCACGCCAAGGCTCACGACAAAAGGGGGCGTCACCATCGGCAAAATGGCAAAAACTTTGCAAACAAACAAACTGCGTTTAGCAATGCGCGTGGTGTAAAGAGCAAAAATGAGCGCAAAGATAACGGAGAAAAGCCCAACGGAAGCAGAGACCGCCAACGAATTTCCCACTACCTTCCACAAGGCAGAATGGCCTAATAATTCGGTTACGGTATGCCAATCGCCTTCTTCTCCGCTGAAGAAAATCGTAAATAATTTGCTGATAGGATAAAAAATAAACCCGACCACTAACACAACTAATCCGATAGCCGTAGCCAGCAAGAAACGATCGCCTTGCATAACACGTAAGCGGGCTAACGCATCGGTTAATATTGCCCATAATGCAATAAACAGAAAGATGACCGCATAGCCAAAACGAAAACGGAAGAACTCCGCAGAAAACCAAATAAATAAAGCAACAAGTGCGGTCAGAATTACTGTTGTTTTAGCTAATGAAGGGTTGTCGGAATGGCGTTGAAGCCATGGAAAAATCAATAAAGAGGAAAACCAAAGCCAACTGATATTTATCTTTGACCATCCCATCGCGGCTAAATATTCCGAGGAAGTCGCGCCGAAAATACCATAATCCAAAGCGTGCGCAGGCAAAAATGCGAACGCCAAAAATGCGGGCAAAATCCAAGTGATATTGTGATGGAACAGGTTTTTAAACATGAAATATTGAAATAAACCGTTAGGCAAGGCTGAAATTACGGCTGATGAACTTGTTGCAAACCATACGTAATTTCAGCCTTCCAAAAAAACAAGACTTTTGCTTCGGATAGTGCCACAAGTTCACTACGCTCAAGCTCAAATCATCTTGTAAAAGAATGACATACTATTTCGCCAATTTAATTTCTGCAAGCCATTTATTAATTAACCGCTTACCTTCGTCTTTAGAACCGAATTTGACGAAATCAAAATCCAATAATTGTAATGTTTTCGGATCGACTGATTTTGGCGAGGCTTGCGCATTGGCATTGGTCGGGATTTGATATAACCCAAATTCACGCCATGGAATTTCCTGCACCTCTTTGGAAAGCACAAAATCCATAAATAATTTGGCATTGTCTAAATTACGAGCCCCTTTAATAATGCTCGCACCGCCTAATGCATAGCCGGTTTTGCCTTCAGGAATCACGGTTTCCACCGACGCGCCTTTTTCTTTCTCAGTGGCATAGGCATGCACAAAACCGATACTCACCGCACTTTCACCACGAGACAAATTCGCTGTTACCAAATTGCTTTTCACATATTGGGATACGTTTTCATTGAGTTTTTTCAGATAATCAAAGGCTTTTTCTTCACCCAAAAATTGAATTAACGTCGCCATAATGGTGTAAGTGGTCCCGGAAGCACGTGGATCAGGCAGTTGAATTTCGCCTTTGTATTCCGGCTTGAGCAAATCTTCCCAGGTTTTCGGCGTCGGCAAACCAAGTTGTGCTAATTTCTGTGTGTTCACGCCAAAGCCCAGCACCAACATATACGCCACGGAAGTGAATTCGCCCTTTTGTTCCATGAGTGATTTAAACTGCGGTAGGATTTCTGCCTGTTTTGGCGAACGGTAGGCTTCCAATAAGCCTAACTCACCGGCCTGAAAATGCGGTTCAATAGTGCCGCCATACCAAAAATCCGCTTGCGGGTTGTCTTTTTCCGCTTTGATCTTGCCAAAAATAGTTTCCGTACCACCATGTACGAACTCGGTTTTGACATTATATTTTTCGCCAAATAAGGTAGTGACTTTTTCACACAAAGCATTTTGCACCGTGCAATACACGGTCAAACGCCCTTCTGCGGAAGCCTGTTGGCTTAATAATAACGGTGTAAGACAAACTAAACCTAAACTGCGTTTAAACCATTTTTTCATTTTGGATCCCTCTTTTTAAGTTAAGCATCATCATTGATGTCGGCGATTATATACTATTGAATACAAAATACTAAATGGATTACGTTAAATTTTTGTGCTAATGAAAAACAGGTACAACCAATAATTTATTAAAACGACTGAAAAAATAGCGAGACTCAAAACTTTTCTATTCCATTAAAATTCATCAATAAAATAATCTATGAACTATCCTATTTACTGATTTCTCCTTTAGGCTACAGGCTGTGCCAACATTCCTAAAAACACAATATTTTTTGACCGCACTTTACCCTTCAATTTGCATTTTCCCTTTGATTTTCTTTATAATCCGCCGCTCAAAAATAAATCATAAACATTCAAGGAGGTCTATATTCGTGAAATATTCGTCATTTACACCGGAAACCTTAAACACATTCTTACAACAACACACCGCGACAAATAATACGTTCGAGCTGTTAGAAGGACTTTGTTATTGGTTGCGTCAATGTGAACCACAACAAGTGGTGCCTGCCTTACGCCTCATTAAGTACAACTTAAAAGAAAATAAACCCCTAGCCCGCGCACTTCACTTAGTACAATGCTTTGTCGTTGGTTGTGCAGTATGCGTTTATATCCCTTATTTATTAGCAGTGGCATTTTGGCACGGGAAGGTTTCGGGCGTGAAATGAAGAATCGTTTATACGAACGGATTAATCCTTCTTTTAAAGACGTTAACGATCTGCGCGATGTGTTTTATTTGTTATTCAGTGATAAAAACGACGCCCGTTGGATTAATGCCGTCCCATTAAAAGAATGGTGTGGTTTGATCCGTTTATTACGTCGTCATGCCACAGACAACGATAAACAGCGGGTACATCAACACTTTCAAGCAGAAGGACTATTTGCCATTGAGATGCTCTCAATTTGGATCGCCGCTGAAGACATCGAACCGGAACTCATGCGAATAGAACCCACATTACTCAATGCTGATTCGCCTTTTGTTGCTCTACATCGTGAAGTGGTGGACTGGTTACAGGCCCGCCGTGCTCAACACGCTTTTGATGACAGCCATTTACAGGTCATGATAGAACAATGCCGTGAATTAATTGATCGCCTGCAAAAACGCGGGACGGTTGTCGGTACCTCATTCAATGTCACTTATTTACTGGAACGTCTCGAACAAACCTTAGAACGTTTAGAAAAACTCATGGCGATTTTTGCGTCTAACCGTTATTTGCCACGTCGAATTCTCTTATTAGCCGGCACCATTGCCGGTGCGTCCGCCGAGCAACACAGCATTTCCCGATTATGGAAACAGAGCAACAAACTGGTGGCTCGAAGCATTACGCAAAATGCAGGTGACCACGGCGAACATTACATCACGCGTAACCGAAAAGAATATTTCGCCATGTTTTATTCCGCAGCAGGCGGCGGAATCTTAATCGCCTTAATGGCCTTATTTAAAATTTACTTAGGCACGGTCATTGACGACAAAGTGTGGAAAGGTATCGTAGAAGGATTAAATTATGGCTTCGGCTTCACCTTAATTTTTATGTTGCACTTCACTGTTGCCACCAAACAGCCTGCCATGACAGCAGCCCGCTTTGCCGACGCGGTAGAACGCAATCCGCAAGATCGCAACTTAAACATGAAATTGGCACAATTATTGGTAGATGTATTTCGTTCACAAAGTGTTGCCGTGTTAGGCAATGTGATGGTTGCCATCAGCTTGGCCGCTCTGATTGCTTTTGTTGTGGAACACCAAACAGGAACGCCATTATTAAACAAAGCGATGATCGAGTATCAATTACACAGCATTGATCCGTTGGCAGGCAGTTTATGGTTTGCCGCCATTGCCGGTGTATGGCTATTCTGCTCCAGTATTATTTCGGGCTTCTTCGACAACCGCAGCAATTATCTCAACCTCAAAATGCGCTTACACCAGCACCCATTGCTCAAACGTATATTAACTAATAGATGCCGCGCCAAATTTGCTGATTATATGCACGATAACTATGGCTCCATCATGGGAAATTTGTGCTTCGGTATGTTGCTCGGCTTAACCGGTGTCATTGGCTATTTAACCGGTCTTCCACTGGATATTCGTCATGTTGCCTTCTCCTCCGCCAACGTAGGCTACATCGCTGTCAGCGGAGATTTCGGCTGGGCATTATTAACACAAAGCATTGTCTTCGTCTTGCTTATCGGTTTGGTCAATCTTATCGTCAGCTTCGCCCTCACCTTATGGATTGCCCTCCGCTCCCTCAACACCGAAGTGGATAATTGGTGCGACATTTGGATCTGTGTCTGGCAAATCCTCAAACAACGTCCATTGAGCTTGTTCCTACCCATACAGTTGGAAAGGTAGATTTGAGATAAAAGTGCGGTCATTTTTTACGGCATTTTTATCATTGTTCAGATAATCTGAAATCCCCATGAATTTATTTCCATGGGGATTTTTATTATACGAACCGCCTTATTGATGTTTATAAATGACCTAGCGAAAGGTAGAATAGCGCCTTAACTTAATACTCTATTCTCCAAAGGAGCTTTTAATGGCAGCTGCAATTCAACAACGCGCCGAACTTCAACGCCGCATTTGGCAAATCGCTAATGATGTCCGCGGTTCTGTCGATGGTTGGGATTTTAAACAATACGTTTTGGGCTCACTTTTCTATCGCTTTATCAGTGAAAACTTTGCTAACTATATTGAAGGTGGAGATGATAGCGTTGATTATTCTGCTTTTAATGATGATGATCCTATTATTGCGGCAGTCAAAGAAGACACCATCAAAGCAAAAGGTTACTTTATTTATCCGAGCCAATTATTTAAAAATGTTGTAGCGACAGCCAATACGAATCCTAATTTAAATACAGATCTGAAAAGCATTTTTACGGATATCGAAAATTCTGCTACTGGCTACCCTTCCGAACAGGATATCAAAGGCTTATTTGCCGATTTTGATACCACCAGCAACCGCTTGGGCAATACCGTTGCCGATAAAAACAGTCGTCTCGCTGCCGTATTAAAAGGCGTTGCCGAGTTAGATTTTGGTGACTTTGAAGATAATCATATTGATTTATTCGGTGATGCTTACGAATTTTTAATTTCCAACTATGCTGCTAATGCCGGTAAATCGGGTGGTGAGTTCTTTACGCCACAATGCGTATCCAAGCTGATTGCTCGACTGGCTTTATATGGACAAGATAAGATCAATAAAATTTATGACCCTGCGGCCGGTTCCGGTTCTTTATTATTGCAAGCGAAAAAACAATTTGATGAACACATCATTGAAGAAGGGTTCTTCGGGCAGGAAATTAATCACACCACTTATAACCTTGCCCGTATGAATATGTTTTTGCATAACATCAACTACGACAAGTTTGATATCGCCCTCGGTAACACTTTAATGAATCCGCAATTTGGTGACGATAAACCCTTCGATGCTATTGTTTCTAATCCACCTTACTCCGTGAAATGGATTGGCTCTGACGACCCAACGCTAATTAACGATGAACGCTTTGCCCCAGCCGGCGTACTTGCACCAAAATCGAAAGCAGACTTTGCCTTTATTTTGCATGCGTTAAGTTATCTTTCAGCAAAAGGCCGTGCGGCGATTGTGTCCTTCCCCGGCATTTTTTATCGCGGCGGTGCGGAACAAAAAATTCGTCAATATTTGGTGGATAATAACTATGTGGAAACGGTGATTGCGCTTGCGCCAAATCTCTTTTTCGGCACCAGTATTGCGGTGAATATTTTGGTGCTTTCCAAACACAAACCCGATACCCAAACCCAATTTATTGATGCCAGCGGTTTATTTAAACCCGCCACCAATAACAATCTTTTGGAAGAGGAACATATTGAGCAAATTCTCAAATTGTTTGCCGATAAAGAAGATGTGCCGCATTTAGCCAAATCCGTGTTCTTTGAAGAAATCGTTAAAAATGAATACAACCTTGCGGTAAGTTCTTATGTGGAACAAAAAGACACCCGAGAGGTGATTGATATCGATAAACTTAACGCTGAAATTAAACAAACTGTTGCCAATATCGACCGCTTGCGCGCAGAAATTGACAAAATTGTGGCGGAGATTGAGGGGTAAAAACACCATGAAAAATAACCGCACTTTTTTAGAAAAATTATTGGATGGGGCTGAGGTTGAGTGGAAAACGCTCGACGAAATATTCCATTTAAAAAATGGCTATACCCCATCAAAAGGAGTGAAAGAATATTGGGAAAACGGCTCAATTCCTTGGTTTAGAATGGAAGATATTCGAGAAAATGGACGCATTTTAAATACAGCATTACAAAAGGTTTCAGAAAGTGCGGTTAAAGGCGGAAAACTTTTCCCCGCAAATTCAATTATTATTGCAACCTCTGCAACTATTGGTGAACACGCTTTAATAACCATACCGTTTTTAGCAAATCAAAGATTTACGGTTTTATCTCTAAAACCAGAATATATCGATAAATTTAATATTTATTTTCTATACCATTACTGTTTTACGCTTGATGATTGGTGTCAAAAAAATACCACTATGTCTAGTTTTGCATCCGTTGATATGAATGGATTTAGGAGATTTCCAATCCCCATCCCACCACTTCCCATCCAAACCAAAATCGTAAAAATTTTGGACGCATTGACAGCGCTTACCAGCGAGCTTACCAGCGAGCTTATACTACGCCGGAAGCAATATGAATACTATCGAGAGAAATTACTATCTTTTGATAGTTTAGAACGATTAAATGAAGGGGGGGGGAAGAAGAAACTTATTGATGTATGTATCAATATCTTCTCTGGCAAAAATAAAGAGAGAAATGATAGCGGGCTGTATCCAATTTATGGATCAACTGGAATTATTGGGAAAACCAACAAAAAAGAATTTTCTAATGAACAAATTTTGGTTGCTCGTGTTGGTGCCAATGCTGGCTATGTTCACATAGCTCAAGGTGAATATGATGTTTCAGATAACACATTAATTATCCAGCATAATAAAAATATTGATCTTAAGTTTCTTTATCATACTTTGGTTAATATGAAGTTAAATCAATATGCAAAGGGTGCAGGGCAACCACTTATTACAGCCGGACAATTAAAATTAATGGAGATAAATGTTCCCCCACTTGAAGAACAACAACGCATCGTTTTAATCCTTGATAAATTTGAAACCTTAACCAATTCCATCACCGAAGGCTTGCCTTTGGCGATTGAGCAAAGCCAAAAGCGGTATGAGTATTATAGAGAGCTTCTCTTAAATTTCTAAAAAAAGGAAAGTTATAATATGAGTAAAACATTAGAAGATATTGCAAGGGAATTAATAGAAAAAAACTCAAACTCAAAAGTTAAACTGATTTATGCATTTAATGGTTCTGGTAAGACTAGATTATCGAAAGAATTTCAAAACTTAATATCACCTAAAAATGAAGAAGATATTAGTCTTAATTTTAAAGACAAGAAAATAATTTATTTTAGTGCATTTACAGAAGATTTATTTTTTTGGGATAACGACTTAAAAAAAGATGCTATTCACACTCTAAAGATACAACAAAATCAATTTACTGACTGGATTTTAAGAGTTCAAGGTCAAGAAAATAATATTATTGATAATTTTCAACGCTACACCAATAATAAACTCACTCCTAAATTCAATGAAAACTACTCTCAGGTTACTTTTTCATTTGAAAGAGGAAATGATGTAAAAGAAGATAATATTAAAATTTCTAAAGGGGAAGAAAGTTGCTTTATTTGGAGCATTTTTTACAGTCTCTTTGAACAAATAATATCTGTTCTTAATATTGTTGAACTAAAAGGACGAGAGACTCCAGACTTTAACAATCTAGAATATATATTTATTGATGATCCTGTGAGCTCCTTAGACGAAAATCATTTAATTGAACTAGCTGTTAATATATCCAGTCTGATTAAAGAGAGTGAGTCAGATCTAAAGTTCATTATCACGACTCATAACCCTCTATTTTATAATATCCTATGTAACGAATTTAGCAGATTACCAAAAGGGTGTAAAAAGTTTAGATTAGAAAAAATGGAAGATAATACTCATAACTTATATAGTCAAATTAATGATTCGCCTTTTGCATATCAAGTTCACTTAATAGATAAACTCGAAAGCATATTTAAACAGGAAATACAAATTAAGGAGTTTCTAAAAGAAATAAAACATGGGTATAAAAACAAAGCAAAAACCATACTAAAAAAAGATGCACTGAATGATAATGATCTATCTGGATTTTACAGATTGATTAGCAATCGAACAATAAGCAGTCTTTTTTATATTAGAAAAAATCATGTTGGAAATGAATTTACACTATCCTTATTTAAAGAAAAAGAAATAAAAGAATGTGAAGTAGAAAAGTATCATTTTAATTTAATTAGAAACATTCTAGAAAAACTTGCTACATTTCTTGGATACCGAGAAATGAAAGATATGCTTCCTCAAGATGGAAGTGGACCAGACCCATATATGAATCGTATAGTTAACCTATCAAGTCATTCAAAACATTCAGGAGAAGAAACTATACTCATTTCAGATAATGACAAACGCGTTCTTAAAGGTTTAGTCGAACATATAAATACAAAATATAACTTTAGAAGTAAATTTATTAAACTTGGTAAGGATTAAATAGATAAGGAAAACCTATGATCAACTACTCCACCATCGCCGAATCCAATAATTTTATCGTTCTGGATCAATACACCAAATGCGTGGAAGAGCCACGGGCAGGCTACCAAACGGAAGATAGTTTAGAACGTGAATTTATCCGCGATTTGCAAGGTCAGGGTTATCAGTATTTACCTGAAATCAATAACCACGAAAAACTACTGATAAACCTGCGTAATCAGTTACAACATCTCAACAATGTTACCTTTTCAGATGCCGAATGGACGCGCTTTTTAGAAGAATATTTGGATAAACCTGCTGACAATCTCATTGAGAAAACCCGCAAGATTCATGATGATTATATTTATGATTTTGTATTTGATAACGGACGAATTCAAAATATTTATTTGCTGGATAAGAAAAATATTACCAATAATAAATTACAAGTGATTAATCAATTTGAACAAACCGGCAACTATGACAATCGTTATGATGTGACAATTTTGGTCAATGGTTTACCCCTTGTACATGTTGAATTGAAAAAACGCGGCGTAGCCATTCGTGAAGCCTTTAACCAAATTCACCGCTACAGCAAAGAAAGTTTCAATAAAGAAAATTCTCTCTTTAAATATACTCAGATTTTTGTCATTTCTAATGGAACGGATACTCGCTATTTTGCCAACACCACCAAGCGCGATAAAAACAGCTACGACTTCACAATGAATTGGGCTACGGCAAAAAATACTCTGATTAAAGATTTAAAGGATTTTACGGCGACATTCTTGCAAAAACATACCCTGCTCAATGTATTGGTAAATTACTGCGTGTTTGATGTTTCCGATACCCTATTGATTATGCGCCCATATCAAATAGCCGCCACCGAGCGTATTTTATGGAAAATTAAAAGCTCATATCAGGCGAAAAATTGGAGCAATAAAGAAAGTGGCGGCTACATTTGGCACACCACCGGCTCAGGTAAAACGCTCACCAGCTTTAAAGCTGCACGTCTTGCAACAGAATTAGACTTTATTGAAAAAGTATTCTTCGTAGTAGATAGAAAAGATTTGGACTATCAAACTATGAAAGAATACCAACGTTTTTCACCGGATAGCGTGAATGGTTCGGAAAGTACGGCTGGGCTAAAACGCAATATCGAAAAAGACGATAACAAAATTATTGTTACTACGATTCAAAAACTCAATAATCTGATGAAATCGGAAGATAAATTACCGATTTATGATAAACAAGTAGTCTTTATCTTCGATGAATGTCATCGTTCTCAATTTGGTGAAGCGCAAAAAAATCTAACGAGAAAATTTAAAAAATACTATCAATTTGGTTTTACCGGCACACCAATTTTTCCAACTAACGCATTAGGTGCCGAAACTACAGCGAGTGTCTTTGGCATTGAACTCCACTCTTACATTATCACTGATGCGATTCGCGATGAAAAAGTGCTGAAATTTAAAGTGGATTACAATGATGTACGACCACAATTCAAGAGCATTGAAACTGAAAAGAATCTTGAAGAGCTAACAAAACTCGAGAAAAAACAAGCCTTTTTACAACCTAAACGTATTGAGCAAATTGCCCAATATGTTCTAGATAATTTCAAACAAAAGACCCATCGCTTTAATGCTGGTAACAATGGCTTTAATGCCATGTTTGCAGTAAGTAGTGTCGATGCGGCTAAAATCTATTACGAAACGTTCAAACGGTTACAAAGTGCGGTCAAAAATCCACTTAAAATTGCAACAATTTTTTCGTTTGCAGCCAATGAAGAGCAAGACGCAATAGGAGATATTGCCGATGAAAGTTTTGAAGTTGAAGCGATGAATTCTACTGCCAAAGAATTTTTAAAATCGGCGATTGACGATTACAACAACTATTTTGCGACAAATTACGATGTAGATGGTAAATCTTTCCAAAACTACTACCGTGATTTAGCTAAACGTGTCAAAAACAAAGAAGTGGATTTATTGATTGTGGTTGGGATGTTTTTAACCGGTTTTGATGCGCCGACATTAAACACCTTATTCGTAGATAAAAACTTACGCTATCATGGTTTGATTCAAGCTTATTCACGCACAAACCGCATTTATAACAGCACTAAAAGTTTTGGCAATATCGTAACTTTCCGTGACTTGGAACAAGATACCATTGATGCGATTACGCTTTTCGGTAAGTCCAATACACGCAATGTCGTATTGGAAAAAAGTTATAAAGAGTATATGGAGGGTTTTACCGATGCTGGTGTTGCCCGTCGTGGGTATTTAGATGTCATTGCTGAGTTAAAAGAAAGATTCCCAGATCCAAATGAAATTGAAACAGAAAAAGACAAAAAAGCCTTTGTTAAATTATTTGGTGAATATTTGCGGGTTGAAAACATTCTGCAAAATTATGACGAGTTCGCTGCTTTACAAGCATTTCAATCGCTTGATACCAGCGATGCGAAAGCCGTTGAAGCATTTAAAGAAAAATATTACTTAACGGATGAAACTTTTGCTGAAATGCAACCTATTGATATGCCAAGTGAACGTAGCATTCAGAATTACCGTTCGACTTACAACGATATTCGGGATTGGTTCCGTCGTCAAAAAGATGGCGAGGAAAAAGCAAAATCGACCATTGATTGGGACGATGTGGTGTTTGAAGTGGATTTATTAAAATCCCAAGAAATCAATCTAGATTACATTTTAGAATTGATTTTCGAGCACAATAAGAAAACGAAAAATAAATCTGAACTCATTGATGAAATTCGATCTATCATCCGAGCAAGCCTAGGAAACCGTGCAAAAGAAAGTTTGATTGTGGATTTTATTAATCAAACTGACTTGGATAACATTGCCGACAAAGCTGGCATTATTGAGTCATTCTTCCAATTTGCCCAAAAAGAGCAACAACAAGAAGCCGATGAATTGATGTGCAGTGAAGGACTGAATATTGATGCCGCGAAACGTTATATTAACGTGTCCTTAAAACGAGGATATGCTAGCGAGCAAGGTACGGATTTAAATGATGTACTTCCTAAAATGAGTCCACTTAATCCGCAATACCTCACAACAAAACAACGTATATTCCAAAAAATAGCAGCATTTGTTGAGAAGTTTAAAGGGATTGGGGGAAATATCTAGCCATATTGAAATCCTAGAAGTGCGGTCAAAATTTTAAGTGTTTTTCGACCGCACTTTTCCCAATAACTCCATTATCATTTCGTACAAAATTCATGCTTTTACACAAATTTTACTCATGCAATTTTCAACCTTAGAAAAATTCTTCCTTAATTTATAAGCAGTTATTTGATGTCAATAATTCAAACGAAAAATTTAGTGCTTGAATTTTCACTTTCAACACATTATCTTGTGCAAAATTTTTTACGACACAACTATATGTTGTGTTTTTTATATCTTTCTAAGGAGTGGGATATTCCATGAACAAGGCACTAATGGTCACAAAACGTGACGGAAAACTGGAACCAATCAATCTTGATAAAATTCACCGTGTGATTACCTGGGCGGCAGAAGGGCTGGACAATGTGTCTGTGTCGCAAGTGGAATTACGCTCACACATTCAGTTTTACGAAGGTATTCGTACCTCCGATATTCACGAGACCATTATCAAAGCGGCTGCGGACTTAATCAGCAAAGATACGCCGGATTATCAATATCTTGCTGCGCGCCTTGCGGTATTTCATTTGCGTAAAAAAGCCTACGGCCATTTCGATCCGCCACGTTTATACGATCATGTGAAAAAACTCGTGCGCATGGGCAAATACGATCACGCCCTATTAGATGATTACACCCGTGAAGAATGGGATGAAATGGACGGTTTTATCGACCATTGGCGCGACATGACCTTCTCTTATGCGGCAGTGAAGCAATTAGAAGGCAAATATTTAGTTCAAAACCGCGTGACCGGTGAGATCTACGAATCCGCACAATTCCTCTATTTATTAGTGGCGGCAAGCCTGTTCTCTAAATACCCACAAGAAACCCGTTTGGATTATATCCGTCGCTTCTATGATGCGACTTCTACCTTCAAAATTTCCTTGCCAACCCCAATCATGGCAGGCGTACGTACGCCAACCCGTCAATTCAGCTCTTGCGTGTTGATTGAATGTGGCGATAGCTTAGATTCCATTAACGCCACCGCGTCCGCCATCGTGAAATACGTTTCTCAACGTGCCGGTATCGGTGTAAATGCCGGTGCGATTCGTGCTCTTGGCAGCCAAATTCGTGGCGGTGAGGCGTTCCATACCGGTTGTATTCCGTTCTATAAATATTTCCAAACTGCCGTTAAATCCTGCTCTCAAGGTGGCGTGCGTGGCGGTGCGGCAACCGTGTACTACCCGATTTGGCACTTAGAAGTAGAAAGCCTGCTAGTATTGAAAAACAACCGCGGTGTGGAAGACAACCGCGTGCGTCACATGGACTACGGCGTACAGCTCAATAAATTAATGTATCAACGCTTAATCAAAGGTGGCGATATCACCCTATTCAGCCCGTCCGACGTGCCGGGACTTTACGAAGCGTTCTTTGCGGATCAAGACAAGTTCGAACAACTTTACGTGCAATACGAGCAAGATCCGTCCATTCGTAAACGTACCGTGAAAGCTGTGGAATTGTTCTCTTTATTAATGCAAGAACGTGCGTCCACCGGTCGTATTTACATTCACAACGTGGATCACTGCAACACCCACTCGCCATTCGATCCGAAAGTGGCACCGGTGCGTCAATCCAACCTGTGCTTGGAAATCGCCTTACCGACCAAACCGTTAAGCCACATTAACGATGAGGAAGGCGAAATCGCCCTTTGTACCCTTTCCGCCTTTAACTTGGGCAAATTGGACAACTTAGACGAGCTAGACAATTTGGCGGATCTTGCGGTACGCGCATTAGATGCTTTATTGGATTACCAAGATTATCCGGTGATTGCGGCAAAACGCAGTTCCCTTGCCCGTCGTTCTTTAGGTATCGGCGTCATTAACTACGCATACTACTTGGCGAAACACGGCGTGCGTTATTCTGACGGCAGTGCCAACGATTTAACCCATCGCACTTTCGAAGCCATTCAATATTACTTATTGAAAGCCTCCATGAACTTGGCGAAAGAACAAGGCGCGTGTGAATACTTCAATCAAACCACTTATGCTCAAGGCATTTTACCGATCGATACATACAAAAAAGACATCGACAGCTTAACCTCCGAGCCTTTGCATTACGACTGGGAAAGCCTACGCCGTGACATTCAAGAATTCGGCTTGCGCAACTCTACCCTCACCGCCCTCATGCCGTCGGAAACCTCTTCTCAGATTTCCAACGCCACCAACGGTATCGAACCGCCACGCGGCCATGTGAGCGTCAAAGCCTCGAAAGACGGTATTTTGAAACAAGTGGTGCCGGATTATGAAAACTTGGGTGAAAACTACGAATTACTTTGGGACATCCCGGGTAACGATGGCTACTTGCACTTGGTCGGCATCATGCAAAAATTCGTAGACCAAGCCATCTCCGCCAACACCAACTACGATCCGAAACGTTTTGAAGACGGCAAAGTACCGATGAAAGTGTTGCTAAAAGATCTCTTAACCGCTTACAAATACGGCTTAAAAACCCTCTACTACCAAAACACCCGTGATGGTGCTGAAGACAGCCAAGAAGATTTAGATGATAGCTGTGCAGGTGGGGCGTGTAAGATTTAATCGGAATTAAGTAAAAACATCGGTATTATGTATCTGTTGTACAAAGCTGAAATTACGGTTCCTGAGCTTGTCGAAGGATAAGCAATTTCAGCCTATTCAAGCACAAAACTAATGCTTCGACTGGCTCAGCAACCGTTTTGTGCTCCAATAGCGCAAGCGTCCACGCTTGTGCTAAGTAAATAAACTAAAGGTACAAGCGAAGACGCTTGCGCCAGCATGAAAAAACATTTTAAAAACTGACCGCACTTTACTCATAAGATTAAAGGACAAACAAAAATGGCATATACCACTTTCTCACAAAACAAAAACGACCAGCTAAAAGAGCCGATGTTCTTTGGTCAAAACGTTAACGTTGCCCGTTACGATCAACAAAAATATGAGACCTTTGAAAAACTCATTGAAAAACAACTTTCTTTCTTCTGGCGTCCGGAAGAAGTGGATGTATCACAAGACCGTATCGACTACGCGGCGTTGCCTGAACATGAAAAGCATATTTTCATCAGCAACTTAAAATATCAAACCTTGTTGGATTCCATTCAAGGTCGTAGCCCGAACGTAGCGTTGTTGCCGTTGGTATCCATTCCTGAATTGGAAACTTGGATCGAAACGTGGACGTTCTCCGAAACCATCCATTCCCGTTCTTACACGCACATTATTCGTAATATTGTGAACGATCCGTCTATCGTGTTTGACGACATCGTGACCAACGAAGAAATCATCAAACGCGCACGCGATATTTCTTCTTACTACGATGATTTAATCCGCGACAGCCAACTTTATAGCCTGTACGGCGAAGGCACTTACACCGTGGATGGCAAAGAATGTGTCGTCACCTTGCGTAATTTGAAAAAACAACTTTACCTTTGCTTAATGAGCGTGAACGCGCTTGAAGCCATTCGTTTCTATGTGTCTTTCGCGTGCTCCTTTGCCTTTGCGGAACGTCAATTAATGGAAGGCAATGCGAAAATCATTAAATTCATCGCCCGTGATGAAGCGTTGCACTTAACCGGTACGCAGCACATTTTAAATATCATGGCTGCAGGACAAGACGATCCGGAAATGGCGGAAATTGCAGAAGAATGTAAACAAGAAGCTTATGATTTATTCTTGGCGGCAGCAGAACAAGAAAAAGACTGGGCGGATTATTTGTTTAAAGACGGTTCCATGATCGGTTTGAACAGAGACATTTTGGTGCAATACGTGGAATACATCACCAATATCCGTATGCAGGCGGTAGGCTTGCCATTGCCATTCCAAGCACGCTCCAACCCGATTCCTTGGATCAATGCCTGGTTGGTTTCCGACAACGTACAAGTGGCACCGCAAGAAGTGGAAGTGAGTTCTTATCTTGTGGGTCAAATTGACTCCAAAGTGGACACCAAAGATTTCGACGATTTCGATCTGTAATCTTTCATATCGCTAAAAGTGCGGTGGGTTTTTCAGGCGTTTTTAAATTCCGATAAAATCTACCGCACTTTTTTATTTCTCAAGGATTGCCTCCTCTACTCAGTAAAACAAGCATGTAATCCTTTCATAAAAATCACCGCACTTTTATCTCTTTCTTCTTCACAAAATATATTTGATAGCCGTCACAAATTTGTTAAAAAAATGTTTCTAGCTTATTAAAACAATGCTAATAAATAGCAGCCATGGAGGACATTTATTATGCAAACACAAATCCCTTTCTTCGCTAAATATAAAAGCCTGATTATTCTTGTTTTGGATTTTATCTTGATGTTGGTGCTAATCAACACATTGCCCTTCTCACC
Organism: Aggregatibacter aphrophilus ATCC 33389; assembly: GCF_900636915.1. Classification (NCBI taxonomy): domain Bacteria; kingdom Pseudomonadati; phylum Pseudomonadota; class Gammaproteobacteria; order Pasteurellales; family Pasteurellaceae; genus Aggregatibacter; species Aggregatibacter aphrophilus. The sequence goes on along the minus strand of NZ_LR134327.1, from coordinate 1,511,564 downwards.
AAAGGAAAACCGTGGCTTGGCCTTGCTGACGTTCATCGGTATTTTGTGGTTGACAGAAGCCTTTAATATTACGGTGACCTCGCTTATGGTGCCAATTCTTGCCATTGGTTTAGGACTGATTAACACACAAAAGGCGCTTGCACCTTTTGCTACCCCGATTATTTATATGTTCTTCGGCGGCTTTGTGATTGCGGCGGTATTACAAATTCAGCAACTGGATAAAATCATTGCGAACTACATCGTGCGACTCGCCAAAGGCAATTTAAAACTTTCCGTGGCGTATTTATTTGGAGTAACCACCTTTTTATCTATGTGGATCAACAACACGGCTGTCGCGGCAATGATGTTGCCGCTCACCATCGGGATGTTAAAAGGGTTGAATGCAGAAAAGAATTATCGCCTGTATGCCTTTATTCTACTAGGTATGGCGTTCTGCGCCAGTATTGGCGGCATTGGCACCTTAGTCGGTAGCGCACCAAATGCTATCTTAGCCTCTCAAATTCAAGTGACTTTCACCGAGTGGTTAGGCTATGGCTTCCCTGTAATGCTGTTGTTGCTACCTTCCATGTTATTTGCTCTTTGGGTCATTTTACGTCCCAATTTTCATGTCGAATTTGCCCCTTCTCTTGAAAAAGTCTCTTTCACCAAAAAGAACATCATCACGCTAATCATCTTCAGTGTGATGGCATTACTGCTCCTGTTTAGTTCTGTTCTCAACCCTTGGTTCTCCGGTTTACTGGGCTTAGAGAAAAAAATTGATAGCTTTGATAGTGTTATTGCCTTAACCGTCGTGGTGATTATCGGTGTAACCGGTGTAGCCAAATGGAAAGAAATTCAAGAACGTGTGGAATGGGGCGTATTAATGCTTTTCGGCGGTGGTTTAACCTTGAGTATCGTGATGAAAGACTCCGGTGCCAGTAAAATCATGGCAGATACCATTGTGCAATTTACCAATGAAAAACCGCTGTGGGTGCTTTGTTTCGTTGTCAGCGCGTTCATCATCTTCCTCACAGAATTCACCTCTAACACCGCCAGCGCAGCATTGATCATGCCGATTGTGATTTCAGTAGCACAAACCTTAAACCTGCCACCAATTGCCCTCGCCGCTATCATCGCCTGCGGTGCAAGTTGTGCCTTTATGTTGCCAATCGCCACACCACCAAACGCTATCGTGTTCGCAACAGGCCATGTCAAACAAGTAGATATGGCAAAGGTCGGCTTTATTCTCAACCTTTTCTGTATCGGAATAATTGGCGCCATGGCATATTTCGTGTGGATCTAATTTCGATTACAATACGCCCAATGCTATTTAGAGCAGTTTTCTAACTGCTCTTTTTTCTTTTTACGATCATGAAAATTCATTTATTACACAGCCGTCAAACCATCGAACACGATAATCAAATCCCGCTCCTCAATCGCTTGGAGCAACATGGCATTCACCATGAATACCAATGTCGTAGTGGCTATTGCGGCTCCTGCCGAGTAAAAATAAAAAAAGGCAAAGTGTCCTATGCGGAAACACCATTAGCTTTTTTACAACAAGACGAGATTTTATTGTGTTGTTGTCGGGTGGAAGAGGATTTGGAGATTGAACTGTAAAAAACACCGTGAAAAACGACTGCACTTTGATCAATGAAGCTGAACAAAAAAGGGGCTTTACTCGCCCCTACTTTTATAGATTATTCAAATCCAACACATCCGTCATATCAAACAAGCCTTTGTCTTTTCCCTCAAGCCATTTCGCGGCACGCACGGCGCCGTTAGCAAAGGTCATACGGCTGGAAGCTTTGTGGGCAATTTCAACGCGTTCTCCGATGTCGGCAAACCAAACGCTGTGCTCGCCCACTACGTCGGACGCACGGATCGTAGAAAAACCAATTTCATCCCGTTTGCGTTCGCCAATAATGCCGTCACGACAGAATACGCCGTGGGTTTTCAAATCACGCCCCAACGTTTTGGCGATGTGTTCTCCCATGGAAAGCGCGGTGCCGGACGGCGCGTCCACTTTGTGACGATGGTGCGCTTCAATAATTTCAATGTCGCAATAATTGCCCATGACTTTAGCGGCTTTTTCTAATAATTTAAAGACCAAATTCACGCCCACGCTGAAGTTAGACGCAAACACAATCCCGATTTTTTCAGCGGCAGCTTTAATCGCCGCTTTGCCGGCATCATCAAAACCGGTGGTACCGATAATCATATTTTTATGATTAGCGGAACAAAACGCCAAATGCGCCAACGTGCCTTCCGGGCGGGTGAAATCAATTAACACATCAAATTGATCTTTTGCTGCGTTTAAATCATCCCCCACCTTAACGCCTAAGCTGCCAATGCCTGCCAACTCGCCTACATCGGCACCGATTAAAGATGAGCCTACACGTTCAAATGCCGCGCCCAATTCAACACCTTCCGCGTTGTGCACCGCTTGAATCAATTGACGTCCCATGCGTCCGCCTGCGCCCACGATTGCAATTCTTAAAGCCATAATATTCTCCGATTTAAACTAACCTAAAATATTTAACGCGCCACCATAAATTAAGTAAGCGCCGAACAGAATAAAAATCACGCCCGAGGCATTGTCGATATAGCGACTGTATCGGCTATAAAAACGCTTGGCAAAGGAGCGTGAAAACAAGATGGAAATCACATAAAAATAAAGAAATGTTTCCACCGTGATAATCAAAAGTGCGGTCAAAATTTGCCGCGTTTCGGTGATGTTCACTAATACAAAAGACATCACGCTACTGAAATAAATCACCACTTTGGCATTGGATAAATTCACCAATAAGCCTTTGATAATTTCATGCTTGGACGCGCCATGTTTTCGCTCTTGCGCCGAATCATCAAACACCGCGTTGGTTTTGACACGCGCCATTTTCACCCCGAGATAAAATAAATAGCTACCACCCAATACCATTACGACACCCTGCAATGACGGCATCGTTTTGAATACAATCGCCAGTCCCAATACAGCGGCAGTCGCCCAAATGAACACGCCAATCGTAATGCCGATAACGCCATAAATCGCAGTGCGCCGTGAACTGATTGCCGCCACACGGCTCACATAGAAGAAATCCGGTCCGGGCGAAAGCAATCCCATCAAGTGTACGAACATTAAATGTAACATAGCATTGCCTAAATAAAATGCGCCAATGCGAGAATGACCAAGATGCTATAACCGGCGGCCAAAATGTCATCTACCATAATGCCGAAACCGTTGGTAAGTTTCTCATCAAAATAGCGGATCGGGTAAGGTTTTAAAATATCAAACAAGCGGAAGGCGGCAAAAGCGACAGTACACCAAAATAACGAAATTTGCGGCACGGCTAACAGCACGAAAAAAACGGCAACGATTTCATCCCACACAATGCTGCCGTGGTCGTGTACGCCCATGTCGTGGCTGGTGCGTTCGCATAACCAAATACCAAGGAAGAAACAAAGTGCGGTCAAAATAAAAAATGTTTTTGCGCCAAGCCAAGGCAATAATAACGCCCCCAATACTACGCCCACTAAACTGCCCCATGTGCCGGGCGCCGGGTGCAATAAACCGGAGCCAAAGCCGAGCGCTAAAAAATGAATAGGATTGCGTAAATTCACCCGCTCAAGCGGATGTTGTGATGAGGTCATGATTTGTCCTATTTAAAATGGTCGAAGCCGCCCATCAATTCAAGCTCTACCGGCTGACCATTGCGTTGGAATTGAATGCGTTTTTTATTCTTCATCGGATTAATGGCTCGAATTTGCCCGATACAAGTATATTTCACGCCAATATGGGATAAGGCCTTGTCTAATTTGGCTCTGTTGCTATCCGGCACAGTGAAGCAAAGTTCGTAGTCTTCGCCTCCGCATAAGGCATATTGCTCGGCTTGCGCCAAGCCGAATTCGCTTACTAACTCGGCAGATAACGGTAACTTATCCAATTCAATAACGGCGCCACATTGGCTACGTTCTAAAATATGGGTTAAATCCGCGGCACAACCATCGGAAATATCAATAGCCGAACTTGCCAAGCCTGTTAAAGAAAGTTCCATGCCAAGTAGCACTCTTGGCGTTGGGTGTAAATGACGACGAATTAAAAATTCTTGCGCAGAATTGACCGCACTTTTGCCTTGCAATAAATAAGACAATCCGCCGGCGCTGTCGCCGAGAGTGCCTGAAACATAAACCCAATCGCCCACTTTTGCGTTGTGACGACACAAGGCTTTATCTTTGGCGATAATTCCTTGCGCGGTAATGGTGATGCTGAGCGGACCTTTGGTGGTGTCTCCGCCGATTAAATCCACGTTATAATGATCGAGAATCGAAAAGAAACTTTTGCTAAATTCCTCCAACCATGGATGATCGATTTTTGGCAAGGTTAACGCCAAGGAAATCCACGCAGGTTCAGCGCCCATAGAGGCTAAATCACTGAGATTGCCGGCAACGGCTTTATAGGCTAAATCCGTTGGGCTGATATTCGGTAAGAAGTGAATATTTTCCACCATGGTGTCGGTGGTAATAGCGAGATGTTGATTGGGATTAAGTTCGGTGACGGCACAATCGTCACCGACTGAAAGTAATACATCCTTACGAGGAGAGCGTTTAGACGCAGTAAAATAACGTTGAATTATATCAAATTCGCCTTCACTCATCCTGCCTCCTGCAAAATGTTAGCGACGCACGACCGGTGCGATTTTATCCAACACACCGTTAATATATTTGTGGCTCTCATCCGCACCGAATACTTTGGCCACTTCGATAGCTTCGTTGATCACCACTTTATACGGCACATCCGCTTCAAACTGTAATTCATACACAGCAAGACGCAAAATGGCTTTTTCAATAGGATCCAGTTCATCTAAGGTACGATCTAAATAACCTTGCATAGTGTGTTCCACGGCATCCACATTTTCCACCGTTTGACGGAATAATTTGCGGAAATACGGTTTATCAACACCATTCATGTCTTGCTCGGTCATGAAGTTTAATTCGACCAGCTCAGGGCTATTTTGCGAAATAGCCCAAGAATATAACGCCTGCACCGCACATTCACGGGCGCGACGGCGTGGAGAGATTTTTTTTGTTTGTTCAGCCATTGTCAGTTACGCAGCCTGAACTTGATTTAACAAATTATACATTTCTAACGCAACTAATGCGGCTTCCGCCCCTTTGTTGCCGGCTTTGGTGCCTGCACGCTCAATAGCTTGCTCAATGTTTTCCGTTGTTAACACACCAAAAGCCACCGGAATTTCAGCTTCCATCGCCACTTTGCCTAAACCGCTGCTGGCTTCACCTGCAACATATTCAAAGTGCGCTGTGCCACCACGGATCACTGTACCTAAAGCAACAATAGCATCGAATTTTTTACTTTCGGCCAAACGACGGGCAACTAACGGTAATTCATATGCTCCCGGCACACGCACTAAGGTGATATTGTCATCTTTCACCTGACCAACACGTTTTAACGCATCTAGGGCGCCTTCAAGTAGGCTCTCATTGATAAAACTGTTGAAACGGCTGATTACGACGGCGACTTTAGCCTTTGGTGCGGCGATATTACCTTCTAAAACTTTCATGTTCTGTCCTATTGTTGTGTTAATAAAAAATTGCGCGCGAATTCTAGCATAAAATTCATTTTCTGGCAGTAAGAAAAAGCCAAAGTGCGGTTAAAAAACACCGAGAATTTTACTCATAAATCACCTCAGTGATTTATTCGCTTCTTCAGAGCCGTTGGCATAGCCAACGTTCAAAAACGCTGTTTTTTGTCACCGCACTTTATTGCCGGTTAGACTGAATTAACGCCAAGCTTTGAATTGATTAATCAAGCCGTTGGTTGAACTGTCATGGCTTTCAATTTTATCGTTGGTAACCAATTCAGGCAGGATTCGGTTGGCAAGTTGTTTACCTAGTTCCACGCCCCATTGGTCAAAGCTGTAAATATTGAACAATACGCCTTGTACGAAAATTTTGTGTTCATACATGGCAATCAACGCGCCTAAACTAAACGGTGTGATTTTTTGTAACAAAATGGAATTGGTCGGCTTGTTACCGGTGAAGACTTTAAACGGCACGATATCTTCCACTTCCGCCAACGTTTTCCCCGCTTTTAAGAATTCTGCTTCCACTTGTTCTTTGGTTTTACCAAATGCCAAGGCTTCTGTTTGTGCGAAGAAGTTAGATAACAATTTCGCGTGATGATCGGACAACGGATTATGACTTTGCGCCGGTGCGATGAAATCACAAGGAATCAGGCTTGTGCCTTGGTGGATTAATTGATAGAACGCGTGTTGACCGTTAGTGCCCGGTTCGCCCCAAATGATTGGGCCGGTTTGATAATCACGAATAACATTGCCATTACGATCAACATATTTACCGTTGGATTCCATGTTACCTTGTTGGAAATAAGCCGCAAAGCGATGTAAATATTGGTCGTACGGTAAAATGGCTTCCGTTTGTGCGCCAAGGAAATTGGTGTTCCACAAGCCCACTAATGCTAATGTGGTTGGAATATTTTGCTCTAACGGCGCATTTAAGAAATGCTGATCCATCGCGTGCGCACCACTTAACAAGGCTTCAAAGTTTTCAAAACCGATAGACAACGCAATGGATAAACCGATGGCAGACCATAAAGAATAACGGCCACCAACCCAATCCCAGAATTCAAACATATTGTCGGTATCAATGCCGAATTCCGCTACCGCTTTTGCATTGGTAGACAGTGCCGCAAAGTGTTTTGCCACATGGGCAGGATCTTTTGCTGCGGCAAGGAACCAATCGCGGGCAGACAATGCGTTAGTCATGGTTTCTTGGGTGGTGAACGTTTTGGAGGCCACTAAAATTAAGGTGGTTTCAGGATTCACTTTCTTCAACGTTTCCGCAATATGAGTGCCATCTACGTTAGACACAAAGTGCATCGTGAGGTGGTTTTTGTAAGGGCGCAACGCTTCGGTCACCATGTACGGGCCAAGATCCGAACCGCCGATACCGATATTAATGACGTCAGTGATCGCCTTGCCGGTGTAACCTTTCCACTCACCGGAAATTACACGTGCGCAAAAAGTTTTCATTTTCGCCAACACCGCATTGACGTCCGGCATCACATCTTTGCCGTCAACCAACACCGGGGTATTAGCGCGATTACGAAGTGCGGTATGTAACACGGCACGATTTTCAGTACGGTTGATTTTTTCACCGTCAAACATGGCTTTCTTCGCTTGTGCCAAGCCACATTCTTCACTGAGTTGACGCAATAAGCCAAGGGTTTCTTGAGTTAGATTATTTTTGGAAAAATCCACCAAAATCTCATCGTTAAACGTTAAAGAATATTTGTCGAAACGATCTTTCTCTTGCGCAAATAATTCTTGAATCGTCGCATTTTTGCGTTGTGCATGATGTTGGGTTAATGCTTTCCATGCGTTAGTTTGAGTTGGATTAATGTTTTGCATAAGCTCTCCTTAAACTTAATCGTTGAGATTTAATCAATGTATTCGGTTAAAACACGCGGGGTTAATTTGGTAATTAATTCATAGCTGATAATGCCGGCAATTGACGCAATTTCTTCAATCGGTAATTCTTTGCCCCACAGAATCACCTCATCACCCACCTTATCTTGGCTGTCTGCGCCGAGATCCACGGTCAACATATCCATGGACACTTTACCTACAATCGGTACGCGGCGGCCGTTAAGATAAACCGGAGTGCCTTCCGGCACATCACGCGGATAGCCATCGCCATAACCAATGGCCACCACGCCGATTTTGGTATCTTTATCACTTACCCATACACCGCCATAGCCCACCGGTTCTCCTTTCTTGTGTTCACGCACGGCAATTAAAGAAGAGGTTAAATTCATCACCGGCGTTAAACCGTATTCTTTTCCAGCGGTGTTATTCGGTGAAATACCGTACATAATAATGCCGGGACGAATCCAGTCTAAATGCGCCTCCGGCCAAAACAGAATACCGCCGGAAGCGGAAATGCTACGCTCACCGGATTTACCTTCCGTTGCCTGTAAAAATCGGGCTAATTGTTTCTCAGTATAACCGCACTCCAGTTCATCCGCACGGCTAAAGTGGCTCACAAAACCAATATTCGGATCGACACAAGAGAGGGATTTTAATTTTTGGTAGAAGGTTTCAACTTCATCCAAATGCACGCCTAAACGATGCATTCCCGTATCAATTTTTAACCACACTTTTACCGGATTTGGGGTTTTCGCTCTTTCCAAAGCCTCTAGCTGTTCTTTGCTATGTACCACAGTTTGAATATTATTGACCGCCAAAATCGGCAAATCTTTAGAAGAGAAAAAGCCTTCTAATAACAAAATTGGCTTGGTAATACCGTTGGAACGCAATTTTAATGCTTCTTCCAAACGTGCCACGCCAAAACAATCCACCATACTTTCTACGGCGGAAGAAACAAACACCACACCATGTCCGTAAGCGTTAGCTTTTACCACAGCAATGATTTTGCTGTTTGGGGCTTTTTGTTTAATGGTTTGAATATTGTGTTTTAAAGCAACAGAACTGATTTTGGCTGTTGCGGGTTTCATGTGCATTTTTTATCTCTTTTACGTTGTGTTATCTAATATTCGTCATCGTAATGATGATGTTCTGCTAAATTATCAAAACGGGAAAAATTACCTTGGAATGCCAACTTCACACGCCCAATCGGTCCGTTACGCTGTTTACCGATGATGATTTCTGCAATACCTTTTTCTTCCGACTCGCGGTTATACACTTCATCACGATAAATAAACATAATTAAATCCGCGTCTTGTTCAATGGATCCCGATTCCCGCAAATCCGAGTTCACCGGGCGTTTATCCTGACGATTTTCCAACGTACGGTTTAATTGTGACAGGGCGATCACCGGCACCTCCAACTCTTTCGCTAAGGCTTTTAAAGAGCGGGAAATTTCGGCAATTTCTAAAGTACGATTATCGGAAAATGCCGGCGCTCGCATTAATTGAAGGTAGTCCACCATGATTAAACTCAACCCGCCATTCTCACGATAAACCCGTCTGGCAAGGGAGCGAAGCTCTGTTGGCGTTAAGCCGGAAGAATCGTCAATAAACAAATTCGGCTTTTTGGCAAGCATGCCCATGGTACTGGAAATTTTCGCCCAATCATTGTCATCCAAGCCTTGACCTGTACGAATTTTTGTTTGATCTACACGAGAAAGTGACGCAAGGCTACGCATCATGATTTGTTCGGCAGGCATCTCTAAACTGAATACCAATACCGGTTTTTCACTGCCTAACGCGGCATTCTCACAGAGGTTCATCGCAAAGGTGGTTTTCCCCATGGAAGGGCGGGCGGCAACAATGATTAAATCGGATTTCTGCAAACCGGCAGTTTTCTTATCTAAATCTTTAAAGCCGGTAGAAACCCCGGTAACGCCGGAATGATCTTTGGTTTGACTAAGTTGTTCGATTTTGCTGATGGTGTTTTCTAACACATTGATGATATTTTGCGGGCCTTCATTACTGGAACTGCGCTTTTCCGCAATGGCAAAGACTTCCCGTTCCGCCTCGTCCAATAATTGTTTAACATCCTGCCCTTTTGGTGAATAGCTATTTTGCGCAATTTTATTTCCTACAGAAATCAACTCTCGCATAATCGCTTTTTCGCGCACCACATTGGCATAAGCGCCGACATTGGCGGCACTTGGCGTGTTATTGGATAGCTCCGCTAAATAAGCAAAACCACCGACTTGCTCTATAACTTCTCTACTTTTTAAGGCTTGTTCTAAGGTAATCAAATCAACCGGCGCCTGTTGCGCCATTAATTTTTCCATTTCCTCAAAAATCAGGCGATGTTCGAAACGGTAAAAATCCTCTTTTACAACATTTTCCGCCACATCATCCCAGCATTTATCATTCAATAAAATACTGCCCAACACCGCTTGTTCGGCTTCAATAGAATGAGGAGGGATATTTAGAGTGGTTTGTTCTTTCGCAGGAGGAGAATTTTTAGACGCCATTATTGCCTCGGTTAACAGAAAAAAGTCGTTATATGATATACCAAATCCGAGGGTGATTTAACTTAAAAGTGGAAAGTTTTCACTCAAAGGCAGAAAAAAGTGCGGTGGATTTTCGTTGAGAATTTCCACCGCACTTTATATGAGAAATGAATCGGTTAGAGGATCAATTAACCTTTTAATTTTCGTCTTGCCGCAACAGCATCAGAGATCTGTTGTAACACGGTTTCGCTGTCCTCCCAACCAATGCAGCTGTCGGTGATGCTTTGTCCGTATGTCAACGGCTGACCTTCAACCAAGTTTTGACGCCCTTCAACCAAGTGACTTTCGATCATTACACCAAAAATTTTCTCGGAACCGGAAGCGATTTGCCCGCACACGTCTTTACAAACCTCCAATTGTTTTTTGAATTGTTTGCTACTGTTAGCATGGCTGAAATCAACCATAACATGAGATTTGTAGCCTGCTTTAGCCAATTCTTCGCATACGTCATTAACATCTTTTTCGCTGTAATTCGGGCCGTTGTCACCACCACGTAAAATAATATGGCAGTCATTATTACCTTTCGTGGACACAATTGCAGAGTGGCCGAACTTGGTAACCGATAAAAAATGATGTGGCGCTTCTGCCGCACCGATGGCATCTAACGCAATTTTTACGCAACCGTTGGTGGCATTTTTAAAACCGACCGCACAAGACAAGCCGGAAGCCAATTCACGGTGAACTTGAGATTCGGTGGTTCTAGCCCCAATGGCCCCCCAACTCATGAAATCCGCTAAATATTGCGGCGTAATCATATCCAAAAACTCCCCTGCCGTCGGCACGGTTAAATCGTTAATGTCGGACAATAATTTACGCGCCATACGCAAACCGTCGTTTAAGGCATAAGAATTATTTAAATGCGGGTCATTAATGAGGCCTTTCCAACCCACAGTAGTACGCGGTTTTTCAAAATAAACGCGCATGATAATTTGTAAGGTGTCTTTATATTTTTCACGCATTAATTTAATACGTTGCGCATATTCCAATGCGGCTTTCGGATCATGGATGGAACAAGGACCAATCACGACAAGCAGGCGATCATCTCCACCATGAATAATTTGGTGAGTTTCTTTGCGGGCTTGTTCTACGGTTTTCGCCGCAATATTGCTTGCCGGGTATTTTTCCAGCAACGCAATCGGTGGTAACACCTGCTCGATTTTACCAATTCGTGTATCGTCATTTTCAATGGAAATATCGTTCTTTGTTTTCATGATTCACTCTCTTAAATACAACAAATTTAAAAATTACCGAAAAAAGTGGTTTCACTCTATCACTATAATTTGTACTAGTAAACTAGTTTATTTGCAATTTTATTAATGACTACTCAATACTTGCGCCGGTTGTAATTTTGCCGCACGATTTGCCGGATAAAGGCTGGCGAATAAACTCAACACCAAAGCGGCAAGCAATACCAACAACACATCTTGCCAGTGCAATTCTGTCGGAAGAAAATCTACGAAGTAAATACCATCGGATAGTAACTTCCGCCCCAGCGCCATTTCAAGCCACTGAATTAATTGGGTGAGATTTAACGCCAACATAATCCCCAATACAATGCCAATCAGACTGCCTTTCATGCCTGCCTGTAGGCCGTACCAAATAAAAATCCGTTTAATGAACTGATTGTTGGCGCCAAGAGTACGCATAATGGCAATATCGCCGGCTTTATCTTTCACCGCCATAATGAGCGTGGACACAATATTAAAGCAAGCCACTCCGATCACCAACACCATGGCGATATACATCACCGTGCGGATCAGCTGAATATCGCGATACATATAGCCAAATTTACTAATCCATGTTTGTAAATACAAGGTTTGCGGATAATCCTGTAACATGGAGTAATTCATGGTTTGTACGCTAAATGGATCCGTGGTTTTTAACTCTACCCCGCTCACTTCATCCGGTTGATATTCCATTAATTGTTGAGCCTGTGCCAACGGCATTAAGGCATAACTGTGATCAAGCTGGCCATCCAAACGTAAAATACCGGTCACTTGCACCCGTTCGCGTAAAGGCTGGGATAAATTTTCCGAGCCTTTTTGCTGAGAAATCAGTAAAGAAACCCAATCCCCTTCTTGCACGCCCAAATCCCGCGCAATGCCATAGCCCAAGATCAAGCCACCTTGCTTGGCAAAATGCTGCCAACCATCGTTTAACACAAAACGCCCTAACGTACTGACCGAGTCTTGCAACCGGCTTTCCACCCCTTTAATTTGCACCACTTTTAATTTCGCGCCGTTTTCCACCAACGCGGTAAAACTTACAAAAGGTGAAATGCCGTTAATTTGCGGATTCTGTTTTAATTTCGTCTGCAAATTTTGCCAATGACGAATAGATGTTTCATGTTGTCCCGGTGCGCTGGTAATTTCCGCGTGTGGCACCACGGCTAAAATTCGTTGATTGAGTTCACGTTCAAAACCGTTCATGGCACTTAGGCCCACAATCAACACCGCCACACCAAGGGCAATGCCAAGACTGGAAAAGAAAGAAATCAGCGACACCAAACGGTTCTTATGCTTACTCCGTTGGTAACGCCAGCTAATAAAAAATGGCGTATTCATCAGGCATTTTCCTCGCGCAATACGCCGTCTTGCATGATTAAGCGACGGTTAAGTTTTTCCGCCAAGCTTAAGTCATGGGTCACCAATAAAAAGGCGATCTGTTTTTCTTGGTTGAGCTGTTGTATCAGTTCAAAAATGCTTTCTGTGGTTTTGTGATCCAAATTCCCTGTAGGCTCATCAGCCAACACCAACGCGGGGTTATTCACCAACGCTCGGGCAATTGCCACCCGTTGACGCTCACCGCCCGACAACGCGGACGGTCGATGTGAAATTCTATGTTGTAAACCGACCGCACTTAGCATTTGTTCTGCACGGGATTGCGCCTCGCCTTTATTTTGCCGACCAATTAACATCGGCATCATCACGTTCTCAAGTGCGGTGAAATCTGCCATCAAATGATGAAATTGATACACAAAACCTAAATACTGATTACGCAACTTCGCCAACGCATTCGGCGTCATTTTTTGCAAAGATTGTCCGTTGATAAACACTTCACCGCTATTCGGTTGATCCAAACCGCCCAAGGTGTGCAACAACGTGCTTTTACCGGATCCCGAACTTCCCACGATGGCAACCAACTCTCCCGGTTGCATGGAAAAAGACACCTGTTTTAACACTTCCGTTTGCTGGTTGCCTTCCTGATAAAATTTACTGATATTTTGACTGGATAATAATGCTGTACTCATTTTTTCATCTCTTTTATTCATAGCGTAAGGCTTCCGCAGGTTCTACTTTCGCTGCTCGATAGGCCGGATAAATCGTCGACAACAAAGACAATAGAATTGAAAAGGCAACAATCACGATAAGCTGTAGCGGATCAAGTGCTGTCGGTAAATACATCGCTTGTGAGCCTAATAAGTTCACAATACTATCTAAATTTAAGGTCACCACCACGCCCAAGATCGAACCGATTAATGTGCCCATTATGCCTACCAATAAGCCTTGATAGATAAAGATGGAGCGCACCTGCCCTTTGGTTAATCCTTGAGTTTGCAAAATAGCAATTTCACCCTGCTTATCCACCACCATTAAACTTAAGGATGTAATGATATTGGAAATCGCCACCACAATAATTAAGCTCACCAATAAGCCCATCATGTTTTTTTCCATCCGTACCGCTTGGAAAAACTCACCTTTTTGAGCGCGCCAGTCGGTGATTTGGTAGGGTTCAGGAAAGGCTGTCGGTAATTCGGTAATCAAAAACGGATCCGTTAAAAATAAACGATAACCTTGCGCTTCGCCCGGCTGAATTCGCATCAAACGACCAATATCCGTTAAATTGGCAAACGCCTCATAGCCCGAGGCCTCGCCGGTGTCAAAATAGATTTCGCTCACGGTGAACAAACGCTGTAACGGCACGCGACCAAAAGGCGTATATTGGCTGTTTTCGGTAATCATCAAACGCACTTTATCACCTACGTAAATGTTTAATTTTTGTGCCAATTGATCCCCAATAATGATATTAAACCCGCCCGCAGGTAAGACATTATTAAAGTCTTGCGTAGGCAAACCACCTAACATCGGGTCATCATCAAACTCACGCACCCCAATCACCTGCCCTGCGCTCACGCCGGAGGCCGTTTGAAAGATCACGTTGGTCATGTTAATCGGCACGGCTTTATGCACAAAATTCGGCATGAGTGGCATGGTTTCATCAATATTCACTTTGTTTGCCGGGCTAACAATGGCGTGTGGCAATGAAGAAAGCACCTGCTGTTTTTGATGGCCTTCCAAACCATTCATCACGGAAAGCACAATAATTAACGCCATGACGCCAAGTACAATACCGAAGCTGGCCAAATTGGTGACCAATCGCCCAAAACGATCGGCACTTTTTGCCCGCCAATAGCGCAACGCAATAAAAAGAGGGGTAGATAACATCATAACTGATTAAAACTAATTAAAATTAGGGAAAAAATTGCGGGCTAGTTTAGCATAGCCCGAGATAAAAAGCAGAAAATCGACAAAGAATTCTCCCCTATCTCACAGAAACAGAAAAACGCGGTAAAAAATGACCGCACTTTATATAGATAACATTTGACAGCGCAGGCGCATATTCCTACTATTCACCGCATTTATTTATCACACATAATTAATGGAAACCCACAGTGAAAAACACAACCGAATTACTTAAAAAATCCCTTGCCGAACGTATCCTCATTTTAGACGGCGCTATGGGAACGATGATTCAAAAATATAAACTCACCGAAACTGATTTCAGGGGCGAACGCTTTGCTAAAAGTGCGATCGATTTACGTGGCAATAATGATTTGCTAACCCTCACCCAACCGTTACTCATTTCCGCCATTCACGAAAAATACTTAGAAGCCGGCGCGGACATTATTGAAACCAATACATTCAGCTCCACCACTATTGCGCAAGCGGATTACGACTTGCAATCTATTGCTTACGAGCTCAACTTTGCCGGCGCGAAACTGGCTCGTTTGGCGGCAGATAAATACAGCACGCCGAAAAAACCAAGATTCGTCGCGGGTATTCTCGGCCCGACTAACCGCACTGCGTCCATTTCTCCAAACGTAAACGATCCGGGTTTCCGTAACGTCACCTTTATGGAATTGGTGGATGCCTATTCTGAAGCCTCGCGCGGCTTAATCAAAGGCGGTGCCGATTTAATTATGATCGAAACCATTTTCGACACGCTAAATGCCAAAGCCGCCATTTTCGCCATTGAAACCGTATTTGAAGAATTAGGTGTGGAATTGCCGATTATGATTTCCGGCACCATTACCGATGCTTCTGGTCGTACCCTTTCCGGACAAACTACTGAAGCGTTCTACAACTCTCTGCGCCACGCGAAACCGCTGACTTTTGGTTTGAACTGTGCGTTAGGCCCAAAAGAATTACGCCAGTATGTTGAACAACTCTCTAAAATCAGTGAAACCTATGTTTCCGTTCACCCAAACGCGGGCTTGCCAAATGCCTTCAGCGGCTATGATCTCGGTGCAGAAGACATGGCAGCGCAACTGAAAGAATGGGCGGAAAGCGGCTTTGTGAACATTATCGGCGGCTGTTGCGGCACCACACCGGAACACATCAAAGCCTTTGCTGAAGCGGTAAAAAACATTCCGCCACGCAAATTGCCACAAATAAAAACCGCCATGCGTTTATCGGGTTTAGAACCGCTCAACATTGATGATGAAAGCCTGTTCGTGAATGTGGGCGAACGTAATAACGTGACAGGCTCGGCAAAATTCAAACGCTTAATTAAAGAAGACAAATTTGCCGAAGCCATCGAAATTGCCATCGACCAAGTAGAAAACGGCGCGCAAGTCATCGACGTGAACATGGACGAAGCATTGCTCGACGGCAAAAAATGTATGACCCGTTTTCTCAACATTATGGCGACCGAACCCGATGCAGCCAAAGTGCCAGTGATGATCGACTCCTCCAAATGGGAAGTGATTGAGGCGGGCTTGCAATCGGTGCAAGGCAAACCGATTGTGAACTCCATCTCTTTGAAAGAAGGCGAAGAGCTCTTTATCGAACACGCCAAACTGGTGCGTAAATACGGTGCTGCTATGGTGGTAATGGCATTCGATGAAGTCGGACAAGCGGATACCGAAGATCGCAAAGTGGAAATCTGTACCCGTGCCTATAACATCTTAGTCAACCAAGTAGGTTTCCCGCCGGAAGACATTATTTTCGACCCGAATATTTTCGCCATCGGCACTGGGATTGAAGAACACAACAACTACGGCGTGGATTTCATTAACGCCACAGGTCGCATTAAACGCTCGTTACCGCACGCGAAAATCTCGGGCGGGGTGTCAAACGTGTCCTTCTCCTTCCGCGGCAACAACATTATGCGTGAAGCCATTCATGCGGTCTTCCTCTATTACGCCATCAAACAAGGCATGGACATGGGAATTGTGAACGCAGGACAGCTGGCGATTTACGACGATCTTGATCCTGAATTACGCAATGTGATTGAAGACGCCGTCTTAAACCGCACACCGGATGGCACAGAGCGTTTATTGGATATTGCGGAAAAATATCGCAACCAAGGCAACGATGAAAGTGTGGTGGATTCTGTCGCCGAATGGCGCACTTGGCCGGTGGAAGAACGCTTAAAACACGCCCTTGTGAAAGGCATTACTACGCACATCATTGAAGACACCGAAGAAGCCCGCCAAAAATTGCCTACACCGTTAGAAGTAATCGAAGGCCCGCTCATGGCAGGCATGGATGTGGTGGGCGATTTGTTCGGCAACGGTAAAATGTTCCTCCCGCAAGTGGTGAAATCCGCACGCGTGATGAAACAATCCGTGGCGTATTTAGAGCCGTTTATCAACGTCACCAAACAAAAAGGCTCCAGCAACGGCAAAGTGGTGATCGCCACCGTGAAAGGCGATGTGCACGATATCGGTAAAAACATCGTAAGCGTGGTGATGCAATGCAATAACTTTGAAGTGATTGACTTGGGCGTCATGGTGCCGGCAGACAAAATCATTCAAACTGCCATTGATGAAAAAGCGGACATCATCGCGTTAAGTGGTTTAATTACCCCTTCTTTAGATGAGATGGAATACTTCTTGGGGGAAATGACTCGCTTAGGCTTAAATCTGCCTGTGATGATTGGTGGTGCGACCACCTCTAAAGAACATACCGCCATTAAACTTTATCCAAAATACAAACAACACGGCGTATTTTATACCTCAAACGCCTCCCGTGCGGTAACGGTGTGTGCCACATTGATGAATCCGGAAGGCCGTGCTGCATTGTGGGAACAATTCAAGAAGGATTACGAAAAAATCCAACAATCTTTTGCCAACCGCAAACCGTTGCGTAAACAACTGAGCATTGAAGAAGCGCGCACCAACCGTTTTGACGGCTTTAGCGGTGAATGGGCGGATTATGTGCCACCAACGCCAAAACAAACCGGCATTGTGGAATTTAAAAACGTACCGATTGCCGAGCTGCGCAAATTTATCGACTGGTCGCCATTCTTCCGTGTATGGGGCTTGATGGGCGGTTATCCGGATGCCTTTGATCATCCGGAAAGCGGACAAGAAGCCCACCGCGTGTGGAATGATGCGCAAGCGATGTTAGATGCTTTCGAACAAAACCACAAACTCAACCCAAGCGGTATTTTAGGTATTTTCCCTGCGGAACGCGTGGATGATGATGTGGTGCTTTTCGCTGACGAAGAACGCACTCAAGCCATTGGTACCGCTTACGGTTTACGCCAACAAACGGAACGCGGCAAAAACAGCAAAAGCCAATTTAACTTTGCCTTAAGCGATTTTATCGCCGATCGCGAAAGCGGAAAAAAAGACTGGATGGGGATGTTCGCCGTGTGTGCCGGCATTAAAGAAATGGAGCTAGTGGAAGGCTACAAAGCTGCCGGCGATGACTACAACGCCATCTTGCTACAAGCTGTGGGCGATCGCCTCGCTGAAGCGATGGCGGAATACTTGCACTTTGAGCTCCGCACCCGTATTTGGGGTTACACGCAAGAAGAATTCGACAACCAAGGTTTAATCAATGAAAACTATGTTGGCATCCGCCCTGCACCGGGTTATCCAAGCTGCCCGGAACATACCGAAAAAGCCTTGATTTGGGATTTATTAGGAGTAGAACAACGCATCGGCATGAAACTCACCGAAAGCTACGCCATGTGGCCGGCGGCCTCCGTCTGCGGTTGGTACTTCACCCACCCTGCAAGCAACTATTTCACTTTAGGTCGCATCGATGAAGACCAAGCTCAAGATTATGCCAAACGCAAAGGTTGGGATGAGAGAGAGATGTTGAAATGGTTGGGTGTGGTGATGAAATAGGACTATAATCCTCCTATATGTTGAATTTCGGTTATCAGCCTCGTTCATTATATAGCGAGGATTTTTTCTGTTCACCGCTTAAGCTATTTGGCTCCATACGCATAGCGTATAGTTTTTATAGCCAGACTTTGGCTGGCTATAATAAAAAATACCACCTCTAACTAGGTGGTATTTTTATCATCAGAGAGTTTATTCAGGGATACCTTTTTTGTTTGGGGCATTAATCCATTTAGATGCTTCCCCTATAAAATCCCATACATCTCCATTAGCAGGTCTAACATATTCATCTAAATCAGGATTATCTCCCATTTTCTCAAATATACTCCTTAGCCAAGATGACTTTCCACGGTCAATATCAAGACTTTCTAACCATTTTTCAATTTCACCAACAGGAACAACTAAACACCCATACTCAGATAAATTTTTAAAAAAATCTAAACAAAAGTCTTTTTCAGAACCATTTAGTAAATTTACTCCACCATCACGTTTCATGTCTTTTCCTAAAATTTTATCAAAAGCTTGTTTTAATTTACTTCTATTAGTTCTATAAGAATCATGGCTGAGTTCTGGCAAATATATTCCATTTAGCACTTTATTCCAAACATCTCCACCTTCTTTAATTACGTCAATATCAACAATCCCAACAGTAGGAATACCTAACTCTCTTAATGGTTTAACAATATCCCAAACCGTTTGTTTATTTTGAGCATTTAGAAACAAACATCCTTCAATACCTCTTGGATCCTTATCTTTTAGTAGACGTTCATTTATTTCTTGATAAAAAGCTCTATCAGCATCAGCTTCAGTAACCACAACAGCATTATAAAAAAGAGCATTAAAAACACCAATCGAACGTAATAAGGGGTTTTGCATTAATGGCTTTAATTTATCTTGTGTTAATACTCTAGCCGTTGAACCTTGTACATCATAAGTTAACCTAACTATGTTTAATCCAATATTATTTTGTACGCATCCCATTAAAAAATTAGCACTATGTGTAGAAATAAATAATCTTTGTTTATCATTTACAAAAGAAGTTATTTCTTTCCCTAATTTATAGGATAGTGTAGGATGTAAGAACGCTTCTGGTTCATCAATTAAAATCAGTTTAGATTCATCAGCAATCAATGATATTATTATTCCAATGAAAGCCTTTACCCCATCACTTGCATCTTCAATAATTGTGGCATTCTTATGAAATTCTCTTGCTTCACTTGTTAAGCTCTTTTCAATATTATTTGCAGGTTCTACGGAAGATAATCTTAATCTCAAATACCCTGAATGAGTTGGATCAAGTACTAAATATTTCTTAAATGAGTCAAAGACTACGGTTCTTACTTTATTCATTAATTCCTCATCAATAAATAATTTTGAAAAATTATTTATTGGTTTTTCGAGCAAATCACCACACTGCTGAGGATTAATTAAAGATAATCGATTATAACCATCCAACCTTAATGTGTAACAAGAAAGCATATAAAATAGATCTGAATATCCATCTGTAATCTCATTAGGATTAGAGGCATGCTTAATTAGGCTAGGAATATATATTTGCCTATTATTTTGATACTTCCCTATATATTCATATTCTTCACTATGCTTTCTATTCTCAATAGAGTCTGGTAACTTAATTCTATTTAATAGTTCACAAATCACTTCCTGCTCACCAAAACATTTAAATTCTATAAATTCTAGAATTTTAGAAAATTCTTTTATTCCTTCAGTAACCCATCTTTCTATCTCGATTAAAGCCTGTGATTTTCCACTGTTATTTGGTCCAATAAAAACGGTAACTGGACTTAAGTTCAATTCTAATCCAACAGTTGATGACGGATTGATTCCTGATTTAAACCTTATCTTATTTAACATTGTTATTTTTCCCTCACGATAGCGCACGCTTCCCAACGTGTGCCTAATTCCAATAGAAACATTTCAAAAATCAACCGCACTTTATTTAATTTCCAAGGCACGCGTTAGAAAACGCGCGCCAGCATAAACATTAATCACTAAAAGTGCGGTGAAAATTTTCAACGTTTTTAGATTTATTGTAGCAACCAATCCACCACATAAATCACTTCAATCCCATCAATCCCCCCTGATGGCGCACGCTTCACAGCATGTGCCTAATTTCACTAAAAAACACTTCAAAAATCAACCGCACTTTAATTTAATTTCCAAGGCACGCGTTAGGAAACGCGCACCAACATATAAGTTTAGTGAATAATTCTCTCCCGCACTTTTTAATCTCTAACTCTAACATTGAAAAAAGTATGTCCTAAAAATAAATAGCAAAATAATTTTTGATTAAGTAAAATTCTTTTTAAATTTAACGACTTGTAAGGAACTCTATGAAAAAAATTATAATATTTTGTGCTTGCCTATTTTTATTAGTTTTCTTTAATACTAATACTCTCCCTACTGATCAGAATACAGATGACTTTTTTACCCATTCCAATATGTTCTATTTGGATTACGAAGAAATATTAATTCGAGATATCGTTAAAGCGCCGGATAATAAAATTTATCTACTCAGCGATAACGAAGACTATGAATTTTCAGATGTTGAAGCACGTTACCTACAACCTTTGTTGCAACCTGAATACATGACTTCAATTTTAAAAAATAATAACGAAACACATGATCTCTCTATTAGATTTTTTGCAGACCGTAGCAATAACATCGTTCAATTAGAATATAATCTTGAGGTACCAATTCAACATCTTAATACGCTTCGTCATAGTGTGAATGGATTAGATCAACGCTGGCGGATCTTTTATGGCGATGGTAGCTGCTTTGCAGAAGATTTTTTCCATAAAGAACCTTCTGAATGTGAAGAAAATAAGCCTAGGACTAGCATTTCATTTTATATTGACCGACATACGATTAATGGACATATAGTAAAACTGAGTGACCGCGATAAAATTTTGAAAAACAACTCGCTCCCGATGCCAATTAAATCAACGGTTTCTAATTTTCGTCCAAAAACTGATACAGACATTTGGTTAGAAAACTGGGATAACACAAAAAAGTTCATCAAAGATGCTGCCAAAGAGGGTCTAATAATCATTACCGCACCAATATGGCTTCCTATTTATCTATATGCTTTAAGAGATAAAATTGGGTAATTAACATCCACTTTTTTTAATATTCATTTGATGGCGCGCGCTTCCCAGCGTGTGCCTAATTTCACTAAAAAACACCTGAAAAACTGACCGCACTTTATTTACTTTCTAGGGCACGCGTTAGGAAACGCGCGCCGGCAGAATAGCGCCATGATTCCAATTAATTTTGGTGATTGATTTCCAATTTATCTCCAAAAAACACATCAGAACCTCATTGCAAAACTTTCTAAGAACCATTCCGAAAACCGGTAGTCTCAACAATTGAACTCTCGTACTTGTGACTACCTTTAAGTCACACTTCTCTCGGAATTGATACCATGAACAAACTTAAAATGATGCTATTCACCACGGCGTTGGTGAGTTTATTTGCATGTACAACAACGTCTCCCCCAAAAAAAACGCTTAAAACTAGATTTTTAAAGAATAATATTAGCCAAGCGGAATTAAATAATGCCCTTAATTACAAGCGATACCATTATCGTTGTAAAAACTCTGAAACGGGGTCAACCTCTTATTTGGCAACCTACTTTCCCCTCTCAGTAGAGAGTCGAATGAAAGATAATTTCGGTTTTTATTTCCAACTGGATGGCGGCAATGCGATACCGTTTGATCATCTTGCGAATAGAGCATTAAATGCGCGCGGTAGCCGTTTTGAAGTGCTTTATCAATCCTACAACCCTATTCATGGAAGCACTGTTGATTTGGTGGCGCGTGAACATAGTTCCGTTTATTACAAAAACTATCAAGGCACACGAAAGGCTTGGTTGAATTGCCGGGGCGGATAGATTGGTTTGCTTGATGGTGCACGCTTCCTAGCGTGTGCCTTATTTCAACAAAAACACATGAAAAATGAACCGCACTTTATTTGATTTCTAGAGCACACATTGGAAAACGTGCGCCAGGATAAGAATCAACTGTCTAAAGTGCGGTGACAAAATCTGAAGGTGCGAATAACTCAGTAAAGTGATGTATGAGTAAAAAATTTCATCTTTTTTGAGGCTTCTTGTGCCCTACCTTTGGATAGGTTTTTCCAACTTCTCTATTCCAAAAATTTCCTGTTTCTCAGGATCAACTTCTACCCTCACGCCTAACGCTTTCGCGAGATTTTCCGCGTTTAACACCGTTTGAGTTTCTCCACAGGCAATCACGTTGCCTTTATTGAGCAAAATCACTTCATCACAGAATTTGTACGCCAAAGAAAGATGATGAATCGCCACCACGCAAGTATGCGCTGGGGTGAGAGATTTGATCTGTTCCATGATGTCGATTTGGTAGTAAGGATCGAGTGAAGCAATGGGTTCATCGGCAAGCAATAGGGGCGCCTCTTTAATGCAACAACGGGCAAGCTGCACGCGGGCTTTTTCGCCGCCGGAAAGTTGTTGGAAAGGTTTATCTAATAAATGAGTAACAGAAAACGTTTCAGAAATCGACCGTACTTTTTCCTGTTCTTTGGCATAGGCCAATGTCTGTGACAACCCCAGCGCGATAACGTCATGCACGGAGAGATCCCAATGAATCTCGGTGCTTTGCGCAAGGTAAGCCAACTGTTGGCTTTTTTGCGTGGCGGTCATGGCGCTTAATTTGTGTTCGCCAAGCCAAATGTCACCGCTTGAAATCGGCAGAATGCCTGCAATACTTTTGAGCAAGGTAGATTTGCCTGCGCCATTTGCTCCCATAATACCGACCAATTTGCCTTGTGGAATTTGACAGCTGACGTTGGTTAAACCATAAGCTTGGGAGAGATTCTCGATTTTAATCATAAAGTTACCTTGCCAATCTCCGTTGTTCCGTCAATAAAATCCAAATCAAACACGGTGCGCCGATGATGGCGGTGAGCGTGCCAATGTAGATATGAGAGAAAAGCGGAATATATTGCACGCTTAAATCTGCTGCCAATAATAGCAATGCGCCAATTAACGCGCTGGTGACATAAAGCTGTGACGGGCGTTTTTTTAGCAAAATCCGCGCAATATGCGGTGCAATTAAGCCGATGAAGCCGATAGCGCCGGTTTGCGGAATCGTGGCGCCGACCAATAATGCCGCACCAAAAGTGGTAATGAAAAAACTACGTTTCGGATCAACGCCCATGGTAGCCGCGGTTTCTTCACCAAAAGTGAGTAAATCCACATAACGGCGTTCATAATAAAGGCAGGCAACGCCAAGTAACGCGATGGGCAAAGAGATCAATAAGGTGTCTAACTTCGCCCACACCAGAGAACCTTGTAACCAACGGTATAATTCTGCCAATGCCCACGGGCTGTCGGCATTGGACAACAACAAGGCAATAGCCGAGCCCAACAACATATTCACTGCCAGCCCGCTTAAAATCATCATGGTTGTGCCATAGTTTTTGGCGATGAGATAAACAATTAAAAAGCTCGCCAACGCCCCTGCCACGCCGCCGAACAGCAATACCGTAAACGGCACCGCGAAATAATACAAAAGAAACACGCCGGCCGCGGTCGCTCCTGCGCTACTGCCAAGCAAGCCCGGGCTTGCCAATGGATTTTGGAAAATTCCCTGCATGGCATTGCCCGCAAGCGCAAGGCCGGCGCCGGTTAAAATCGCCAAACCAATGCGCGGCACACGAACATCCCACAACACAAGCGAACGCATATCGGTCAGTACACCGTCGGCATTTTTGAGATGAGCGAAATCGCCGAGTTGGTGGTAAAGAGCAATGCCTGTTATCAGCAGCAAGAATGAAAAAAGTATTGCGTTTAGACGTTTTGGATTCTTCATTATTATTCCGTAGGGACAGACTTTATGTCTGTCCTATAAATATTATTAGTAATATCAGACAGGGATAAACTCCTACGAGTGATAAAATCGATCTAATTCCCACTGCAAAGGATTATTTTCAATGTATGTAGCAATTCGTTCATAATCTTTATCATCCCGAATAATATGTTCATAAAAACTACGTTGCCATAAAGGTTCATAAGCTTTATTTTGAGAAATCATAAAACTATGGTACTGCTTTGTTACATTTCCTTTAAATTTTTTGACAATTTCTGATAACTGCACATTATCTTGATTAAACCAAATAAAATGTAAATGGTTTGGCATAATGACAAAATCCGTAAGAATACTATTCGGATAATACTTCGTTAGACTTAATAAAATTTCTTTTAATATTTCACCAAATACATTTAATTGCATTACACCATCAATAATTTCGCCAAATACACACTGACGATTTTTAGTGCAAACCGTAACAAAATAACAACCGTATTGAGAATAATCGAAAAATGGTAATCGTAAATGTTCACGGCGGCGATAAGATGACTGAATCATGTTGACCTTTTATTTTCTCTTTCTTTTGTAGAAATAAACTTATCTCTGTTCTATCAATATTTGTTATGCCATCGGACAGACATAAAGTCTGTCCCTACGATCATTTTTTCATAAGTTTCTGACTGTGAATACTTTGATTATAAATCCTCTCCGCCCCTTGCCACACACCATGATCAAAGCAATAAGTATATTTCATCGGAATGCGAAAGTGCGGTCGATTTTCAAAGTGTTTTTTCACCAACGGATGCGTGAGCAATTCCGCCTGTTCGTTATAACTTTGTTGATCACTGATTTCTATTAGCCAATTGGGCTGTGCAAGCAGCATTTTTTCGAGTGAGAAATTTTGTGGCGTGAGCGTGTTTTTCAGCGGCGTTAAACCAAGTAACGCTAACAGCACGTTATATTGCGGGGAAATAGGTTCCACTACGCCGGTTTCCGATAACATTAGCGTATCGGTATGCGACAGGTTCAGTTTAGTGTGCTGTGATTTTAATTTTTCCACCAATCGCTCCGCATGAGCCTCATTATCGGTGAGTTTGCCCAGTTGTAACATCAGTTCAAACAATTCTTCGGGTGTTTGCAGGCTGTCATTAATCGGCACAATTTTTACGCCAAGGCGTTTTAAATCGGCGACCAATTGCGGATAAAAGGTTTCATTAATCAACAGCGTTTTATCCAAATAAGGTAATAACGCGGTAAGTTGCGGCTCAAGAGTGGGTTTGTCCCGATTAATTTTATCCAACATCATGCGCGGATGTTGAGAATAAGGCGACATCGCCGCGATTTGTTCCGGACGAGCAATTTCCGCAAGCAAGCGGTCGCTGCACAAGGTGAGCGAGACAAATTGCTCGGCGTGCGCAGAAAAGGAAAGAAAAAGTGCGGTTAAAATTACGGGTGTTTTTTTCATATAACGAAGGCGGGTTTTCAGCCCGCCATGATTAAAAAATTCGGCGGACCAAAGCCCGCCTTACGATTAGAACGATCCTCTCAAGCCAACATAAACATGACGTCCGTCTTGACCATAGCCAAGGACGTTTTCGTATTTTTTATTGAATACGTTGTTTAAGTTTGCATAGATGTTGAGGTTTGAAGTAAGTTGGTAGTTCACGCCGAGATTCGCCAAGGTGTACGAAGGCATTTTGAAATCGCCGGAATCAAGACGTTTACCCACATAAGAAACATTCACGTCAGAACCTAATTTTTCCGTGATTTGATAAGCTAAACCAAGGTTTCCTGTGTGTTTCGGACGACGAACATAATTTAAACCATATTGATCATTTTCAGATTTAATATAGGTGTAAGTGTAGTTTGCATAACCTGAAAGGCCATCAGTGAATTTTCCGTTATACACAATCTCTACGCCTTTAATTTTGGTTTTACCATCACGGTTTACAGCACGATTTGTTGGATTCATGTAATTGCCGGTAAGAGAATTTTCGTCACTTAAAAAGTTATCTACATTACGGGCAAAATAGGTCGTATCCAAGCTATGACGCTTATCATCGGTTTCAAGTAAGACACCAAATTCACCACCTAAGCTTTTTTCTGCTTTTAAGTTCGGGTTAGTTAACCAAGTACCACCCCAACCGTAATATTCAGACATGGTCGGATTATGAATAGCTTTACCCAAACTTGCGTGCGCTTTAACTTTTGGAGAGAAACGATAAGCACCGGCAAGACGCGCGGTGAAAGCATTTTCAAATAAGCTATTGTCAGTATAACGACCGCTGACAGAAAGACTATGGTCGGCTTCAGTAAATAAACGGTACTCTGCGGCAACACTTTTCTCTGTCAATTTTTTCTCGGCAAAATTGTAAGCAGAAGCGACATATTTCGTATTTTGATAATCAGCTAATAAACTGACGGCTTGTTTTACCTCGCCTTCACGGTCGAAGTTAATATCAAGTTGATAGTTCGTACTCAGTTTTTTACTGTCGTATTCTGTTTTACCAACAGCAGAAGTCCAACTGTTATATTGTGCCGTATCAGCATCCGTTTTAACGTGACTTACTGCAACCTTATGCACGAATAAATCCTCTGCATTACCGAAATAGCTACTTAATTTATAACGGGTTTCGCGTGTACGGGTATGGTCATCAAATGCACGTTCATTTTCAGCACTGTTATCAAAGTGAACGGTTTGAGATGAATATGAGGCAAGAAAATCAACGCCTTTTTGACCATCATCAAAACCTAAGCGAATGGATGTGTTATCACGGTGGAAACCGTCTTTTTCACTTGCAGGTATATTTGTGCTTTTAGCACCGGATAGACTCGTATAATTGAATACGCGTTCGCTACGCGCAGAAATTCCTCGTGTACGATGGCTATCACCATGAAGCGCATAATAAAGGCCATGATGCTGACCGGAAAGGGTGACAGAGCCATCACGCGTGCGATGAGAACCTGCTCCTAAATCAAAATCGACGTTAAACGGCTTGTCTTTATATAGCCCGCTTTTGGTGGTGATATAAACTACGCCACCCATAGCATCACTGCCCCAAAGTGCAGATTGTTCGCCACGCAATACTTCAATTTGTTCAATATTACTTAATGCTAAACCGCCAAAATCAAAGTTAGTATCTGCCGGATTAACACGAATGCCATCAATAATTACCACTGTATGTTTTGAATTCGCACCACGTAGGAATAGGCTTGTTACTGCACCGCGCCCACCACTGGTTCCCATTGCTACACCTGGCACAGTTTTCAACACATCACTCACATAAGTCGCGTTACGCTCGGCAAACTCTTTTTCAGTGAGAACGGTAACAGATGAGGCGGTTTGATTTTGGCTAACGGGAGTGGCGTAAGCAGAATAAACAGTGACGGGGTCTAATTCGGTTTTTGTTTGTTCATCAGCGAAAGCAAGAGCCGATAAACTCAATAACATTGCAGTCGTAATAAGATTCTTCTTCATTTTAAATTTTCCAATGTAAAGACGAAATTCACCATAAAAAATGGCGCCTTTTTCAGGCGCCACATGATAGCACAGGAAGCGGAAATTACTTACCGTACGCCACAAAATCTTCAATATTTTGTGCCACTTTATTGACTAACGTGGTAACGGCCGAATCACTTGCCCAAGCGACGTGAGGTGTAATTAATAAATTTGGTAAGCGTTTTGCCGCTTGAATTAACGGATTGTCTTTTTCCGGTGGCTCTTTCACTAACACATCTAACGCCGCACCGGCAATTTTTCCATTTTCTAGTGCATCTAACAATGCAGCCTCATCTACTAACGGCCCACGGCCGGTATTGATTAAATAAGCGGTCGATTTCATTAATGCCAAGGTTTTCGCATTGATTAAATTTTTGGTGGTCTCGGTCAATGCGCAATGTAAAGTTACGATATCCGCCTGTTTTAGCACAGTTTCAAAATCTGTATAACCTTCACGAATTTGGCTCGCGCCTTTATGTTCCGCATACAAGACATTCATGCCCAATAATTGTGCCAAACGCCCGATTTCGGTACCTAAGCAACCTTTACCGAAGACTCCCAACGTTGCGCCGCGCACATCCGTAATCGGGTAATCGGTGTAACAAAATTGCCCGCAAGTCGCCCAACGGTCGGAGGTAATTTGATCGCGGTGATATCCCACCAAGCTGTGCTTTAAGGCGAAAATCATACCTAACACATGCTCCGGCACGGTCACACTGGAATAGCCTGTGACATTTTTCACCGCAATGCCTAAGTCTTTCGCCGCATCCAAATCAATGTTATTGGTGCCGGTGGCAGTAATGGCGATGAGTTTCAATTTCGGCAAACGACTTAATAATTCACGGTCAAACACGACTTTACTGGTAATCACAATGTCCGCATCTTTGGCTCGTTCAAAGGTTTCTTCAGGCGAGGTGCGGTCATATTCAATCCAATGATGAGGGAAACTTGGGCGGGGAATATTGTGGGTGGCAGGGATACCTGTGCGATCTAAAAAAACAATATTCATCAAATACTCCTTTTGCTATTAACAATTTCTTAACGGGACTAATAACTTAAAGAAGCCTTGAAACAAAAACAAGGGATTCGCAGATTTTTTGTAATTTGTGTGATCTTGATCTAAAAAACGTGCTGAAAAACAACCGCACTTTTATGTGCTAATCTCACGATAGTTGTAGCCAGTTGCGCAAAATCTGCTCGCCGAATTCGGAAATATAAGATTCCGGGTGAAATTGCACACCATAAATAGGCAACGTTTTGTGTTGCATTGCCATAATCACGTTGTCATCACAACGCGCAGTGATCTGTAATTGGCAAGGAAAATTGTCCTCGCCTACCGCCCAAGAGTGGTACAGCCCGATTTGAAAAGTCTGCGGCAAGCCATTAAATAAAAGAGAATCCTGCACGCGCCACAGTTGCTTGGCTTGCCCATGACGCGGCGAGGGCAAATTGTATAATGCTGCGCCAAAATACTCGCACAGCATTTGGTGCCCCAAACACACACCCAAAATGGATTTATACCGGTGATAACGAGTTAATAAATCAAATAATTGCGGATACGCCCGTGGTACATCTGGGCCGGGGGAAATCAACACATGAGAGAAATGTTCCACCGCATTTAAATCCAACTCCTCCACGTTCACCACTTGAAACGGCACCGCCAAGCGGCGGATTAAATCCACTAAATTGAAGGTAAAAGAATCGTGGTTATTGATAATAAGCAATGACATTAAAGCTCTCTTGGTTTTGGGCTCGATAAGGGGCTAAAGTATATAATTCTAAGCCGATTTACGCTAAAATTTTTGTCGTTTTTTTCACGAGATAAGGTTATGTGGCAAGATTTTATTCAACAAGCGAACCAATTCGGCAAATCCAAACGCCCTTTTTTCTTTTTAATCGATTTTGAGCAACAAAAACCAATACTTTGCCCGTTAAATGAAACAGCGGCACGAGACATTTATGTGCAATTTCCCGCTTATCGTAATCTCGATTGGCGAGAAAGATTACCGACGGAAGCCTTTTATTTACGCAAGCACCCTATGGATTTTACCGCGTATCAACAAGGCTTTGAGTTAGTGCAACGGGAACTACGTTTCGGTAATTCCTATTTGCTTAATCTCACCTATCCAACGCCCATTGAAACCAATTATTCTCTGCGCCAATTGTTCCAAGCAAGTCAAGCCAAGTATAAATTGTTGTTTAAAAATCAATTTGTGTGTTTCTCGCCGGAATGTTTTGTGAATATTCGTGATAACCGTATTTTTACTTATCCCATGAAAGGCACTATCGATGCTACGCTACCCAATGCGCAAACCACGCTACTGAATAACTCAAAAGAACAACGGGAACACTACACTATTGTAGATTTAATGCGCAATGATTTGGCGACGGTAGCAGAAAATATTCAAGTGACGCGCTTTCGTTATGTGGAACAAATTCGAACGGAACTGGGGGCGATTTTACAAACCAGCTCCGAAATTTGCGGTGAATTGACGGAAAATTGGCAGGCGCAGATAGGTGCTATTCTGGCTAGCCTATTGCCCGCCGGCTCCATCAGTGGTGCACCGAAAGAAAAAACCGTGCAAATCATTCAACAAGCGGAAAGTCAACCTCGCGGGTATTACACAGGCGTTTTTGGTATTTTCGATGGCGAATCCCTGCAAAGTGCCGTGGCCATTCGATTGATTGAACAGACGGATAATGGCTTAGTCTTCCGCAGTGGCGGCGGTATTACCGTTCAAAGTGATGTGCAAGAAGAATATCGCGAGCTTATTCAGAAAGTGTATGTGCCGTTACAACGAGGTTAATCATGGAATTCCCTTTATTTGAAACCCTTGCCATAGAACATGGCAACGTTCTCAACATCGAACGACATCAACAACGCTATGAACGCAGCTTACAAGCATTTTATGGCGACAAAAGTGTGGTCGTTTTTCCAAACGTTTTTCAACTTGCCAAGCATATTCATGTGCCAGCGGAATTATGCAGTGAACCGCTTATTCGCTGCCGTATCGATTACAACGCCGAGCAAATCCAATGCCGGTATTTTCCTTACACCCGTAAAACCTACCGAACATTTAAACCGATTGTCTGCGACCACATTGACTACGGGTTAAAATACGCCGACCGCACCTTATTAAACGAACTGTTAGCGCAAAAAGGCGACTGCGACGAAATCCTCATTATCAAAAACGGTTACGTCACCGACTGCACCATCGGCAACCTCATTTTTCGCCAAGGTACTCAATGGTTCACCCCCGACACACCGCTACTCGAAGGCACCCAACGAACAAAACTCTTAGCACAAGGACGCATAAAAGTGCGGTCGATTTTGGCTACGGATTTACACTTATTTGAGGAGGTGAGGTTGATTAATGCATTGAATGGGTTGGAGGAAATTAATTAATTTTAAAGAGTTCATAAATAAGTGCACTATCATGGATCTATAGGACGATAGTGATATTAAAAATTAAAGGCGATAAAATCATATTGAATTTTCTATTTAAAGTGCGGTCATTTTTCCGTGCGTTTTTCATTATCATTTCTTTTTCTTTGGCTCAACCAATCAAACAACACAAAAACCCCAAAAACTAACAAACAAAGACAGCCCAACGGTAAGGTTGCTAAACCAAGCCACCCAACGGCGGTCGCAGAACTGTTTGCTTCGTTTAATGCACTCAAAGGGACGCCACGTTGTAACGCTTCAAAATATGCCCAAATGAGCATCACAATAAAAGGAGAAAAGGCAAAAAGCACAATAGCAATGTTAATAAAAATAAATTGTTTAAGACGCATAAAATAATCTCTCTACCAAATCGTTTTTGCCGCCGATTAATTATACCTGCAAAAAAGCCTTCCCAAACGGAAAGGCTTTTATTTTGAATGAAGCAAATTATTTTTTCTTCGCTTTTGGATTAGGTAAGTCGGTGACCGACCCCTCAAACACTTCGGCAGCAAGACCGACGGATTCGTGTAAGGTTGGGTGGGCGTGGATGGTCAATGCGATATCTTCCGCGTCACAACCCATTTCGATGGCAAGACCAATTTCGCCTAACAATTCACCGGCATTGGTGCCGACGATGGCGCCGCCAAGTACGCGATGCGTGTCTTTATCGAAAATCAGTTTGGTCATACCGTCGGCGCAGTCGGAAGCGATTGCACGACCGGAAGCTGCCCATGGGAAGTTTGCGATTTCGTAGTTTACGCCTTCGGCTTTACATTCTTTCTCGGTTTTACCTACCCACGCTACTTCCGGTTCGGTGTAAGCGATTGACGGAATCACTTTCGGGTCGAAATAGTGTTTTTTGCCCGCAATCACTTCGGCGGCAACGTGACCTTCGTGCACCCCTTTGTGTGCTAACATCGGTTGACCCACGATATCGCCGATAGCGAAAATATGGGAAACGTTGGTACGCATTTGTTTGTCAGTACGGATAAAGCCGCGTTCATCAACGTTTACGCCGGCTTTTTCCGCGTCGATTAATTTGCCGTTCGGGGTACGACCGATCGCCACCA
Source organism: Aggregatibacter aphrophilus ATCC 33389 (assembly GCF_900636915.1). Lineage (NCBI taxonomy): Bacteria > Pseudomonadati > Pseudomonadota > Gammaproteobacteria > Pasteurellales > Pasteurellaceae > Aggregatibacter > Aggregatibacter aphrophilus. The sequence goes on along the minus strand of NZ_LR134327.1, from coordinate 1,479,325 downwards.
ATACCGCATCATAACGGTTAGTGATGTTGCCCGCTTTGCCTTCCATAGAAACGTAAATACCGTCTTGTTTGGCTTCTACTGCAGTCACTTTGGTTTCAAGCATTAAGTTGAATTTTTGCTCGATACGTTTGGTGAAGATTTTGACGATGTCTTTGTCCGCCGCCGGAATTACTTGATCGAACATTTCTACCACGTCAACTTTTGAACCCAAGGCTTCATATACAGTACCCATTTCCAAACCGATGATACCGCCACCCATGATTAACAAATCTTTCGGCACTTCACGCAAAGCAAGGGCATCGGTGGAATCCCAAACACGCGGATCGTGATGAGGAATGAACGGAAGTTCAATCGGACGTGAACCCGCCGCAATAATGGCGTTGTCGAATTTCACGCTGGTGACGTTACCGTCTTTGTCGGTCACCGCTAAAGTGTGGGAATCGGCAAATTTGGCTTCGCCTTGCACCACTTGCACTTTACGCATCTTGGCCATACCGGCTAAACCGCCGGTTAAACGGGAAACCACGCCTTCTTTACCGGCACGGATTTTATCTAAATCAATTTTGGGCTCAGAAAATACTACGCCATGATGTTCAACGTGTTTGGCTTCTTCAATGATTTTCGCAACGTGTAATAACGCTTTAGATGGAATACAACCAACGTTTAAGCACACACCGCCCAAGGTGGAATAACGTTCAACAATCACGGTTTCTAAACCTAAGTCGGCACAGCGGAATGCTGCCGAATAACCTGCGGGGCCTGCACCAAGTACAACGACTTGGGTTTTAACTTCTTTACTCATTTTTACCTCGTAAAAACGTTTAAAAAACTAACCGCACTTTGCGATTAGGATAAATTAGAAAAACGCCCCTCAGTTGAGAGGCGTTGCAGATTACATAACTAAACGACGTAAATCAGCCAATACGGAACCGATGTAGCTAATGAAACGCGCGCCATCCGCACCGTCAATGACTCGGTGGTCGAATGACAAGGAAATCGGAAGAATTAAGCGTGGTGCGAAATCTTTACCGTTCCATACAGGTTCCATTGAAGATTTGGATACACCTAAAATCGCCACTTCAGGGACATTCACGATTGGTGCAAAGTGAGTTGTGCCCAAACCACCGATACTGGAGATGGTGAAACAACCGCCTTGCATATCGGATGCCGTTAATTTACCGTCGCGGGCTTTCTTAGAAACGTCTGCCAATTCACGGGAAAGCTCGATAATACCTTTTTTGTTTACATCTTTAAATACAGGAACAACCAAACCGTTTGGTGTATCCACCGCAACGCCGATATTGATATATTTTTTCAAGATTAAGCGTTGTGCATCTTCGGTAATTGAACTGTTGAAACGTGGGAACGCTTCTAACGCTTTAGCGACGGCTTTCATAATGAATACAACCGGCGTGATTTTCACACCAAGTTTTTGTTTTTCAGCTAAAGCATTTTGTTCTTTACGGAAGGTTTCTAAATCTGTGATGTCCGCTTTGTCGAAGTGGGTAACATGAGGAATCATGACCCAGTTACGATGTAAGTTCGCACCGGAGATTTTGTTAATACGACTTAATTCAACTTCCTCAATTTCACCAAACTTGCTGAAGTCCACTTTTGGCCATGGTAATAAGCCTAAGCCTGCGCCATTCGCAGCGCCTGTAGCAGAAGCCGCACCGCTTTCTAACGCTTTCACGGCAGCTTTCACATAAGCTTGAACGTCTTCTTTTAAGATACGACCTTTACGACCGGTACCTTTCACTTTATCAAGATTTACGCCAAACTCGCGGGCAAGACGACGAATAACCGGTGTTGCATGAGCGTAGCTTTTCGCACCGGTAACATCGGCATCGGAAGTGGTTGCTGCCGGTGCAGAAGGTGCTACGGCCGGCGCAGCTGTCGGTGCAGGTGCAGCGGCTTGTGGTGCCGGTGCGGCAACCGGTGCACTACCGGCAACTTCAAAGCGCATAATTAATGTACCGGTTGAAACCTTATCACCGGATTTTACTAAAATTTCTTTCACCACACCGGCAAACGGAGCAGGCACTTCCATAGAAGCTTTGTCGCCTTCTACGGTAATTAAGGATTGCTCTTCAGTAATGGTATCACCAACTTTCACCATGATTTCGGTAACATTCACCTCATCGCCGCCGATGTCCGGGATATTCACATCTTTCACGCCACCTGCGACCGGAGCGGCCGGTGCAGCTACCGGTGCTGATGCAGTAGGTACGGCAGCCGGTGCGCTACCGGCAACTTCAAAGCGCATGATTAATGTACCTGTGGAAACTTTATCGCCGGCTTTGATGATAATTTCTTTTACGATACCTGCAACAGGAGCAGGTACTTCCATAGAGGCTTTGTCGCCTTCTACGTTAATGATGGATTGATCAACTTCAACGCGGTCGCCAACTTTTACCATAACATCAGTAACATTGACTTCGTCACCACCGATATCCGGTACGTTGACATCAATAACTTGGGCGCTAGCAGGTGCTGCGGTTGGCGCAGGAGCAGCTGCAGGCGCTTGAGCCGGTGCAGCATCAGCGCTATCTAACACGAGCATCGGTGTACCGGTAGTTACTTTATCGCCTACTTTCACTAAAATTTCTTTTACCACGCCCGCTTCAGGTGCCGGAACTTCCATGGAAGCCTTGTCACCTTCTACGTTAATAATGGATTGATCCGCAGTAATAGTTTCTCCAACTTTCACCATGACTTCGGTTACGGTAACTTCATCACTACCAATATCCGGAATTTGAATTTGTTTAGCCATTTGTTTTTTTACCTTTAAAAATACTTGTAAAACTAACCGCACTTTGAGGTTTTAGCACGTAAGTGCGGTCGTTTTTTTCGTTATTTCTTATGCGTATAACGGATTTAATCTTTCAGGATTGATACCGTATTTCGCGATTGCTTCGGCAACAGCTTTCTTATCAACAGTGCCTTCTTGCGCCAACACATGTAATGCAGCAACAACAACGTGGTGTGCATCAACTTCGAAGTGATCGCGTAAGTTTGCACGACTGTCGGAACGTCCGAAACCGTCGGTACCTAACACATGATAGTGTTTAGACGGCACATAGGCGCGAATTTGGTCGGCGAACAGTTTCATGTAGTCCGTTGCCGCCACTGCCGGTTTGTCGTTCATCACTTGCGCAACGTATGGCACACGTGGCGTTTCGGTTGGGTGTAACATATTCCAACGTACCGCGTCGGCACCTTCGCGAGCCGCTTCAGTGAAAGACGGAGCGCTATAAACATCGGAGCTGATACCGTAATCTTTCGCTAAGATTTGAGCCGCTTCGCGAACATGACGTAAAATCGCACCGGAACCTAATAATTGCACGGTGCCTTTACCTTTGCCTTCAACGCTTTCAAATTTATACAGACCTTTACGGATACCGTCTTCCGCACCGGCAGGCATTGCCGGTTGGTCATAAATTTCGTTTAAGGTGGTGATGTAATAGAACACATCTTCTTGTTTTTCGCCGTACATACGGTGGATACCATCCTGCATTATTACCGCCACTTCATAAGCGAATGCTGGATCATAAGACACGCAGTTCGGGATAGTTAAGGATTGAATATGGCTGTGACCATCTTCGTGTTGTAAACCTTCACCGTTTAATGTCGTACGACCTGATGTACCGCCGATCATGAAGCCGCGCGCCAATTGGTCGCCCGCTGCCCACAATAAGTCGCCCACACGTTGGAAGCCGAACATAGAGTAATAAATAAAGAACGGAATCATCGGCACATTACTGATGGAATAAGAGGTTGCCGCAGCCAACCAGGAAGATGTCGCGCCTAATTCGTTGATACCTTCTTGCAATACCTGACCGTCTTTCGCTTCACGATAGTAAGCTACTAAATCACGGTCGGATGGCACATAGTTTTGACCATGCGGGTTGTAAATACCGATTTGACGGAATAAACCTTCCATACCGAAAGTACGTGCTTCGTCCGCTACGATTGGAACAATGTGTTTGCCCACTTCTTTGTCTTTTAATAGGGTGTTTAAGAAACGAACGAACGCCATTGTGGTAGAAATCGGACGCGGTTGCGCCTCTAACAATGCAGAGAACTCGGAAAGCTCAGGCGCTTTGAAATCCACGCTGAATTTTGGTTGACGTGCCGGCACATAACCTTGTAATGCTTTACGGTGTTCGTGCAAGTATTTGTACTCTTCGGAACCTTCCGGGAACGTAACATAAGGTAATTTTTCCAAATCTTCGTCTTTCACCGGAATGTGGAAGTAGTCGCGGTAAGCTCTGATGCTGTCCACAGACATTTTTTTAGATTGGTGTGCGGTATTTTTACTTTCCGCTTCAGCAATTTTATAGCCTTTCACGGAGTGAACTAAAATTACAACCGGTTTACCTGCTGTTTGCGCTTTCTTGAATGCAGCGAAAACTTTTAATGGATCATGACCACCACGTTGTAATGACCAAATCTCATCATCGGTCATGTCGGCAACTAATGCTGCCGTTTCAGGATAACGACCGAAGAAATGTTCACGTACGTAAGCGCCGTCTTTAGATTTGAATGTTAAGTAGTCACCATCAACTACTTCCATCATTAATTGAGTCAATTTACCTGTGGTATCTTTAGCGAATAATTTATCCCAACGACTACCCCACATCACTTTAATCACTTCCCAACCGGCACCAACGAACAAGCCTTCTAATTCTTGAACGATTTTGCCGTTACCGTTTACCGGGCCGTCTAAGCGTTGTAAGTTACAAGAAATAACAAAAATTAAGTTATCTAAATGTTCGCGGGCTGCAAAAGTTAATGCACCTTTAGACTCGATTTCATCCATTTCACCATCGCCCAAGAACGCATATACTTTTTGGTCTGAGGTGTCTTTTAAGCCACGATTTTCTAAGTATTTCAAGAAACGGGCTTGATAAATGGCATTTACAGGACCTAAACCCATAGAAACGGTAGAGAATTGCCAGAAATCAGGCATTAATTTCGGATGAGGATAAGAAGACAGGCCGTGACCGTGGGCTTCTTGACGGAAATTGTTTAATTGATCTTCGGTTAAACGTCCTTCTACAAACGCACGCGCATAAATCCCCGGCGCCGCATGGCCTTGGAAATAAACTAAATCACCACCGTTTTTCTCAGTTGCCGCCTTGAAGAAATGGTTGAAGCCAACTTCATACATCGTTGCTGCAGATTGGAAAGTGGATAAGTGACCACCTAAATCAAGATCTTTTTTCTGGGCACGTAATACCATCATTACCGCATTCCAACGAATGTAAGAACGGATACGACGTTCAATTTCCAAATTTCCCGGATAAGCCGGTTGCTCGGAAACCGGAATAGTATTCACATAATCGGTTGTGATTCCACTTGGTAAAGAAACACCGCCGGCACGAGCTTGTTGCATAACTTGATCAATAATAAACTGAGCACGCTCAATACCTTCCTCACGAATTAACGAATCAATTGATGCCAACCAATCGTTAGTTTCGATCGGATCTACGTCATTTTTTAACAATTCTGACATAGTTTTTTCCTTATTTTATTAAGTTAGAAGTACGTTTAATCCTACTTTTGGTAGCAATTAAACAACGAATTAATAACTAAAAACGATTCAATTTGTAAAAATTTTCGCCGCCTTACTGTATAAAAAACGCGCATCACAAATTTTTAACAAATAATGTAAATCTTATTAGATTTTTTGAAAAAATGGTAGTGATTTTTCGCTCTAGGCCTGAAAATATCCCATTCGAGCTATATTTTACACATGGCAAATTCACCTCTATTTTGAAAACGTACAAAAAATCAACCGCACTTAATATGATCGCCCAATTTTGGCTTTTGATAATACTCTGAATCGGAATAAAATATTGCATATTTAAAGAATTTAACCTACCATTGCGCTCAACTATTTTACGTTGGAGAAAAAAATGCAAAACGAACTGATTTGTTACAAAAAAATGCCGATTTGGACCAAAGACAGCTTACCAAAAATGTTTCAAGAAAAGCACAACACTAAAGTTGGAACTTGGGGAAAAATTACCGTTTTAAAAGGTCAATTAAAATTTTATGTGTTAACAGAAGATGGCGATATTGTTAGCGAACATGTTTTCACTCCAAATGAAGACACTCCTTTTGTTGAACCTCAACTTTGGCATCAAGTGGAAGCCCTTTCCGATGATTTAGAATGTTTCCTTGAATTTTATTGTACGAAAGAAGATTATTTCAGCAAAAAATACAACATGACCGCTACCCATGGTGATGTAGTTAATGCGGCTAAAATCATTAAGCCTTGTAAAGTATTGGATTTAGGCTGCGGACAAGGCCGTAACTCACTCTATTTGAGTTTGTTAGGTTATGATGTTACCTCTTGGGATCATAATGAAAACAGCCTCATGTTTTTAAACGAAACCAAAGAGAAAGAAAATCTGAAAATTCAGACCGCACTTTACAATATCAATGATGCCAATATTCAAGAAAACTACGATTTTATTATTTCTACCGTGGTCTTCATGTTCCTCGATCGTACCCGCGTACCGGCAATTCTTAAAAATATGCAAAGCCACACCAATTCGGGTGGTTATAATTTAATCGTAGCCGCGATGTCCACTCCGGAAGTACCTTGCCCATTGCCGTTCTCTTTCACCTTCGCTGAAAACGAATTAAAAGAATACTACAAAGACTGGGAATTCTTGGAATACAACGAAAATATGGGCGAATTACACAAAACTGATGAAAATGGCAATCGCTATAAAATGAAATTTGTGACCATGTTGGCAAAAAAATGATCTTCTGATTTAAAGAAGAATAAAATCCCTTACGTAAAATATGTGGTTTTATCCTATCAATATAGGAATTCCATACCGGAAAATTCTCTAGAAAGCTGATGATTTAGGAGAAAAGACTCGACACAAGTGCTAAATGTTTTTCTTTTTCCTAATTAATATAATTTAAACTGTACATAACATATCTCCTAGGACTGGTAAATGTTGAATTTTATACGATTCAAAGCTATTTCAGGTTATTGTTATGTTGCAGCACTTTCAAAAGTGCTATGAAATAACAGCCTTGCCAGTATTATTTTTTTAAATTTGTGACATATATCACACTTTTTATGGGAATTTAAATTACAAATTAAGGACTAACGTAACTCTCATTCACAATTATGCAACAACTAAAGGAGAATTAAATGAGTTTGAAAAATAAAATTGTAGGATTAACTATGATGCTTGCAACATCAACATGCTTTGCTACAACGTATCAGTTAAGTACACATATTTTAGATATTAACAAAGGTATGCCTGCACCAAATGTCAAAATTGAATTGTATAAGTTCAATGATAAAGGTGAGGATTGGGCTCTAATAACAAAAGGAACTACTGACGAAAATGGGCGAATCAAAGATTTTCTACCGATTCAGGATGGGAAAGAAAATAAAGGTATCTATAAACTAAAATTTGAAGTAAAAGAGTATTTTGACAAATTAGGTACCAAGAGTTTTTATCCATTTATAGAAGTGCCCTTTGAACTAAAGGATAATACACACTATCACGTACCTATTACATTGTCTCCTTATGGTTATTCTACATATAGAGGCAGTTGACAGGTATAACCTATTCTTTTAGATAATAGCTAGATAATCTCTAGCTATTATCTGATGGGCTTATATACAAAGATTAAAAAGATTTTAAATCAGAAAAAATAAGAACTTTCTATACAATACATATGAAAACGAAAATGTAAGGCAATATGAAATCACTGTGCGATTTCATAAAGATTTTTATTTCCTTGGAAGATAAGGTTGCCAGTGTAATATTTAAGTTCAATTGAATAATATTCACCCACAAAAATCTGCACTCTAATTAATTGAGTATTCAAATTTTGAGTGCAGTCATGGCTAGCTCATTTTTTTATCGTTTTAATTACTCTTCAATGGAACGCAATAATTCGTTGATACCTACCTTTCCTAAAGTTTTGGCATCCACTTTTTTCACGATAACAGCACAATAAAGGCTGTATTTACCGCATTTTGACGGAAGACTACCGGAAACCACAACGGAACCCGCCGGTACGCGACCATAGAACACTTCGCCGGTTTCACGATCGTAAATTTTGGTGGATTGACCAATAAATACGCCCATGGAGATCACACAACCATCTTCAACGATAACACCTTCCACCACTTCAGAGCGGGCGCCGATAAAGCAGTTGTCTCCGATAATGGTTGGGTTGGCTTGTAATGGCTCTAACACGCCACCGATACCCACACCACCGGATAAATGTACGTTTTTACCGATTTGAGCACAGGAACCTACGGTCGCCCAAGTATCCACCATAGTACCTTCGCCCACATATGCGCCGATGTTTACGTAAGACGGCATTAATACCGCATTTTTAGCAATGTATGCCCCTTTACGTACGGTAGCAGATGGCACCACACGGAAACCTTCTTGTTGGAAACGTTCTTCAGTGTAATCGGCAAATTTTAAGGCGACTTTGTCGTAGTATTTCGTTTCTGAGCCATCAATGATTTGATTCTCATTGATACGGAAAGATAACAAGACCGCTTTTTTTAACCATTGGTGAGTCACCCATTCGCCGTCAATTTTTTCGGCTACGCGGTATTTGCCGCTATCTAAGCCTTCAATGACCTCTTCAATAGCTGCACGGGTTTGCGCATCCACTGTTTTTGGTGTAATTTCTGCACGTTTTTCAAACGCATTTTCAATGATTTGTTGTAAATTTGACATTTTTCTTCCTATATCAATGTGAGTTAAATGAGGGTTATAAGACGTCTAATTTGATGTTATCAAATAATTTTTTTACTGCATTATTGTCATGCATGCGCTCTGCTCTTTCCACATTTTCACGTGTTAAGTGCGGTGAAAAATAATTGATAAAATCATACATATAATTACGCAAAAATGCGCTGTGTTTAAACGCGATTTGCGTCATACTTGCACGGAATAAGTGATCTGCTTTCAGTGCCACTAAATCTGTATCTGCCGGCGTGTGAGCCATGGAAGCCATAATCCCCACACCTAAACCTAAACGAACGTAGGTTTTAATCACGTCCGCATCAGTAGCGGTAAAGACAATGTTTGGTAAAATACCCGCACTGTTAAAGGCATAGTCCAAGTCGGACACGCCAGTGAAACCGAAAGTATAAGTCACCAATGGATATTTACCCAATTCTTCAATGGTTAAATTTTCACATTTAGCTAATGGATGATCGGGTTTCACAATAACGGAACGATTCCATAAATAACAAGGCAACAATACCACGCCGTCAAATAAATACTGCGCTTCGGTCGTGATCGCCAAATCCACTTCACCGGATAATAACGCATCATAAATTTGTGTAGGCGAGCCTTGGTGAATATGCAGGCTTACATCCGGATAACGCTTGGAGAAACGCTCTACTACCGAAGGCAACATATAACGGGCTTGCGTATTTGTCGTAGCAATGCGTAACACGCCATGATCCGGTTTGGTATATTCATCGGCAACGGAACGAATGCCTTGCATTTTCGCCATTAACTCACGGGAAATAGCGACAATTTTTTTACCGGCAGGCGTCAAGCCTTTCATGTGTTTACCATTACGTTCAAAAATTTCCAAGCCTAATTCATTTTCCAATAAACGAACCTGTTTACTAATACCCGGTTGTGAAGTAAAGAGTGCATTTGCCGCTTCCGTCACATTAAAATTTTGATTCACAGTCTCAACCACATAGCGAAGTTGCTGAAATTTCATAAGTTCCTCTTGTAATAAATACGGCTATTTTTTATAACGTCTACTTAATTCTGAATAGCGTTTTACTGCTTTACGAATTTGACCTGCTTTTGATTGACGACGCTGTTTATTCACGTCTAATTTTGTTTCTGTTTCCGGTGCCAAGCCCACTAGGTCGCGCAAGTAATTCACCTCATCTAACGGCATTTCCTGCCAACCGCCACGAGGCAAAGTTTTCATTAGTTTAATATTGCCATAACGAATACGAATCAGGCGGCTAACTTGGATACCTTGTGATTCCCATAAACGACGTACTTCACGGTTGCGGCCTTCCATTAAGGTGACATCAAACCACTGATTCATGCCGACACCACCGCCAAATTTAATATCTTTAAAATTTGCCGGCCCATCTTCTAACTGTACGCCTTTTTTTAAGCGATTTAACATCGCATCATCTACATGTCCGAAGACGCGCACGGAATATTCACGTTCTACTTCACGGTTTGGATGCATCAAGCGGTTTGCCAGTTCTCCATCGGTCGTAAATAACAATAAACCCGAGGTATTAATATCCAAGCGCCCAACGGCAATCCAACGGGCGCCGGTTAAGCGAGGTAAACGATCAAATACCGTAGCACGACCTTCAGGATCATGGCGGGTACAAAGCTCCCCTTCCGGTTTGTAATACATCAATACCCGACACACTTCTTTTTGCGCTTGAGTAAGGTTAATAAGATTGCCGTCAATCCGCACTTTCACGCCGGAGTGTACGTTAATGCGATCACCTAGTGTAGCGATTTTGCCATCCACACTTACTCGATTCTCTGCAATGATCGCCTCAATTTCACGGCGGGAGCCTTGTCCGGCACGGGCTAAAACTTTTTGTAATTTTTCGCCCTCCACCGCAACGGATTTATTGGCAGGCTTATTGACGGATTGACGGGGTTTCACGCCCGTATTTTTTTCTTTATTGGCTGAAAAGTGCGGTCGATTTGGCGTACGTTTTTGTGTTGTGGGTTTCATAAATCCTCATTGTCGCTTTCCCAAGCGTCTGTTGTCGATTAAATAAATGGTGTAGTTGAGCCGCTACCTTCGCGTAAAATAATCGGCGTACTATCGGTTAAATCCACCACCGTAGTAGGCTCTTGCCCTAAATAACCACCGTGAATAATTAAGTCCACCTGACGTTCCAAGCGATCGCGGATCTCTTCTGGATCAGATTGAGTGATATGCTCTTCATTCGGTAACATCAAGGAACAGGACAAAATCGGCTCGCCTAAGGCTTTCAATAAATCTAGAGCGATCTGATTATCCGGCACACGAATGCCGATGGTTTTGCGTTTTGACGTCATTAAACGGCGAGGCAATTCTTTTGTTGCCGTTAAAATAAAGGTGTAACGGCCAGGTGTGTTATTTTTAATTAAACGATACACAGAATTAGGCACCAAAGAATAATTGGATAATTCCGATAAATCGCTACACACCAACGTAAAATTATGACCTTCCGGAAGTTGACGAATCTGCACGATACGATCCATGGCATGCTTATCGCCTATCATACATCCCAAAGCATAACCTGAATCGGTTGGATACACGATAACCCCGCCCTTACGCAGAATTTCAACCGCCTGATTAATTAATCGGGCTTGAGGATTTTCCGGATGGATATAAAAAAATTGACTCATATTCTTCACTCTCCGAGTAAATGGAGGGGCTATTATATCAGGTTAAAATAACGCGAGATAACGGTTTGTTGGGATTGTTTAAACATTTCTCGCATCACTGGCTTGTTGTAAAAGTTGACGACTCTCTTGCAAAAATTGTTCGGAATATTCGCCAAACCAATCACGAATTTGATTAAATTGCGCAATAAAACCGGCTTTATCTTTATTCTTGAAAAACGCAAAACCGGTTTCGTAGCTGTTTTTCAAATGCTCAATGACAGCCAAATTTTCCGGTTTATCAGCAATAATATCCGCATATAACGCTGCATCTTGAGCAAATAAGCGCCCCACCATCGCCAATTCCAAACGATAAATCGGTGAAGATAGCGCCAGTAATTTCTCCAAATCCACAGGCTGCTGAGACAAATACAAGCCGTATACAAACGTAGAAAAGTGACGCAAGGCCTGAATATAGGTCATGTGATGATCATGTTCCGTCGCATCCACATGATAGATTTTCACACCCCACATTTGAATTTGCTGTAACAGCCATTGATAACGTTCACTAAAACGTCCATCGCAACAGGCAACGATTTGTTTCGCCATACTCGCCACATCCGGCCCGAACATCGGGTGCAAACCCACGACAGGGCCATGATGAACCTCCAGCATTTTCTCTAACGGCGCACGCTTCACAGAGGTTAAATCTGCCAGTAGCATATTTTCGGTTAAATACGATTTTAGTTGCGCAATCACTTCTAGGGTATTGGCAATCGGCACAGACACAATAACCACATCGGCATCCTGCAAAATTTGTGCGGCTTGTGGCCAGTAGTTTTGTTCTAAGGAAACAACATTGTAGCCTGAACCGCTCAAATAGCGACCGAACAAACTACCCAATTTACCGCGCCCGCCGACAATAACAATTTTACGAATTTGCGGATTTACCGTTTTAAAACCGAACTGATTTTCGCTTACATAAGATTCACGCATAATGCGACGCAAAATATCTTCGATCAAATTTGGGGAGAGTCCCAGTTTTGTAGCTGCTTCACGTTTTTTCTGCAACATTTCACTTTCCCGTTGCGGAACATAAATCGGCAAACCGTGTTGCTGTTTCACTTCACCGATTTTATGCACGACGTCCAACCGTTTTGCTAAAAGCTGTAGCAATTCTTCATCAAGCGAATCAATCTGCGCTCTCAATTCCGCCAAGCGTTCCATGTTGTCCTCATCTAAAAAATATTGAAAAAACTAACCGCACTTTTACTTCACGGAACCACAAGTCAAGCAATACAAATATTGTCCTTTTGGATCATTAAAGCTATTCAATGCACCCAACTGTTTGGTTAAACGAGTGAATTCTTTCGGTAATCCAACACTTTCAACTACGAGGCCTTGAGCCCAGGCTTTAGCATCACCTTTGTAGCCATGCAGCATTTTTTTCAAGAATGAGCTTTCTTCATCTACAATCCATTCGACAGAAAAGGTGCCTTCGTCAAGTTTGTCTTTTTCCGCACGTTTTTCATTCACTAGTTCAATGGCCTTGCCTAAAGCAGTATCTAATGTGCCAAGCTCATCCACCAATTTACGTTCAAGTGCTTCAGAACCTAACCAAACTTGACCTTGAGCAATACGATCTACTTGCTCCTTGGTTAAATGACGACCTTCACTCACTTTGGTTAAGAATTGATCGTAGCCATGTTCAATTTCCAGTTGAATAACATCATTTAACGGAGAAGATAATGGTGAGAATAATGAACCTAACGTTAAATCAGAGGTTTTCACGCCATCTGCTGTCACGCCGATTTTTTTGATGGTTTTCTCAAACGTCGGCAACACAGCAAAAATACCGATTGATCCGGTAATGGTATTTTTATCGGCCACAATATAATCGGCCGTGGAGGAAATCCAATAACCACCCGAGGCCGCCATGCCCCCCATGGAAACCACGACAGGCTTGCCGGCTTGTTGTAGATGAGTTAGCTCCTGACGAATCACTTCTGAAGCAAATGCACTACCGCCCGGACTATTCACACGTAACACAACACCTTTGACTTTTTTGTCGTCATAGGCTTGGCGCAATAATTTCGCGATAGTGTCGCCGCCCACATTATCTTCGTCACTTTCACCATCAATAATGGCACCTTCCACATTTACCACAGCAATTTTATTCTCAGTATCACCCGACATACGATCCGGCAACGCGGCTAAATAGGAGTCGTAGTCCACCATTTTCGGCTGATGATCTTTATCTTCACCGAAAAGTGCGGTCAGTTTTTTATCGAAATTAAAACGATCCATTACACCAGTCACTAACTTACGTTGTTTCACATACGCCGTGGTATCACCTTTTAAGGCCTTCAATTCAGTTAAATAAGTTTGTACATCCGGCGCAACCGCGCTTTGTTTAATGTCGCGATTCTCTGCCACCTGTTGTTTATAATTGTTCCACATTACATTCAACCAGCGTTGCAAATTGGCCTTTGCCTCATCGGACATATCATTACGTAAATAAGGCTCTACCGCCGATTTATATGCACCGACCCGAAAAACATGCGGATTTACTTCTAATTTATCCAACATATCTTTGTAATACAGATTTTCCTGAGCTAAGCCCTCAATAGCCACCGCACCAATCGGGTTCATATAAATTTCATCGGCATAACTGGCAAGGAAATATTGTGCTTGATTATAGTTATCCGCATAAGCAATCACTTGTTTTCCGCTTTCTTTGAAGTTTTCAATAGCTTCCCCCACATACTCCAACGCCGGCAAATCGCCCCCTTGGAACAGATTCAAATCCAACACTAAACCACGAATTCTGTCGTCTTGTGAAGCCGAATCAATAGCATAAACCACATCAAATGTAGAATATTGCTGCGGGATATTTTGATTATCCAGTTCTTTTAACAGATTTTTCAAATCGCTTTGGTCATCGCGATTATCCGCCAAATAACCGTCCAAATTTAAGAATAGCGCACCTTGGTCGCCATTTAATGCCACTTTTTCCTGTTTATCGGCGCCGATGACAATGCCTATCACGGACAACAAAACTAAAACAAAAATGAGGAAAACAATGTTCATTACAAGATCGCGAATAAAATTCAATGCACGCCAAATATATTTGAATGTAGAAAAAATAAATTTCATATAACCTCAAAAAATCAACAAGAAAACTCACAAAACGGCGTTTAAAATAACACAAACAGCCGGCACAATAAACCTACGAAGAAAATAAACTGTGCTATAATCCACCGCACTTTTAGCCTGATAAATAAGTGAAGGACAATCATGGATGCATTAAAATTGCTTACCGAACGTTATTCGGAGAAAAAACTCAGTGCCCCAGCACCCAATAAGCAACAATTAACCCAAATTTTCCAAGCGGCCTTACGCGCGCCTGATCATGGCAAACTGCAACCCTATCGTTTTATTGTGATTGAACAAGAGCAAATGACTGAATTTAGCAGCTTATTAAAAAGCGCAGTACATGAACTCAACTTAGGCGAAGAACGCTTGAAAAAAGCCGATGATCTAGCCACTCGAGCGCCGATGATTATTGGGGTTGTCGCCAAAATCAATCCTTGCATTAAAAAAGTACCGGAATGGGAACAGTTGCTTTGTGCAGGTTGTGCTACCTACGCTATTCAATTAGCTTCTAATGCATTAGGTTTCAAAAACGTTTGGATAAGTGGCTCTTGGTTGGACGGCACCAATTTGCGTGAGGCCTTCCAATGTGAAACACAGGATAAAATCATTGGATTCCTTATGATAGGTTCGGCAGAAGAGAAATTAGAACGGGAGAAAAAAAACCTGAATTTGGAAGATATCATTCATTATCTTTAATCATAAAAAAACAAAAAACGCAGCTTCAAGGCTGCGTTTTTTATTAAATATCCTTAAAAGTGCGGTCACCAAAAACTCTGTTTTTTCGAATATTGGCCGGCCATGCCAATGGCTCCGAAGGAACGAATAAATCACATAATCAATTTATGAATATTTTTACTTGCGTTTTTATTTTGGCTTAACTAGGCCTTCCACCTTTATTTCGTTGCCTCGTGAGGTAATAAAATCCCTTGTTTCTTTCATCATAGTTTGAACCCTAGGGTCGCTCCACTTTACTATCTGGTTTTTGTCATCCCGTTTATCAGACCAAATAATCACACCGTCCATGTATTTATGGCTAATCTCTAACATTGTACGCCACGTTTTGGCATCAATAAATTTCTTGAAATGCGGGCTTTGGGCAGCAGAATAATATTGCGGCCATAAATAGCCAATAATCTGTTTATTCGGGAAACGTTGGCGAATTTCTTTTACCGTCGTTTGAACATCTCGTTCCCAGCCTTTTAGATCAGGATCGGCAATATAAAATACCGGATTCAAATAATCACAGGAGGCCGTTGCCTGCTGGCGGCGTTTGCTAAATTCACGCCATTTATTCAACACTGCTTCGTAACTTTCTGTGGGTAGCCCATAGTTACAACTAAATGCACGCGGGTTTTCCTGTTTAAAGATTTTATACATCTGTCCAAAATCCGACGCCAACTGATCAGGTGTCAACAACTGGCCACCTTTATTGCTAAACCAAGATTCAATATCAGTGGAAATGGTGCGATAGCCTTCTTTATGAGATTGACGGGCTAGCTCGCGGATACGTTGCAAATCTAATACACCGTGCTTACGTTTACCTGCAGGATCGGGTTTGACCAATTCAGATTCATAAACTAAAAAGACTTTGGATAACTTATCTTTAGTTAAGTCTGGCTTGCCTACATAATCCATACGATCATAAATAATAAAATCTTCTGCGGCCACCATCCCTGATGTCAATATCAGTGCTGCCAGCAACCCTCGCAATAAGGATTTCTGCATATTTTGCTCTCCGTTTATCGGTTAAATTAATCATATTTGCCGTCAAAGTGCGGTCAAAAAAGCCAAAGATTTTTAGGCTTTGGCTAGAATAAATAAGGTTGAAAAATGAATGTGTCAGCTTGTGATCAATTACTTAATTTTCAAACCGCTTGTTTATGACCGCACTTTTAGGCGAACGGTTCAGATTATTTAAGTACCATTGAACAGTTTTCATCATAGCAGAAGGGAATTTTTCCAAAGGTTGCCAACCTAATTCACGCTGAATTTTACCGGCATCAATTGCATAACGAATATCGTGCCCTGGACGATCTGTGACATGTACGATTAAATCCCGATAATATACAACGCCAGCCGGTTTATTAGGGGCAAGTTGTTCCAATAAATCACAAATCGTATGCACGATGTCTAAATTGGTTTTCTCACAGTGGGCGCTGATGTTGTAACTTTCGCCTACATTCCCCTGCGTCAGGACCAAATATAATGCCCGCACATGATCATCCACATAAAGCCAATCACGAATTTGTTGCCCGTCGCCATAAATCGGCAATGGTCTGCCATCTAATGCATGTGTAATCATCAACGGAATAAGTTTTTCTTCATATTGATAGGGACCGTAATTATTGGCACAGTGGGCGATCATTATTGGTAAACCGTAAGTACGATGCCATGCACGAACCAAATGATCCGCAGAGGCCTTGGAGGCAGAATAGGGACTGCTTGGCGCATAAGGTGACGTTTCTGTGGATAGCGTTGTCTCCCCTGCCGTATCTCCATAGACCTCATCGGTAGAAACGTGCAAAAAACGAAAGGCTGCCTGCTGCTCGGCAGAAAGGGTATAGTAATAATGGCGGGCCGCTTCCAATAAAGAATAAGTGCCGACAATATTACTTTGAATAAAGGCTGACGGCCCATCAATAGAACGATCCACATGGCTTTCCGCCGCCAAATGAACCACACAATCAGGCTGATGCTGCATAAACAAACGCGCTAAGGCGTTGCTGTCACAAATATCCACCTGTTCAAAAATATAACGGGGATTATCGGAAATCGTTTCCAGTGACGCCAAATTGGCGGCATAGGTTAGTTTATCAACATTAACCACCCGCACATCAGTGGTTTGAATAAGATAACGAATTAACGCCGAACCAATAAAACCGGCACCGCCAGTGATGAGAATTTGCATAAAATATCGCTACAAAATATCTAATTTGCCTTAACTCGATTGATTGTGTCACTTTCCCAACCGTTATATTCACCAGAAAATTTCTCCGCCAAATTCTCAAACTGTTCAACATAGTTGAAAATATCTTCGGTATCTAAGGTTAATTCTTGTTCAATTTTAACGATATAAAAACTTTCCTTACTGTCATCCTCATTGGTAATAGTTACCTGCGTATTGCTATAACTCATGGTATTAAAAGATGTGTCACCAAGATTAACCTCTTCCATAAACTGGAACATCATATTTTCTTCAGGAAATTGGAATGTATGTTCAATCGTATAATTGTCTGCCAAATTACGTCTGTGTTGCACCAACATATCAATAATGTCTTCTGTGGCGTTTAATTTCATTTCCAACGGTGAAGGCAGTAAGAAATCAAAATAAGTATCCCACTGGAGATCGTCTTGCACATCAATTTTATCCACACAATCCTTAAATTGAGACAACATATCAAAAAGCGGCTCCGAGTCATCACAATAGTAATACACCTGCAAATGACCATCGCCGGAAATATGTCCGGCATAAATCACTTCAGATAACGAGGAAGATTGCACTAAAAGCCGAAACAAATCCAACGTAATGCGCTCATGCTCTTCCAACGTTGGCATACCTTTTTCATCGCTTTCATAGGGCATAGAAACCTGTATGATTTTGTTGTAGGAATCCGGTGAAAATCGTTCAACAATATCCAAATTAACCGTGCAATAAGAAATATTGCCGTTAATTAATGTGCGGTAACTTTGCCAGTTTTGTTCGGAATCAATTATCGACATTACTTAAACTCCGCCCAAATCGGTGCATGATCCGATGGTTTTTCCATGGCTCGAATATCCAACGCAATGCCGGTATCCACACAATGCGCTACTAAGGCTTTATTCGCCAAAATATGATCGATACGCAACCCACGATTATCATCAAATCCTTTAGAGCGATAATCAAACCACGAGAATTTGTCATTAACCGTTGGATTCATGTAGCGGAACGTATCCTCTAAACCGTAGGCATATAAGCGTTGATACCATTCACGCTCTTCCGGTAGGAAAGAACATTTGCCGGTGCGTAACCAACGCTTGCGATTTTCATCACCAATACCGATGTCTAAATCACTCGGGCTAATATTCATATCTCCCATAATAATGACCGGATTTTCCGCATTATGATCTTGTTCTAGATAACGTTGTAAATCTGCATAAAATTTTTGTTTCGCCGGAAACTTCGTCGGATGTTCACGACTTTCCCCTTGCGGAAAATAACCGTTAATCACAGTGAGTTGACCAAATGGCGTTTCCAAATCAATCATGATGATACGCTTTTGTGCCTCCTCACCATCTGTCGGAAAGCCTTTTTTAACGGACAAAGGCGCTTGTTTGCTCAACAGCGCTACCCCATAATGCCCTTTCTGACCATAATGGTTGACGTGATAGCCCAAATGATCTACCAGCTCATAAGGAAAAACCTCATCCGCGACTTTAATTTCCTGTAAACCCAGCACATCAGGTTGGTATTTATCAATAATCTCTTCTAACTGATGCGGTCTTGCCCTTAAACCGTTTATATTAAATGACATCACTTTCATTGTTTACTTCTCTTGTTTTACCTTCAGGCAACATTATACTTGTAACAAAGAAAAAAGCAGAAGTTTATTCTGCTTTCTTATCTTTCTAGACACTGGAAATCGATGCCTTATGCCTTAATAAGCGCCATTTCGTTCCAACACGACTTTAGGCGTTCTACACAATATGGCAAAATCATTCCATAATGACCAGTTCTTAACATACCAGGCATCAAAATAAACACGGGTATCATAATCTACATTATTGCGCCCACTCACCTGCCATAATCCCGTCATGCCGGGCTTTGCCATTAAATAGTAATCGACATCTTCCTTATAATATTTCAATTCCTGTGAGACAATTGGCCTTGGTCCAACCAAACTCATTTGTCCGATCAATACATTAAATAATTGCGGTAACTCATCAAGGCTGGTTTTACGCAGAAATTTACCAATATTGGTGATTCGGGGATCATTCTTCAATTTAAAATCCCTTTTCCACTCTTTTTTTGCTAATAGGCTTTTTTCTAGATATTCTCGTAATAACTCATCAGAGTTTATATGCATAGTTCTAAATTTCAAACATCCAAATTTCTTACCATTTCGCCCAACTCTCTTATGCTTATAAATAATATCACCACTATCTTCTAATTTTATTGAAATACATATAAATAAGAATAATGGTAAAAGTAAAATAATTAGAAAAAAAGACACAAAAATATCTACACATCTTTTCAAAATCCGAGAAGAACGTTTTGCTAAATTATTATTAATGCGGAGCAACATTAATTCATAGCTAAAAATAAAAGACATATTAGTACTATATAATGGCAATCCTCTTAATGAAGGAACGACTGAAACTGAACGATAATGATGGCAAGCTAAATGGCGTAACCAATTATCACGCTTAATATCTTCATCATCTTCCAATGCAATAATAAACTGATCATTAATATTGATATTTTTCTTCCAAAGATCTTTTTGCTCTTCATCTATTACAGGGATAGAAAAAAGCACATTATTTTCAACAGGCTTACCAATAAAACATACAACTTTCAAACCCAAGTATTTTTCACTAGATAATGCTTGATAAGCATCAATAGCATTTTTTCCTGAACCGATAATAATTGTATTTTTTAAATACCAGCCTGTTTTTATTAGGAATTTTTTTATTAAAATTCGTCCAAAAGGAACCAACACTAAAGTTGCTCCCCATATGCAGACCCATCTATAGCGTGAAAATGCTATATTAGAAAATACAATGATTGTTAATTCAATAATTGAAAATATAACTAATGTATTCAAAACTTCCCTTAACTCATACCAAAAAGGCTTCCTATAAGTATAATGACGTAATTTTACCCAGAACCATGCAATACAAATAACAGATATACAAAAATGAATTAAAGAATTATAAATTATTTCATACTCAGGAAATAAAATATCCACCTGCACAAGATAGCTAATCCATAGACCTATACAGAAAGACAAAATAAAAAAAGTAAAGTCTGTAATAGCTAAAATATATTTACATTGGTTTTGTCTATTCATTTTATATTTATCCTATTAGCTTTCTTATTACAAACTTTAATACTTTAAAAATAATATTTTGTTTTTCTAAAGAAACCACTTCTACTTCTTTTAGTTTTATATTATTTTTCTGCAACCAAACATTAAATAACCGCTCCGCAATAAACCCAAATACTCTTTTTTGATATGAATCATAAGTTGAGACATCAATCTT
The DNA here is from genome assembly GCF_900636915.1 of Aggregatibacter aphrophilus ATCC 33389. Classification (NCBI taxonomy): domain Bacteria; kingdom Pseudomonadati; phylum Pseudomonadota; class Gammaproteobacteria; order Pasteurellales; family Pasteurellaceae; genus Aggregatibacter; species Aggregatibacter aphrophilus. The sequence continues at coordinate 1,458,539 of NZ_LR134327.1, read as the reverse complement.
TTTTTCTAATTCAAATAAAATTGTAAATAACCAGTGACAATACTCTTCAAATAGTGACTTTTTTATGACAAACATATTGTACAAATGTAATATCTTACCTTGCATAACAGAATCAAAAGAGTTCAAGTAATCACTATATTTATCGGCTATAACTGCTCTTGCGGCCTCTAAATCCTTGATATAATGTGCATGCTGATAATGCGAATATACACTTTCAATATAATAATTCCGCTTGCAAGGCACTAAACAATCAGCGTCTTTCAACAAGGTGCTCAATTCATTTTCCGATGCAATAGTCTTTCCTTTAACTCTTAAACCCTTACCAGAAAAATAGCGACGATAGTGTACCAAGCCTATATAATCCACATCTTGAAAAAAACGATTTTTCCAAGCCCAATATAATGCTGTTAGCTCGCAATAAGATTGATTTTTATCTGAAATATTGATTTGCGTATTATCAGATAAAATGTTTAATTCTAACCCCGTTAGTGTTTTTCCGACTTGAATTGGGACATAGTATGAAGCATTGGGGAATTCATATTTTTTGTGAGTAGCAATAATAATCTTTAATGTATTCATTATTTTTACAATAACTTCTTATGAAAAGAAAAATCATCAATGAACCCATGCCACATTGCTCTCCAACTAAATAATAATTTAGAAACACTAGGTTTAGTAAATAGAAAGAACCATGTTGTTTTCAATAAAAAACAGAAAGCATAAAATATACCGTCATGCTTTAAATAAATACTTATTGAATTTCGACAAAAGCAATACAGCTTTAATTTAGAATTAGCATTATTGAAACGTAGTTTACCAAAAAACATTGGTATAGAAGATGAACTATCTGCAGGATGATAAAATATAGAATTAACAACAGTAAAGATATTAGCTCTCGCCTTTTTCATTCTTAATGTATATTCTTTTTCATCTCCCCAAATAAAATAATCTTTAAATGGAAGACCTATTTTACTAATTAATTCTCTAGATATTAGAGTACCATTAAAAGGTAAAATAAGCTTCTGAATAGTTTTATTATTTTTCTCAAAATTTATTAGCGAATCATAAGTGTCAAAGACTGCTAGTGAATTAGGTAAGCGAATTGAAAAACTTAACTTTTCTTTAGTTTTAGAATCTACAACAACGGGACCAATATAACTATTATTAGATAAATAACTTGATAACTCCTTCAAGCAATTAATTTCAGGATATCCATCGTCATCCATTAACCAAATATAGTCATAGCCTTGTTCATAAGCATATTTGATACCGGCATGAAAACCGCCTGCTCCGCCTTGATTTTCCAGTAAGCTAAGCAAAGTAACCTTAGGATTTTCTAAATAACCCTGTTGTTCTAAAAAATCTACTGTACCGTCTGTACTTGCATTATCCACAATGACAATATGTTCCAACGAGTAACTTTGTTGCTCCAAAGCCTGTAAACAGCGAAGAAGTAACTCCTTTCGATTATAAGTCACTACAACGGCACAAATAGATTTTTTATCCATTACATATCCATATTTACATAAAAAGATTTAAGTGCAGTCTGATTTTGCAATGATTTTTTAATCTCATCTGCAGTTTCCAAGGCTTCTTTGATCGTAACATCCATATCAAGATAGCGATAAGTTCCTAAACGACCAACAAAAGTTACATTAGATTCTTGATTTGCGTTTTCAATATACTTCTGTAATAAAGTCTTATCTTTCACCAAACGAATTGGATAATAAGGAATATCATCTTTTTCACATAAGCGACTAAATTCGCGATAGCAAATAGTCTTATCATGTTGCTCCCATGGCGCAAAATGTTTATGCTCAGAAATACGGGTATAAGGTACCTCTTCATCACCATAATTAATCACAGCATTTCCTTGATAATCGCCTTCATCACGAAATGCTTCAAAATCCAAAGTACGGTAACCTAAACGCCCTAAATCAAAATTAAAGTAAGCATCTAACGGTCCAGACCAGAAAATATGATCAAATTCATGTTTCATATTCTCAGCAAAAGGAGTATTCAAACGAACTTCAATATTCGAATGATTCAAAATATTTTCCACAATAACAGTATAACCATCCTTTGGCATTCCCTGATATTTATGCGCAAAATAATTATCATCATAGTTAAAACGCACAGGTAAACGTTTCAAAATACTTGCCGGTAATTCTTTTGGTTCAACGCCCCACTGTTTTTTGGTATAACCATAAAAAAATGCTTTATACAAATCCTTACCCACAAAACGCATGGCTTGTTCTTCAAAAGTTTGAGGATTCGTTATAGAAAGATCGGCTTGAGCCTCAATCAATGCTTTTGCCTCTTTAGGTGAACAAGTTTTACCAAAAAATTGATTAATCGTATGTAAATTTATTGGCAAAGAATAAACAGCACCTTGGTTAATCGTCTTAACCCGATTAACAAACGGCATCCATTTACCAAATTGATTAATATAATTCCAAACCCGCTCATTATCTGTATGGAAAATATGTGGTCCATAAACATGAACCATTACATTAGTCTCAGAATCACGCTCAGAATAACAATTACCAGCTACATGAGAACGTTGGTCGATTACAGTGACGTTATACCCTTGATTAGCAAGCTCACGAGCAATAACTGCATTAGAAAACCCTGCTCCGACTAGAAGGAATTTTTTCATATGTTCTCCATTTAAATGGTTAGTCTTTTTTGAATTGTTTTCGCCAAAAAATTGGGCTTGTTAAATCATCATATGAATTCTGATATTCTGTTTTTAACTTACTGTAATTTAAGGATAAGCTATAAATTACCTTTATATATTTAAATAAATAACCAAAGAATTTTTCCTTACTATGCTCCAAGATAAAACCTTTATTAGAAGGTTTATGAATATACAGTACCTTTTTAAAACGATAAATTTCTCTCAAATGTGCATAGCCTTTGTCTTGCCATACATATCCCCGTTTAAAAAAAATTTTGGGCAACAAATGTCCGTTTAGTGTTGACCACCGAATAACTCTAGCAAGACGATTTTCGTGGGGATTTCCTGCTCGAGCAGAAGCAAATATATCTAATGAAACATCAACTGCTTTTTCATTTGAAATTAATGCATTAATTTCCTTACGTTTTTCAGACATATCAACATTTTTCGTCCAAAATTCAGAACCTTTTGAAGCATCCTCAATTGCATAGGTAATGGCAAGAGCTGTTTCATACTGATAGGTAAATAAATTCTTAAAAAATATTCTTGATAACATCATTATCAATCCACGCCGCCCTTCTTTTCCACAGTGATGGAAATGCTGCATAATCTGATGTCGATTATCTAAGTATGCCGTAAATGGACTGTGTTTTAAGGCAAAGTCTCCTTGCCAAGAACAAATGCCATTCAGTGTAATAATATGGAATTTATGAGCTAACCCAAAGCCAATGTCATCACCACGAACAAAGAATGGAAATGCTAAATGCTTTACTTTAGACAGCGGAAATGCAAAGTACCACCAACCACAAAAATCTATTTTTTCTTCAAACTCATTAACTAGGCAATCTGTTAACTTTCTTAGATTTAAACCGGTTTTATTTGGATGAAGCAAACCATCAAATCTCGCTCCATTTTCATATTGTAAATACATCATTTCTTCGTGTAGCATCGCGCCACCAATTGCTAGCTCACTATCTTTTGCAAACATAAGCAGTGCGAGTGTACGTTTAATTCCTTCAACTTCACTAGAGGCATCATCATCCATGAATAAACAATGTGTATATTCTTTATTTTCTTGTAAATTTAATAATCCTCGACTGAATCCCCCAGCCCCCCCTAGATTTTCATTTGGGATTATCGTCACCCCATTAATTTGAGGTAGATTCTGACTATTATCCACAACAAATAGAGAAACCTTATCTTTGAATTCTGTTAAATCTAATAATTGTTTCTTTAATCTATCAATTGCTGGTAAAACATACTTTTGGCGATTAAAGTGTGTAATAATGATCCCTAGTTTCACATCATTTGTCGGCTCAGTAGTCGTAGAATAATAAAAATCGGTGATAAGGGAGCCACTAAAAGCTTCTATATCAAAAGTTAACATCCCATCTTCTAATGAATCCCAAAATTTCAATGGAATGGAAACTTCCGATAATTCACTATTAGAAATATAATCTTCACCTAGAATACGTCCACTAAAGTAAGCCCGATGCAAAAACCAAGTTATCTTTACATTACCCTTTACCTTTATTGTGAAAGTGAGATTATTGATATTTGTATGTCTTTTCCATTTACCTACACTAACACTATTAAAATAAGTATCTGTAAATACTTTCCCACCTTCACTAAGATTTAGTAAAGATCTATTCATATCAAGATCAACGTGATCATTAAATCTAAAATAAAGCTCTTTTTCCGAACATAGTGAATATGTAGGATAAACACTATTTTGAATAACTATCATTTAAATTTCCTAATTTTATTATAATAAAAATTAAAATTATTAACCCTAAAAAAGATAACCATAATGAATATTTCCAACTCATTGGAAAGTATTTAATTTTTAAAATACTATCTTCTTCTAAAGATTTCGATAAATTAACACTTACCAATCCATGTTCATTAGTTATAGGAACCTCAATATTATTAATGTAGACTTTATAACCATGCCAATAAGCGCGACTAAAAATAATATCAACTGGACCTACCACATTAATAATATACTCTTCTTGGTTATATAAATTTTTTATAACTTTTCCTAAGTTGCCATGATCATTCGAAAAAGAAATACCTGCATCAGATGATGCATCATTTCTAATAAAATAATCTACAAATTGATTTCTCACACTTTTATGAACAAAACCACAATCATTAAGGCTACTTCTTATACTATTATTTAGATCTACTCTATTAATTACAAGTACATCAATATTTAGATAATCATAAAAACAATTATCACCATGCTTTACTGACAATTTATTTATAGTGTTTTCAACATTAAAAAAAGCTTGTGATTGTCTAGTATCTAATAGCTTACTTAATTCTTTATTTCCAACTGGAGATGCTCCATTTATAGCTTTGAGTCCATAAGCTAAATAGTGTGCAGAATGTAAATCTTCAATATGATCTTTTGGGTGACGACCATTAGTTAATGATAGAATATAGCCCCCTTTTGAATAATTATTTTCCATGTTTATAGAATCTTTAATTAATGGGGTTGACATAAATCCAACCACACTGGGCTGAACAAATAACATTAGAATAAGGCAAATATAACAATATATAGGACCTAAAAAACAGTTAGAATTATAATTAATTTTTAGCAAAAAAACATATAAAAAAGAAAACATCAAGAATACTAGTTGAACAATCAAAATTTTAAGAAAATCACCTTCTTGATTAAAAAAAGATAATATTGAAGATATTAGCAGAGTAATTAAGAATATTAAAATCCTTTTTTTATCCAATATTAATCTCTTATTAACACCTAAAATTGAGAAAATAATTATAGCTATTGATAAAAATGGAACGAATCGCAAAGGCCATCTAAGTGGACCAAAAGCAGAAGGAGTTTGAGATAAAATAAACAATAATAAAATTGATACACCCAAGAATATTTGCAACTTATCTTCTAAAACTTCTTTCCAATTTACAAAACATAACAGGAACAAAATATAAATTGAACTATAACCAAAAGGTATCATAGTTAATCTATATCCTCCAAATGTATTCATAAAACCATAATACACGGGAGTAAATGACATAATAAGTTGATTAAAAGTTATAGATAAGAAATTATTAAAGTTACCAAAAACAGAACTTCTATCGATTAAATCTAAAGAAACTAAATACTCAGAATAATTAGGAGAAACGGCACATATTATACCAACGTAAAATAAAATGAATTTAAGAACTAAATAATAATTTTTTAGATATAATTTTTCCAATACATAAACTAAGCATAATAAAGCATACGCAACTATGGCATGTGGCCAGCCTGATAGCATTAAAGATATAACACTAATAGCATTAAGAAACAAATTAAAACTTGAAAACCTATCTCTAAGGAAAAGTAAAGTAACAAAGGATGCTATAAACCAAGCATGACCACTTGCAGCATTCCACCAGGACGGTAAATAGAAATATAAAAACACTGGACTAATATTAAATAATATAGCCATAATATATCCATAATACTTATCCACCTTTAAAACATTTACTAATTTTATTGAAGAAAAAGAAATAATTGTCATGTTAATTAATACTGAAATATTAGCAATAAGTAACATTTTATCAACTCTGCTTGATATTATTGACAATAATATATTTTGAGGTAAAAAAATAGCCCTATGAATATCTATTAAGGTATTTGAACCAATGAGAGTATCTTTTAATATAAATGGGATCTCACCAGAAAGCCAGATTTGTCCAATTTCCCTCATAAATGGAAGAAATTCATTTTGTGCATCATCAACAAAGAAAAATGATTTATCAAATAAGACACATATACATAGTATAGATAATGAAATCAAAATTGATACACAAAAAGAGATTAAGTTATTTTTCATATCTGACTCTCCTCTTTATTATATATTTAGGCCTATTTTTTGATTCTACATAGATACGCCCAATATACTCCCCCAGAACACCAATTCCAATTAGCTGTATGCCTCCTAAAAAAAGAATTGCGACCATTATTGATGGATATCCAGGAACAGAATTTCCCCAGACTATTTTGCTAAAAATTAAAAAGCATCCATAAAGAAAACTAGAGGTTGCGATTAATAAACCAATATATGTCCATAATTTTAATGGAATTGTGCTAAAAGATGTAATTCCTTCTAATGCTAAATTCCATAACTTCCAACCATTAAACTTTGTAGAACCTGCAATTCTTTCTTCTCTTTTATATTCAACAATTGCAGTCCTAAACCCTACCCAACTAAGAAGTCCTTTCATAAAAAGATTCTTTTCTGGCAAGGCAATAATTGACTGAACAACTTCCCTTGACATCAACCTAAAGTCACCTACATTTTCTTCAATTTTCGGTGTTGAAATTTTGTTATGAAATTTATAGAACCATAACGCTGTTTTCTTTTTTAAAAAAGAATCAGAATCACGATTGACTCGTTTGGCCAAAACTACATCATACCCTTCATTATATTTTAATATTAATTTAGGAATTGCATCTATTGGATCTTGTAAATCAACATCAATAGGAATAACTACATCTCCTTCTGAATGTTCTAATCCAGCAAATAGTGCTGATTCTTTTCCAAAATTGCGAGAAAAATGCAAAACTTTTACTGCACTATCCTTAATTATTAACTTATTTAATAATTCTTCAGTACCATCTGAAGAGCCATCATTAATAAAAACCAACTCAAGATCATAAGCATTAAAATAACTATACTCTTTAACTTTTTTATAAAATATAGGTATAGAATCTTCTTCATTAAAAACTGGTACCACCAGGGATATTTTCATATATTAACTTAGCCTTTAAATATAATGAATTTTGAATAAAAAAAACCTAAAACTAGGCTTATACCTGAAAAAGATACTAATGTAACTAATGCTGGTAATTCTAATTTATCAGCCCATTTACCAATTAAATAACTTAACCCTCCCATAAAAGTAATATATCCTAAAAATCTTTCTATAGAAGTTGCTTGATTAAAAGTAAATTTTGCATTCATAAAAAAAGAAAAAATAACAGCGAAAATAAATCCTCCCATATTACTAAGAGACTGTTCTAGTAGAATAATCCAATGTAGGAATAAGAATACTCCCCAGTGAACTAAGGTATTGAGTATTCCAATAGTAAAATATCGAGAAAATTGTTTATTCATATTAATCTACTTTCATACAATGAAAAAATATCGTCTGTCTTTCCAAAAGCTTTTGCTATTCCTTTATCAATCCAAACCACTTTTTCACACAATTCTTTTACTTGTTTAACAGAATGAGAGACAAAAAGTAAGGTAGTACCACTTGAAAGCATCTCTTCCATTCTTTTTTTACATTTTTCCTGAAATGCAGGATCACCAACAGCCAATACTTCATCAACAATTAAAATATCCGGCTTAACAATGGTTGCTACCGCAAAACCCAAACGAGCAGCCATACCTGACGAAAAATTTTTAATTGGTACATCAATAAAATCTTGTAATTCAGAAAACTCAATAATTTCATCAAAATGTTGTTGCATAAATGATTTTTTATGCCCAAGCAAGGCCCCATTTAAAAAAATATTTTCTCTTGCTGTTAGTTCACCATCAAAACCCGCACCTAACTCAATTAAAGGTGCAATAGTACCTTTAACTTCAACAGAACCTTTATAGGGTTTTAGAATGCCACAAATAAGTTTTAACAAAGTTGATTTACCGGAACCATTTGAACCAATTAATCCCCAAGATTCTCCACGTTTAATTTCAAGATTAATATCTTTTAATGCTAAAAATTCCTGGAACAGGAGTTCACCTTTTAGCATCCGAATAACATATTCTTTTAATCCATTATAGCTCTCTGTCGCTTTATTAAAACGTACAGTTGCATTACTAACCTTAATAATTAAGTCACTATTCATCATATATATAAAATAAATTCATCCTGTTTTTTATTGAAATACCACGCCCCTAAGATTAAAAAAACAAATGCTACTAAAAAACCGATTAACATTGAATATAAATCAGGACTCTTTGCATGTAATACAATATCCCTGAATTGCTCAATATACCAATACATTGGATTCAAGATTTTATAAATATCTTGATATTCTAAAGGAATAATAGATACCGGATAAAATAAAGGCGTTAAATACATCCACATTGATGTAAATATGCCCCATAAATACTGAATATCACGAAAAAAAACTGTTGCTGAAGCTAAATATAACCCCACGCCTAAACTAAAAATAAAAACTTGTAAAACAATTAATGGAAAATATAAAAGATTCCAAGAAAATACAGCTTCTGTAAAAATCATTACTAAAATGAGAGCTCCTAGTGAAAATACTAAATTTACCAAGGAACTCCCTACTTTGGATACTGTAAAAATATATTTAGGAACATAGGTTTTTTTGATAAGAGATGCATTACCAATAATGGACCCAACTGACATACTGGTTGCTTCCATCATAAAGCTAAACATGACTTGTCCGGTAATAAGATAAAGAGGGAAATTAGGAATATCAAATCTGAATAGATTAGAAAAAATAACAACTAAAACCATCATCAACATTAGAGGGTTCAAGATACTCCAAAGATACCCTAAATAACTCCGTCTGTATTTTAACTTGATATCTCTTACAATTAATTGTTTCAGTAGCTCATCAAACGCATAAAAACGACAAAATTTATCTATTAATAACTTCATGCCTTGTTTACCCCTTTGCTTAACAAGCAATAAAAAGTCTTATGAATTTTACATTAAAATTACCCCCAAAACTACATATATATGTCCAGAGCAAACTCAACCTTTAGGTTATCTCCCAACCCTTTGCTCAATCCTTTCCGCAAACATGCCAATACTAATCGCAAAATAATTGGATTTATTCCAATGCAGTAGCGTACGGAAGTTATTTGTTACAAGGAACGCTCGGCCAAGTTCTTTATCAGGTCTTACCAACCATAAATCCGCACCCGAAAGTGCGGTCAGTTTTTGCCGCGTTTCCGGCGTTTGATATTTTAAGGCGACACCCATGCTTTGCCAGCTACTTAAGGAGCGTTTTTTACCCTCTTCCGTACCGGATAATGCTATATCAAGTGGCTGGATCAACGCGACTTCAACACCCCAAGGCAGTTTGTCGTTCCAACCAACAGTGTGTAAGTAATTGGCAATAGAGGCAAACACATCATAGTGTTCCGTCCAAATATTTTTTTCGCCGTCGTTATTACCATCTGCGGCATAACTTAAATATGAACTTGGCATAAATTGGGTTTGCCCCATGGCGCCGGCCCATGAACCCAGCATTTTATAACGCTGAATATGATCCCGTTGTAACATTTTCATGGCAGCAATAAATTCTTTACTAAACAATGCTTCGCGGCGACCATCAAAAGCCAATGTAGCTAATACCGACAATACATCGTAGCTACCCTGATAATAGCCAAAACTACTTTCCATGCCCCACAACGCCATTAAATAATTTTTGGGTACGCCAAATTTTTGGCTGGCATTTTCAAGTTGCGGCAACTGTTCCCAATACCGAGTTTCAGCAATATCCACCTTGTTTGGTGTCAACACACGATTTAAATAATTGGTCGTACCATTAGGATTAATCACGGGTGGCTCATTTGGATCCCGTTTGCGGATTCTGCCGGCTTGTTGATCATCTAAATCTACGGATTTTTGGACGTAATTAATATTATTTTGTGCATTTAATACATCAACAGACACACCTTCTGCCGCGGCTTTGCCCTTTAAGAAATTTACATAATCATTGAAGTTATCTAATGTACGTGGTTTGTTATAAACCGCATTAGTACTTACCGTAGTCACCGAATTTTCCGTCGGAGTTGTTTGGCCTTGCGAATCAGAATTTGAAGCACAGCCAGCTAAGAAAAGTGCGGTAGAAATTGAAGATATTTTAAAAAGTGTTCTAAATTTCATCATACTACTTTCTCAAGAATGTTTGATAAATACGCTTTAACAAGGAAGTCGGTAATAAACGGGAACCTGAGCGTAACACAAAGGCAAGTAAGCCAGAGAACACACCTTGAATACCTAAACGATGTTTCAACTTAAACAAACACCATTCTGCTTTGGCTTGATTTAAACCACGACGACGCCCTACCATACCATTGCCCACACGGGCATAAACTAAAATATCCGGCAAGTTTGCCACTTTTTGCCCTTGTGCCATAAGCTTAATCCACAGGTAATAATCTTCCTGTAAATCTTCATATCCGCCACAATTAATGACCGCACTTTTTTGATACGCCACTGTCATGTGATTAAATGGACAACGTTTTTGTGTAAATTTGACGATCTCTTGTGCATCAGTCGGTACATTGCGATATGCCACAATGTCTTGAATATTTTCGCCAAACTCTGCAATCTGCCCACCGAAAATAATCGTATCCGGATGTTGCTCAATAAATGCCACTTGTTTCGCAAAACGCTCCAGCACGCAAATATCATCGGTATCCATACGGAAAACCCAATCGTGCGAGCAATGTTTTAATCCTTCATTTAGCGCTTTACCTAAGCCTAAATTTTTTGGTAATTTCACCAAGTTTAATGGCAATTTTGTTTCGAATTCTGCAACGACAAATTCCAATTCTGGCGTTACTGCACCATCAAACACCAACACAATCTCATCTGCCGGATGGGTTTGGGCTACCAAACTTTCAAAACATTCTCTTAAATATTGTGGATTTTCCTTAATGTATAAGGACATTAAAACTGAAAATTTCATAACAACTTATTCTCTACCTTTAGCAAGGATAAACCTCATTTAAATTGGTAAATCAATTAAATAAATAGGGCGGGTGCAGAACCCGCCTCTACAAACATGATCCCGTCACTATTTCCGCCTAACGAGACAAAAATAACGCTGCCGCGCCACGTACGCCGCCAGAATCGCCATATTTGGCTTTTTTGATAACAGGCACTTTGGCGGTGCGCATTAAATGCGCTGGTAAGGCTTTTGGCAGGGCTTCGTATAAATAATCGAAATTGGATAACCCGCCGCCGAGCACGATTAAATGCGGATCAAATGCCGTGATGATGTTGCCAATAGAAATGGCGGCCAGTTCGATAAAAACGCCGACAAAATCTACCGCACTTTTATCTCCTGCGTAGAAACGTTGGATGATGTCTTTGGCAGATAGAGATTCGCCTTTTAAGTCACGGTAAAGCATTTCAAAACCACGGCCGGACAAATAAGTATCTAGACAAGCAATATTACCACAACCACATTGATAGATCGGTGCGTTATCCCAACCAAGTAGTTTTAAAGCGTGATAGTTGAGTTGTAAATGCCCTAATTCACCTGCCATACCGGTTTGACCTGAGTGAATTTTTCCGTTAATCACAAAACCGCCACCGAATCCGGTTCCCAAGATTAAGCCTAACACAGAAGGATATTGTGCGTTTTCCGCGTCCCAAGCCTCTGATAAAGCAAAGCAATTTGCGTCATTTTCGGCACGCACCTCACGCTCCAATAACGCTGATAAATCACGCAAAATCGGTTTATTATCTGCCACACGAATATTGGTAATTTCCGCAATACCAGTAGATTGATTGACAAACCCCGGAATACCTAATCCCACAGAACCTTTACAGCCAAATTTTTCATCGGCTTTTTTCACTAAATTAACAATGGCATTTAACCAATCTTCATAACTGGTTTTCGGTGTTTCCACGCGTTCGGAATATTGTTTTTCCAACTGAGAATTGAACACCGCCAATTCAATTTTGGTTCCGCCGATATCTAATCCGTACAGCATTTGATTCTCCTCTTAAAAAATACCTAAAAAACAACCGCACTTTTCGCTAAAAATTAGCGCCCCTCTTGCTGAAAATAGTTTTTCTTGACCAAAAATTGAAAAATTCCCACGTGAATTAGCCAAGCAATAAAAATAGAGACAAACAAATCAATCGGGTAATGCATGCCGAAACGTAAGCGACTGACTAGCATTAAAATGGCCCAAAGTGTCATAAAGCCAATCAGTAATTTCGCGCTACCTCTTTTGTTGCCGATTAATTGCATGAAACCGACAGCTAACATTAACCAACTAGTGGCAAAAATAGTATGACCGGAAGGGAAGGAATAACCAACTTCATCCGCATAATGGCCTTTGATCCATTCTGGTATATTGCGTTGAGTTTGATAGAATTGATCGACTATTTGTGCTCTTGCTTTACGATCTTGTGCATAAAAAGCTTCAGCACTGCTGCCGGTCTTTTCAGTGACATAAGTCACAAAAGGACGCGGTTCTGCAAAAGCATTTTTTAATCCGGATTTAACGCCTTGGGTAATGACCATGGAAAAAGCCATGACAGCAAGAGCTAAAATCCATTGTTTACGATTAGAAAATAATGGTAAAAATAGCAACGCAAAAACACCGCAGGTAATAATAGCATAAGGAACACTGCCGCTTTCAGTCAACCAATACAAAGGATGTTCGTAGCTATCAAAGATAATGTTTCCATTCCACTGCCAAGCAGACAACCAGACAAAAATAGGGACAAGACAAAGCAATAGTGTATATAATGACAATCTTTTTAACATATTTATAACCATAAATAATAATTGGACTGCCATTTTATCATTAGAACTCGCTAAAAGAAAAAGAATAAGGACAAAAGGACAAGTTATGGCAAAAATTGAACTGGTCGCCCAAGCCAATTTACCGACGGAATTCGGTTTATTTAAAATCGTGGGCTTTGAATTTCCGGACTCCAAAAAAGAACACGTCGCCTTGGTGTTAGGTGATATTAGCAACGGCGATGAACCTGTTTTGGCACGCATTCATTCCGAATGTTTAACCGGTGATGCATTGCACAGTTTAAAATGTGATTGCGGTTTCCAATTAGCAGCAGCTTTACGTCAAATTAATCAAGAAGGACGCGGCGTATTAATTTATCATCGTGAAGAAGGACGAGGCATTGGGTTAATTAACAAAATCCGCGCGTATTCCTTGCAAGATCAAGGCATGGACACCATTGAGGCCAATCTTGCTTTGGGGTTTGCGGCCGATGAACGGAATTTCAGTGTGTGTGCAGATATTTTTGATTTGCTTGGAGTGAAAAAAATTCGCTTGCTGACCAATAATCCGGAAAAAATCGAAACCATGAAACAAGCCGGTATTAATGTAGTGGAACGCGTACCGCTAAACGTGGGTGAAAATCGCTACAACACCGCTTATCTGGATACCAAAGCTAAAAAAATGGGCCATTTTATTGTGCATAATGGTGAACAGCACTTAATGGAATGCCCTTATTGCCAAGAAGAAGTACCGAAAAAATAACATAAAAAACACCGGACTTAGGTGATTTGAATGAAGCACAGCCAGAAATCAGGTTGTGCTTTTTTATTTTGTTAACTCAAATAAGCGGCTTTACCATCTAAGACATTTGTGCAGGATTTGTTAGTAGTAATTAGGCGGTATGGGTATTTAGTAAATTTATGCTTTCCAAGTCGTTAGATGTGTTTTTATTCGTTGTAGATTTATTAAGCTAATTTAGCCTTCACTGGTTAAATATTCTCCTAAAGCAGATGTTAGTTGGGGTGATATAATTACTAATCTTAGATCTCCCAACGGTATTTTCACTATTATCATAATTACTAGTCTCCCCTCGCCTTTACCAGTACAGCAATTACTATTTTCAGCATCGCTCGGTAAACCACCGAACTGTTTAATGTCTATAAACTTACTTATACAAAAAAGCCATTATTTATATTTACCACATTTCCCGCTACATTATTTCCAGAGTGAATATTGCTGTAAAGTGGTCATTATGATGAGAATATTGAGTATCAGCAACGGTATCGACTTCCGTATTACCGATTGGTTTTTGAGTAATTAGAACATTCTGTTGGTTTATCTTTCTCTTGAACTCAGCATGAAACTCTGTCAACAGGCACGGCGAAAATTATCATAAAGGAATGTATTCTTCATGCAAAATATGATACATCGCAATTTAGAGATCCTGTTTTTACCGTGTTATGTCGCCCTACAAACTGTCTTTGAACAAGTATAGGCATTTCTTTAACTATTGCGCTAGGATTGTTATTCTCGAACTTAAGAGGGCATTATCGTAGCCCATGATATTACCGATAATCAGTTTTTATTTCTCTCAGACTGGTGGCAGTTTAGTTTACTTATAGTTAGATTCTTGTTAGTTAAGTAATAAAACATACCATGCTGCCACTATACGCTTTTATTTGTCCTATTTAATTTGCCTATAAGATATTTTTCTTAGTGTGCACCAGTTTAGATTTAAACGAGCAACAATACATTTGTAATAAAAAATAGAATAAATTATATTCAAACACGCAATAAAAACTTGAAATACAATAAAATTTTAATAGAATGCAAATTTCCTCAATTTAATAACAATAAATAATAAGAATTAGGTCATTATGTTAAAAACGCTTAGTAAAGTCATTTCCTCTTCTATTTCTATGGCATTTCTTGTTGTCTTGGGTTGGTCGGTTGCCTATGCTTATGGTTGGGGGCAATCTTATTTCTATGGTTTCCCCTGGTGGTATGTGGATGTAGGCAGTGGCAATGTTGCCCGAAGTTTGGGCTATGTCATTTGGGCAACCATCATCTTACTTCTCACTTATCTCATCGGTTTGTTCGGCTTAAAAAAAGTTAAACCTTATATGAGTGAACGTTGTGTAAATCTGTTAAGAACATACATTCTCTGTACGATATTCTTCATTCCAATTCCAGTAGCTTGTATTTTATTAGTAGGTAAACTCAACAGTATATTTGCCATCGTCTATATTATCACTACATTCATTTTTACTTTGCTGTTTAAAAATTACTTCCGTAACCACATTAGCACCATTTCAATTCATGTTGTTATACGATTTTTCCATCGAAACAAAAGCTATGTCATGTTATTCATGTATTGCTATTTTGTCATCTTTGGTTTCATCATGGGCTACGTTCGTCCAAATTTCAAAATTATATTTGATTCCATGGAAGTTGAAAAACAATCCTATTATGTACTAGCAAAATACAGCTACACCTTCATTCTATCACGCAGTATCCGCGCTACTAACGGCGATTTCTATATCTATAAAATGAATCCCAATTCTATTTGCCACATTAAAGTGGTAGATATTAGAAAGCTTGGGATAGATAAAATGGCACCAAAAGAAATAGAGCTAAAGGAAGTAAAGGCTGAAGAAGCAAATACAGAACTATAAAAAGAAAAGCGCATTTCTGCGCCTTTTTCTCATGAAATTTACTGAATTTTACGAAACAAATCTTTGCTATAAATTACTTCTGTCGGATTGGATAAATAATAACCGTTTATCGTTGGATTGATATAAATCGGTACTGTAGTTTGATATAACGGCAACACAACCTTCTCTTGCTGGAGAATTTGCTCGATTCGACTGTAAAGTGTGGTGCGTTCTGCCGATGGCATGAGTTGTAAACTTTGCTCAAATAAGCGATCCACTTCTTCATTGTGATAACCGCTTTTATTGTCCGGGCTATGGCTGTAAAACAGACTTAAAAACGCGGCAGGATCGTTGTAATCTGCACACCAACCGGAACGGGCAATCTGAAAATCACCTTTGGCAATATTTTCCAATAATTTCTGTCTTGGCATGCCTTCGCCGATAATTCGAATCATATCCGACTGTGACCACATACGAATCAACGATTGGGCTATTTTGCTTTGCAATTCGGTTTGATCATAACTTAAGGTCAGTTTTAGCGGCGCTTTCTCACTGATTTTGCTTTGACTTAACAGCTGTTCCATTGGTGTTTGCTCCCAATGGCTTTCTACCGTCTGCATAGAAATCGGCAAAAAATTATCACTTAAATAAATAAAATTTTTGCCTTCGTTATTCATATTACGGGAAGGAGCCATCATAGATAACGCCTTACGCACTGAACTTTGCGCCAATTTCGGTTGTTTCATGTTAAAGGCATAAAAATACGTACAAAGCTGCGGAAAGTATTGCGCCTGTTCTGTTTTTGAAGGGTTGATAACCAAATCTAAGGCTATAGGATCTTGCTGAGAGGCAATTTTTTGATAATCCACATGTTTAAACGCTACCTTATCTTGCGCCCAATAATGAGGATTTTTTTCCAAGTGAATAAAATGATTTTCTTGTCCCGCCACCTGATAAGCGCCATTTGTCACGATGCCTTCATGTGGTGCTAAATATTGAGGCAACAAACTGATATGCACCAACATTTGTGGCAAATAAGGCGTGGCTTTATCTAAAGTGAGACGCAAAGTGCGGTCATTTTCCGCAAAGATTCCAAGCTTGTCAGCAGGTAATTTTCCTTTTAACACCGACTCAGCATTGGCTAAATTAATGTATGCCAAATAATGTCTTAGCGGGCTATTAGAAGTAACTAAGGCTTGCCAGCTAGCTACAAATTGTTGTGCCGTAACCGGTTCACCATTCGACCATTTGGCGTCTTGTCGTAAACTAAATTTCCATGTTTTGTTATCCGTGGTTTGCCAGCTTTCCGCCACTGCAGGAATCACATTACCACGCTGATCATAAATCACCAAACCTTCAAATAAATCACGCAAAAACGCAAACTGTTCTGCATTCACGGCTTGACTTGGATTCAACACTAAATCGGAATAAACCCCGCGCACCAATAACTGCCGATTGCCTTGTGATGAAATCAACTGTAGCTGTACGGTCTCTATTGTAGGAGGCGGCGTGACAGGTTCTTGAGGCTTCTTATCACAAGCATTCAGGGCAAAAACGCTGCAAAAAAGCACCACACTTTTAAATGGAAAAAGACGAAAAGCAGAAAGTGGAAAGTGAGCAACAGGCATGGGAATCAATTTATGAAAAAAGTGAGCGCATTATATACCTATTCTTCCTCCAGCGTTTTAATCCAGAAAAAGAAAAACCAATATTTAATCAACAACACAGCGATGATCAGACTTTTACCGATAATGCTCGGTGTGAAATAAAAACCGATCAACAACATGGTGGTGGAGAAGGTTAAAATAGCCATTTTCGTTTTTTTGGTTAACGCCCGCTGTTCGTGAAAATCTTTCAAATGATTTTGATAAATCTTGGTACCAACAAACCAGTTATGCACACGTTCGGAGCCTTTGGCGAAAAAGAATACGGTTAATAACAAAAACGGCGTAGTAGGTAAAATCGGCAAAACAATGCCGATAAGACCAATAATTAAGAAAAGAAAACCTAACCCAATATAGAAATACTTCATAGATACCTCAAAACAAAAATTATTCGCAATTATCCCTGAATGGCTGGATTTTTCAACCTTGAAATCATAAAATCCTCCCCAATTTACTTAACGTTTGCAAATCTGCATTTTTTTCTTTTTAAGGAAGTATTTATGTCAAATCCACTACTTACACCAACCGATTTACCTGCCTTTAGTAAAATTGAACCACAATATATCGAACCTGCCATTAAACAGCTTATTGAAGAAAATCGCGCCACTGTAGAACACTTGCTAAAACAACCGCACTTTACTTGGGAAAATTTTATTCTTCCTTTAGCTGAAGCCGGTGATCGTTTAAGCAAAGTATGGTCACCGATTTCTCATTTAAATTCGGTAAAAAACAGCCCTGAACTACGTGAAGCGTATCAAGCCTGCTTGCCATTATTGGCGGAATACGGCACTTGGGTTGGTCAGCATCAAGGTTTATATGAGGCCTATTTGCAATTAAAAAACAGCCCTGAATTCGCCAATTACAGCCAAGCGCAAAAAAAGGCCATTGAAAATAGTCTACGTGATTTCAAATTATCCGGTATTTCCTTGCCGGCGGAAAAACAAAAACGCTATGGCGAAATCGTGGCGCGTTTATCCGAACTCACCTCCCAATTCAGCAATAACGTGTTAGACGCCACCATGGGCTGGGAAAAAATCATAGAAGACGAAAGCCAACTTAAAGGTCTGCCGGAATCCGCACTACAAGCCGCTAAACAATCGGCGGAAAGCAAAGGTTTGAGCTACTATCGCTTTACCTTGGAATTTCCAAGTTACATTCCGGTGATGACCTATTGCGAAAACCGTGAACTACGCGAAGAAATGTACCACGCCTTTGCCACCCGCGCCTCCGATCAAGGCCCGAATGCCGGTAAATGGGATAATTCCGCACTCATGCAAGAAATATTAAGCCTGCGCGTAGAGCTGGCAAAACTACTGGATTTCAACACTTATACCGAACTTTCTCTTGCTACTAAAATGGCAGAAACTCCGCAGCAAGTACTGGATTTCTTAACCAATTTGGCACAGCGCTCCAAAGCGCAAGGCAAACGTGAATTGCAAGAGTTAAAAGACTTCTGCAAAACGCACTATAATTTGACCGCACTTGAGCTTTGGGATTTAACGTTTTACAGCGAAAAACAAAAACAACATTTATACGCCATTAACGACGAAGAATTGCGTCCATATTTTCCGGAAGAGCGCGTACTTAATGGCTTATTTGAATTAATTAAACGCATTTTCCATATTCGAGCAGTGGAACGCCATGGCGTAGAAACTTGGCATAAAGATGTGCGTTTTTTTGATTTAATTGATGACACAAACGAGGTGCGCGGCAGTTTCTATTTAGACTTATATGCCCGCGAACACAAACGGGGCGGCGCTTGGATGGATGATTGCATCGGTCGTCGCAAAACGATTGACGGCAATCTACAAAAACCGGTGGCCTATTTAACTTGCAACTTCAATCGCCCACTTGGCGATCAACCTGCATTATTTACTCATGATGAAGTCACCACCCTTTTCCACGAATTTGGCCACGGTTTACATCATATGTTGACTAAAATTGATGTAGCTGATGTTGCCGGTATTAACGGTGTGCCTTGGGACGCGGTGGAACTACCAAGTCAGTTTATGGAAAACTGGTGTTGGGAAGAAGAGGCTCTGCAATTTATCTCAGGGCATTATCAAACCAATGAGCCGTTGCCAAAAGAAAAATTAACCCAATTACTTAAAGCAAAAAATTTCCAAGCTGCAATGTTTGTATTGCGTCAGTTAGAGTTTGCACTGTTTGATTTCCGTTTGCATCATACCTTTGATGCCAATAAATCAAATCAAGTTCTAGACACGTTACACCAAGTCAAAGCCGAAGTTGCCGTAGTGCCAACGGTAGATTGGGGAAGAATGCCGCATAGTTTCAGTCATATCTTCGCCGGCGGTTATGCGGCGGGTTATTACAGCTACTTATGGGCAGAAGTGTTATCTGCCGATGCCTATTCCCGCTTTGAAGAAGAAGGCATTTTCAACGCCCAAACCGGTCAATCCTTCTTAGATGAGATTCTTACCAAAGGTGGTTCGGAAGAGCCAATGAAACTCTTTAAAAATTTCCGAGGTCGCGAGCCACAATTAGACGCGTTATTACGTCATAAAGGCATTGCGAACTAAAAAACGTTTGAAAAAATGACCGCACTTTCAGCCTTACGTTGGCCGAAAAAGTGCGGTCAGTATTAGAAATGTTTTTTTACGATAAATAAAAAAGGCTTACTTATTATAAGTAAGCCTTTTTCTTAACTAAATAGTTTATTTTTTCAAAACCAACACAACGGAATCACCGGCAACGACTTCACCGGATTTTTTCTCAATGTTGCTAATTTCGTCCATATTAGAAATCACTACCGGTGTCAAAACAGATTTCGCTTTTGCTTCTAACAATGGAAGATCCAATTCGATAATGGTGTCACCACGTTTTACACTTTGACCTTCCTGTGCAATACGGGTGAAACCCTCACCTTTTAACTCAACGGTATCAATACCGAAGTGAACGAACAATTCAACCCCTTCTTTGGATTCCATAGAAAACGCATGGTTGGTTTCAAAAATTTTACCTACCACACCGTCAACCGGGGCTACAAGTTTATTTCCTGTCGGACGAATAGCCACGCCATCACCAACAATTTTTTCAGAGAAAACAACATCCGGAACATCTTCAATATTCACGATTTCTCCGGAAAGCGGAGCATAGATTTCTACATCAACCGCTTTCTTATCTTTTGAGCCAAATAATTTATCAAATAAACCCATTTTCAATCTCCTGAAATATAAAATGTGGTCGTATTCTAGCCTAAAAATGAGAACTTGTATCTAATTTAATGCTTTTTCAGCTAAAAAATCAGAAATCAATTGTTCAATTTCCGCTGCGGTCGGCTGTTGTAATGCTTTTTCCGCTAATAATTTAGCATCTTGATAATTCACATTACGAATCAATTTCTTAATGCGTGGCACGGAAATCGCACTCATACTAAACTCATCCAATCCCATACCTAACAACAAGATTGTGGCGCGCTCGTCACCCGCCAACTCACCGCACATACTGGTCCATTTACCTTCGGCGTGAGATGCATCAATCACTTGCTTGATAAGATTTAGCACAGATGGGCTCATCGGGTTGTATAAGTGAGAAATTAATTCATTTCCCCGATCCACCGCCAACGTATATTGCGTTAAATCGTTGGTGCCGATACTAAAGAAATCCACTTCTTTTGCTAAGAATTTGGCATTTACGGCAGCTGACGGAGTTTCTACCATGACGCCGACTTGAATGTCTTCGTCAAACGCTTTACCTTCATTACGCAATTCAACTTTTAACTCTTCGATGACAGATTTCAATTCACGAATTTCTTCTACAGAAATAATCATTGGGAACATCACCGCCAATCTACCATATGCAGAAGCGCGTAACACCGCTCTTAACTGCGCGTTTAAAATTTCACGACGATCTAATGCGATACGAATGGCCCGCCAACCTAAAAACGGGTTCATTTCTTTCGGTAAATTCAAATATGGCAATTCTTTGTCACCACCAATATCCATGGTACGCAACACGACCAAATTGCCATTCATGGCTTCTACCACCTCTTTATAAGCAATAAATTGCTCTTCTTCACTTGGTAGCTGATCACGATCCATAAACAAGAATTCGGTACGATATAATCCGACACCTTCCGCCCCATTACGCTCTGCACCTTCCACATCACGAATCGTACCGATATTGGCAACAACATCAACTTGATGACCATCCAGCGTTAATGCCGGCAAATCTTTTAATTTTGCCAGTTCGGCTTTTTCTTCCGCCAATTTATCTTGCAACGTTTTTAAGCGTTGAATTTCTTGTTGGGAAGGATTGACATACACTGCATTATTGAGTGCATCAAGAATCAAGAAATCACCGGTTTTAACTTTTTCGGTGACGTTATTGGTCCCTACGATAGCCGGTAATTCAAGAGAGCGCGCCATAATAGAGGTATGAGACGTACGACCGCCGATATCCGTCACAAAACCTAATACTTTATCTAAATTCAACTGGGCAGTTTCTGACGGGGTTAAATCATAAGCCACTAAAATCGCTTCTTCATTGATCTCGCCTAAATCTACAATATGCATACCCAGAATATTTTTAATCAACCGATTACCAATATCACGAATATCTCCGGCACGCTCTTTTAAGTATTCATCATCAATTTCCGACAACATCGCTACTTGTTGGTCAATCACTACATTGGCTGCAACTGCCGCATTTACATGGTTTGAACGAAGGTAATCAATGATTTCTTCTTCCAACTCTTCATCTTCCAAAATCATTAAATGGCCTTCAAAGATAGCCGCTTTTTCTTCCCCTAAGGATTGATAAGCACGATCTTTAATTGAAGTTAGCTGCTCAACCGCAGCATCACGCCCCGCATAGAAACGCGCAATTTCGTTTTCGATTTGGCTGTCTTTAATTTTTTGTGTATCAAGTACAATTTTTTCTTCTTTAAGCACTAGTGCTTTACCAAAAACAATACCTGGTGAGGCTGGAATTCCTGAAATCATAGTAACCTTCTTGTAATAAAATTAACCGAAAATTCAAATTGATTAAAAATCAATCACTTATTAAATGGAATAAAAGCCATAATTTGTCACCTCAATTGCTTTAAACCAAAGCAATGCGCGTGCAAATTATGGCTATGTCATTATTCTAAGGTTGGAATT
This sequence comes from Aggregatibacter aphrophilus ATCC 33389, assembly GCF_900636915.1. Taxonomy (NCBI): domain Bacteria; kingdom Pseudomonadati; phylum Pseudomonadota; class Gammaproteobacteria; order Pasteurellales; family Pasteurellaceae; genus Aggregatibacter; species Aggregatibacter aphrophilus. The sequence goes on along the minus strand of NZ_LR134327.1, from coordinate 1,435,919 downwards.
AACGCCACAAGATGTTCAACGGCTTTTTCCGCATCCTCACCTTCTGCTGAGATAGTAATTACTGTGCCTTGAGTTAACGCAAGCGTTTGCAACTTAAACAAACTTTTTGCACTGGCACTTTTACCCGCAGAAGACACGGTAATATCTGAGGCAAATGCCTTAGCTTCTTTGACAAATTGCGCAGCCGGACGAGTGTGCAAGCCATTAGGTGCTGTGATTTCAACATCTTTTGAATACATGTTACTTTCCTCTAAAAAGGTTAATCGAATTCAATTATTTCTCTTAGTATTTTGGTTAAATATTTATTTAAAACACTAAAATAAATAAGGTGCAGTATCCTGATAATAGCGTGGTTAAGCAAGGCAATTTAGCCAAAAATTTGAATCAGATCACAAAAAAAGAATGGAAAACTCGATTTCATTAACCTCTTTTTAACAAAACAGCCCTAAAAAATCAGAAATCCTCTCTATTCAGAAGAAAAATGACGCTGTGATTTCATCTCCTTACGACTTGCTAATAAACGATGATAATTTTCATAACGTACTGTGCTAATTTTGCCTTCCTCAACCGCTTGACGTAATGCGCAACCGGGATCACTCAAATGCTTACAATCACGGAATTTACAGGTACCAAGCACCGTTTGAAACTCTCGATAGCCTTTGGTAATTTGTTCCTCTTCCAAATGCCATAAGCCAAACTCGCGAATCCCCGGCGAGTCAATTAAACTTCCTCCTTGTGGCAAATGATATAAACAGGAGGAAGTGGTGGTGTGCTGCCCTAAACCGGAAGTCGCACTCACCTCCCCCACTTGCGCATCCACATGTGGCAAAACGGCATTAATTAAACTGGATTTTCCAACTCCTGACTGCCCTACAAAAATAGAGACACCATGGGATAAAAGTGCGGTCAATTTTTCCAGATTTTTTCCGCTCTGCGCAGACAACATTAAGGTTTGGTAACCAATTTTTCGATAAATCGCTAACAGCTCATCCGCCTCAAGCCACTGGGCTTCCGTCAACATATCTACCTTATTTAACACAATAATGGGTTCAATATTTGCTTCTTCACACACCACTAAATAGCGATCGATAATATTTAAAGACAGGCTGGGCAATACGGAAGAAATGATAATAATACGGTCAATATTGGCTGCGATAACTTTAATACCATCATAATAATCAGGGCGGGAAATCTCGTTTTTGCGCGGATGAATCCCTTCAATGACTCCGCTTACGCCTTGCAGTTGCTCATTGCCTTGACGCCAGATGACATGATCCCCCACCACAACGCCGGATAATGTGCGACGCAAGTTACACCGAAAAATCTCCCCCTGCGCATTTTCCACATCCGCATGGCGGGCATAGCGCGTCACGACTACCCCTTCTTGTGATTCGCCTAACATATCATCCCGCCACTCAATCTCCTTCTTTTGATGGCGATGTAACACCTTGTTATTATTAGATTGAATTCGACGTTTTTGATTTTGGGTTAATTTGGGTTTACTCATAAAAGTGCGGTCGTTTTTTATAGCGTTTTTCGCTAGAATAAGAAAAAATTTGCCATAGGATACCTTATATAATGGAATTAGATAAACAAAATCTGATCTGGATTGACCTTGAAATGACGGGGTTGGATCCGGAAAAAGAACGAATCATTGAGATCGCTACTATCGTTACCGATAAAAATTTAAATATCTTAGCTGAAGGGCCTGTACTAGCCGTACACCAACCTGATGAATTACTCAATAAAATGAGCGAATGGTGCGTAAAAACTCACACGGCAAACGGTTTAGTCGAGCGCGTAAAAGCGAGCAAATTAAATGAACGAGCTGCCGAATTGCAAACCCTCGATTTCCTCAAAAAATATGTTCCTAAAGGTACTTCCCCTATTTGCGGCAATAGCGTGGCACAAGACAAGCGTTTCCTGTTTAAATATATGCCTGAATTGGCTGATTATTTCCACTATCGTCACCTTGATGTCAGCACGCTTAAAGAATTGGCAGCCCGCTGGAAACCGGAAATTTTAAACGGTTTTACCAAACAAAATACCCATCTGGCGCTAGATGATATTCGAGAATCCATTAAAGAGTTAGCTTATTACAGAGAACATTTTTTGAACATTTAAGAGACATCAAATACGATTAAGATCGTTGAATATATAAGCAGGCATTTGATTTTCTCGATTTTATGCTTGCACTGCCTAAAAATATTCGTATAATTCCGTCTCGTTCATTTGATGTGAATGCGGGAATAGCTCAGTTGGTAGAGCACGACCTTGCCAAGGTCGGGGTCGCGAGTTCGAGCCTCGTTTCCCGCTCCATTCTCAACATCAAGCCATGCGGGAATAGCTCAGTTGGTAGAGCACAACCTTGCCAAGGTTGGGGTCGCGAGTTCGAGCCTCGTTTCCCGCTCCAAATTCATAATCCCTCGTTAAATAACGAGGGATTTTTTATCTATAATACTTATAAAGTGCGGTGAAAATTAGGCATGTTTTTTATAAGTAAAAACTGACAATTCTTTAATTTATCTTTACACAGATATACTCCTAACCTATTGAGATGCTAGATCGTTGAGTATAAAATTTGTGCTTTCATTTCTTCTATCTCATTTGATTCTCGAACCAATTATGTTTAAAAAATTTTTAAGTTATCTTAATAGCCGGATATTTTGGATTTGGCTATTATTTTTCTCTTTTATTACACTAATCATATCTCCTGAGAACAGCGCATATTATGGTATATTTGTAATATATATTATTTATTATTTAATATTTAGCTTTAACCAAAAAATATTTTGGTTATTTATTACTTTCGTTGTTATCACACTATCTCTTTATCAACCCATATATTCCTCCTACGGAAATTTAAATTCAGGTGTTGTCGCAGCTTTTTTTGAAACTAATCCTGCAGAATCTTTTGAGTTTTTAGGAAAACTCAAAATTGACCAGTTTATATTACCTTTTTTATTTTCACTATCAGCTTATATCTTATATAGATTAAGAGAGCAAGCAACCCCACAAGGGGAGATAACAGAAAAAGATATTAAATATAAAAAAATCCTAAATATCACTTTAATAATTGTTACAATATTTAGCATTATCTGGATACCCACAAAGTTCCATTTTGAAAATAGTTCTAAAGAGCAAATAGATTCACACTGGACATTAGCAAACAGTCCGGTAAATCTAATCTCATTTTATGCCAATATTATTGATAGTATTACTGATTATTATAATGATAAAAAAGATTTAGAAGCAGCAAAAGATATACTTCCTCCTTGGCATATCATTTCAACGCAACCTAAATATAAAAACTATATTTTGATTATCGGTGAAAGTGCGAGAAAAGATTATATGTCAAGTTATGGATTTAAGTTACCCACTACACCATTTTTAGATAAAACAAATGGATACATTAATGCAGGATATGTTTCTGCTGCACCGGCGACCTATCATTCATTGTTAAATACATTGCATTTCAAACCCAAAGATAAAGGCAAGAAAGATTATTCTTATAATATTATTAGTTTAGCTAAAGCAGCCGGCATTAAGACTTTCTGGTTATCAAATCAAGGTACTATTGGGAAATATGACACCTTGGCAAGTCGATTAGGCATAGGAGCAGATTTTCATTATTTTACAAAGAAAGGTGGATTTATTACAAATAATGCTGATGATTTTAAATTATTAGAGGAACTAAAGATAAAATTTAAAGAAAAAGCATATGAAAATGACACAAGATTATTTGTTATTCATCTAATGGGCTCACATCGTAATTTTTGTCAACGTATTACAGACAAAGAAAAGAAACTTGAATTTATTAATGAAAGTCTATCTTGTTATGTTAATACCATTTTAAAAACGGATAAGTTAATTGAAGAAATTGTTAATGTACTTAAAGAACAAAATGAGCCTTATTCATTAATTTACTTCTCAGATCATGGCTTATCCCATGTAAATAAAGAAAACAAAAAAGAAGTTGATTTAGATTTTGGTGAAGAACATAAACAAAACTTTGAAGTTCCTTTTGTAAAAATCTCTAGTGACGATACGTCTAGAGAAGTAGTCAATGTTAAACGAAGTGCATTTAACTTTATTTATGGTTTCTCTCAGTGGTTAGGAATAGAAACTAAAGAGTTAGATCAAGAATATAATTTCTTCTCAAATAAAAATGATGAAAATATTAAGGTATTTAATTTTAAAGAAAATATACCTTACAATACATTAAAAAATGATGATATTCCCAACCTTTAATTTATAACTAACTTAGGATGATACTATGAATAAATATGGTACTAAAACGGTAAAAACTGTCTTTTTTATGTCAGGATTTGCCGCATTAATCTATCAAATTGCATGGCAAAGGATGCTATTTACCGCCTTTGGTGTTGATTTAGAGTCAATCACTATTATTATTGCCGTGTTTATGGCAGGACTTGGAATCGGAGCTTATTTCGGAGGTCGAATTGCTGATAAATTTCCGAAGCATATTATTCTACTATTTGCTTTAACAGAGATAGGCATTGGTATTTTTGGCTTTGCAAGCCCAACACTTATTGAGTTAACAAAAAATCTATTCTTGCACTCAAGCATCATTACTATCGCTTTTTCTAATTTCGTATTATTACTCTTCCCTACTTTCCTTATGGGAAGTACGCTTCCATTATTGACTCAATATTTAAATCAACATTTTGATAATATTGGTAATAATATTGGTTGGTTATATTTTACAAATACGTTAGGCGCTGCTTTTGCTTGTATAACTACCGGTTTTTTCCTATTTAATTACTTAACCATCATACAAGTCATTTATCTGGCAGCAATTATTAATTGTCTTGTTGCTACAATTATTTTCTTAAAATATAGAAAAAGAGGAATGAATTATGACAATCACTAGAAAAGCAATGCTCTTGTCATTCCTGAGCGGTTTTTTAAGTTTAGGTCTTGAAGTTATCTGGATTAGACTTTTTAGTTTTTATGGAATTATATTACCACAAATATTTTCCTTAACACTTGCTTTATTTTTATTAGGGATAGCTTGTGGGTCGTTGATTGGAAAAAATCTCTGCCAATCGGGTAAAGGGAATATTTCCTATATTGGATATGCCTTTATTCTTTCTGCATTTTTTGACTGTTTGGCTATTACTATGATCATGTACTTTCCACTTGAAGGAATGCTTGGAATTTTTATTGTTTCCATATTCTTCTGTGCGTTAGTGCGCGGAATTGTATTCCCTATTGTTCATCACCTTGGCGCTGAACAAAAGAAAACAGGTGCAGCAATTTCGAATGTCTACTTTGCTAATGTACTAGGTTGTACAATTTCCCCAATCTTAATTGGTTTTTATCTTTTAGATACTTTTACCACACAACAAACTTATCTCATTATTATTTTAATTACGTTAATAACAGCAACATTTTGTGTACCAACAAAATGGTTGAAATCTGCAGTCTCTATTTTTGCAGTACTAGTTATGATGACAACATTCATATTACCGGAAAAAGTCATCCATGCACTGGCTCAAAAGAAAGATGAAAATGGGCAAGATCTTAAGTTAGAAAAACTCATTGAAAATAAACATGGCTTTATCCAAGTCTATTTAAATAGTAATAATGATGAACTTGTTTTTGGAAGTAATGTTTATGATGGAATGTTAAATACTAATCTCAATCATAGCCATAACGGTATTGAAAGAGCCTATTTATTACCTATAATTGCTCCTCATGCCAAAAATATCTTGGTTGTTGGTTTGAGTACCGCCTCATGGACCAAAGTTCTCACGTCAATGCCTGAACTAGAATCAATGACCGTTATAGAACTCAACCCAGGATATCCACAACTAGCGGGTATGTACCCTGAAATGCATAAGTTTTTACAAGACAAAAGAGTCAATCTTATTACCGATGATGGTCGTCGCTGGTTAAATAAAAACCCGGATAGAAAGTTTGATTTTATCCTAATGAACACGACTTTCCATTGGCGTAATTATGCAACCAATTTATTAAGTAAAGAGTTTTTAGAATTAACAAAATCTCATTTAAATCCTAATGGTTTTATCTATTTCAATACAACCAGTTCGTTTGATGCTTATTACACATCAAAAGATGTATTCCCACATGTTTATAGTTATGTAAACATGTCATTAGCATCATTATCACCAATACCGGAAATAACCAAAGAACAAGTTCTGCAAGGACTTGAGAAATTAAAATGGGAAGATGGAAATCGAGTATTTGACTCTTCTGAAGCATTGAATAAAGGTGTAAATAATATTCTTAATAGACCGTTTATATCCTATAAAAATATTGATTTTTCAAAATTAAGACGAAATGCTGAAGTTATTACTGATAACAACATGATTACCGAATATAAATACGGCTTTTTTAATCAGTAATCGCACCAAAGTGAATTAACTCACTACCTATAAGGAGCCTTGAAGGCTCCTTATTAGCTTAAAAACATAGCTAATTCTAACCGCACTTTAAGCATTCCCATCTAACCACTACATAAATCCCCCAAAGTGCGGTACAATTTGCCACTATTTTTTGCAAGCGAATACAGCGATGACAGAACGATTTACGCAATACATTCCTAATGAAAACGCTATGTGCGCCTTTGGTGAGAAGCTCATCAAGGCCATCTGCCAAATGTCGAACAATAAAAGTGTGATGCTTTATTTAAACGGAGATCTTGGTGCGGGCAAGACAACATTAAGCCGCGGAATGATTCAAGGATTGGGACACTCTGGCAATGTCAAAAGTCCGACTTATACCTTAGTGGAAGAATACAAAATCGGAGGGAAAATAATTTACCACTTCGATTTATATCGCTTAGCGGATCCGGAAGAATTGGAATTTATGGGAATTCGTGATTATTTTGCAGAGAATACCATTTGCCTCATTGAATGGGCCGAAAAAGGTGCCGGCCTGTTGGCATCAGCCGATCTGTTAGTCAACATTGCCTACGCCGAAAACGCCCGCAACATTGAATTACTTGCCGAATCCGAAACGGGTCGTCAAATTATCCAACAACTCAATTAGAATTCTATCGTACATGAAAGCCCAAAATATAATGAGATTTATCCTTATGCACGGACTTCTTTTTTTTGCCGTGCTCGCTTTTGCCGATAATACTTGGACGATTGCTATCGATCCCGGGCATGGCGGTAAAGACCCCGGAGCAATCGGGCGTAATCTCAAAATTTATGAAAAAAATGTCACCCTTTCTATCGCCAAAGAACTCAAAGCCTTATTGGATAAAGATCCACACTTTCGTGCGGTATTAACCCGCAATGGTGATTATTATATTTCCGTCCCTCAACGTTCGGAAATTGCGCGTAAATACAAAGCGAATTATTTAGTGTCTATTCATGCCGACTCCTCTGAAACCCCGAATTTACGCGGTGCTTCTGTATGGGTGTTGTCCAATCGCCGTGCCAATGACGAAATGGGACAATGGTTGGAAGATCATGAAAAACGTTCGGAATTATTAGGTGGTGCCGGCAGTGTGTTGGCTTCACATAATGAAAAATATTTAGATCAAACCGTCTTAGATTTACAATTTGGTCACAGCCAACGGGTAGGATATGAATTAGGCAATATTGTCTTACGACATTTCTCACAGATTGCGTCTTTAAGTCGCCCTACACCACGCCATGCAAGCCTTGGTGTTTTACGCTCCCCGGATATTCCTTCTATTTTAGTGGAAACCGGTTTTTTGTCTAACCAAGAAGAAGAACTAAAGCTGAGCACACCGGCTTACCGCAAACGGATTGCTAAAGCCATTTATAACGGCTTAGCGGAATATCGTCGTAAAAACGTCAAAGACGAACCTAAAGTCGCTATTGTCGACAAGAATGAAAAAACATCGGAAAAATCCACCGCACTTGAAGTGAAAGACAGTGGTATTCGCCATACGGTGAAATCCGGTGAAGGATTAGGTAAATTAGCAGAAAAATATCATGTTAGTACAGCTGATATTATTGCGTTAAATAAATTAAAACGAAAAGCATTATGGGTTGGGGAAACGATTAAAATTCCGGACAACGGAAAAAATATCCCGACAACTGAAGATAAATCTGTTAAAACTAAGGAAAACAACATAGTTGAAGTGAAAGACAGTGGTGTTCGCCATAAAGTAAAACGTGGTGAAACCTTAGGCAAATTAGCGGAAAAATATAAAGTTTCGGCAAACGACATTCTGACGTTAAATAAATTGAAACGAAAAGAGTTATTGATAGGTGAAAATCTTAAAATTCCGGCAATAGCTAAAGCGGAAACCTCTAATAAAACAGAAAAAGGAAAAGAGACCGAAACGCCTAAGCCAGTAGATAAATCGCCAAAAACACAAGGAAAAACCAAACCGGAAGTCAAAGAAGCGGTACCAAAATTCCACACGGTGAAGAAAAATGAAACCCTTTATTCCATTGCTCGCGAATATAAGATTGCGCCGAATAAACTGCTAAAATTGAATCCACAATTAAAAAATGGCAAAGTGTTGAGCGGACAAAAAATTAAGTTGACGGAAGACCAGGGTAAAAAATAATGACTATTCGCGTTTTATCACCTCAATTAGCTAACCAAATTGCTGCCGGAGAAGTAGTAGAACGCCCTGCATCGGTAGTAAAAGAACTGGTGGAAAATAGCCTAGATGCCGGCGCCGATAAAATTCAAATTGATATCGAAAATGGGGGGGCTGGTTTAATTCGTATTCGTGACAATGGCATCGGCATTGCTAAAGAAGAGTTGGCCCTTGCCCTTGCCCGCCATGCCACCAGTAAAATCGCCGATTTAGCCGATTTAGAAGCCATTTTAAGTTTAGGCTTTCGTGGCGAAGCTCTTGCCAGTATCAGCTCTGTTTCCCGTTTAACACTCACTTCCCGCACTGCCGAACAACATGAGGCTTGGCAAGTTTATGCTCAGGGGCGAGATATGGAAACCACCATTCAACCGGCCTCTCATCCTATTGGCACCACGGTTGAAGTAGCCAATTTGTTTTTTAACACGCCTGCCCGCCGTAAATTTTTACGTTCTGAAAAAACGGAATTTTCCCATATTGATGAAGTCATTCGCCGCATTGCCTTAGCCAAATTTAATATCAGCTTTACCCTCACCCATAATGGCAAAGTATTGCGGCAATATAAAAGTGCGGTAACAAATGAGCAAAAATTAAAACGCGTTGCGGCTATTTGTGGTGATGATTTTATCCAAAATGCGCTACAAATTGATTGGAAACACGATGATCTTCATTTATCCGGCTGGATCGCGTTACCACACTTTAACCGCCCACAAAATGATTTGAATTATTGTTATGTAAACGGTCGTATGGTGCGTGACAAAATTATTACTCATGCTATCCGTCAGGCCTATGCAGAATATTTAAGTAACGATCAATATCCTGCCTTTGTGTTGTTTATCGATCTCAATCCAAATGATGTCGATGTGAACGTGCATCCCACCAAACATGAAGTACGTTTTCATCAATCCCGTTTGGTGCATGATTTTATTACTCAAGGCATTAGCCATGCGCTAACCTCCGAATCATTAGATTTTTCCGCTACCGAAACAGAACGTAAAATTCAAGAACCGATGGGATTGTGGGAAGTATCAAGCAAACCGAATCGTTCTGCGGCAGGTCCGAATATGTTTACGCAACCAAGCACATATTCGACGGGTTACTGTGTTGAAAAACAGCCTTCTGAAGGCGCATATCATTCATCACAAAAACACCGACAAAATCCACCGCACTTTAACAGCGACAATATCACGCCAAGCGTGTTAGATGCGCATAAGTATTTGTGGATGGATTCAACCGCGCCGAGCCGATCGAAAATAACGATCAGCGAAGATAGCAAACCACGGTCCACTTGTTTACATGCCCTTGCATTAGTGGGCAATCATGCATTGTTATTACAGCAAGAGCGGCATTTTTATTTATTATCGTTGTCCCGCTTACAACGGTTAAAACTTGAGCTAAATTTAACCTTAACCGCAACGTCACAACCCTTGCTGATTCCGGTGATATTTCGCTTGTCGGAAACGCAATGGCAAGCTTGGCAACAGCAGAAAGCATGGTTTACGCAAGTCGGTTTTGATTTTTTGGCAGAGGACGCACAACGCAAAATCACCTTACAAAAGGTCTCTGCCCACTTACGTCGACAAAACTTACAACAGTTGATTATTGCCCTACTCAATGAGCCGGTTGAAAATCTATCGGAATTTTTGACCGCACTTTTAGCGCAATTAGATTTTCCACCGATTCAGGTTTTGGCGGATGCCGTCACAATGCTTACCGAAATAGAACAATTATTGAACAAACAAAGCCATATTCAGCTTTCCGACTTATTCTTAGAAATTAACTGGCAGCCTTATTTAACCCAATTAGCCGATTGATTATGATGCAACATTCCGAACATAAACCACCTGCAATTTTTTTAATGGGCCCGACAGCTTCCGGTAAAACGGATTTAGCCATCCAACTGCGCCAACAGTTACCCGTAGAAGTAATTAGCGTAGATTCTGCGTTAATTTATCGTGGCATGGATATTGGCACGGCGAAACCAACAGCGGAAGAATTGGCATTGGCGCCCCATCGTTTAATTGATATTTGCGATCCGGCAGAAAGTTATTCAGCCATGAACTTCTGTCATGATGCTCTTCGAGAAATGCAAGATATTACCGCGCAAGGTAAAATTCCATTGTTGGTAGGTGGCACCATGTTATATTACAAAGCCTTATTGGAAGGGCTTTCGCCATTGCCTTCTGCCGATGAAAAAGTGCGGTCGGAAATTGAAACAAAAGCCATGCAAATCGGTTGGAGCGGTTTGCATCAGGAATTAGCGAAAATTGATCCCATTTCGGCACAACGCATTAACCCCAATGACTCTCAGCGTATTAATCGCGCGTTGGAAGTATTTTATTTAACAGGTAAGACCTTAACAGAATTAACGGCACAAAAAGGCGAAGCCTTGCCTTATGACATTTTGCAATTTGCTATTGCACCGGAACAGCGAGAGGTCTTACATCTTCGAATTGAGCAGCGTTTTCATAAAATGATTGAACTTGGTTTTCAACAAGAGGTCGAAAAACTGTACCAACGTTCTGATTTAAAAGAGAATTTACCCTCCATTCGGAGTGTGGGTTATCGTCAAATGTGGGAATATTTACGCGGCGATTATGATCATAAAGAAATGATTTTCCGAGGAATTTGCGCCACCCGTCAATTAGCCAAACGTCAGATTACTTGGTTGCGAGGTTGGAAATCACCTATTCAATGGCTCGACAGCTTACATCCCACGCAAGCACTTGAAAAAGTTTTAGTTTCAGTAAATTCTTTGTCAGATAAACAATAAAAACACAAAGTACGCCTAGTGACTTTCTGCATAATTGTTGTTATATTGAATCTCGGAGGCACATACAGTTAGCTGTATTGTTTTAGTTAGTAAAATTTGTTTTTAAAAAATAGAAGGAAAGAAAAAATGGCAAAAGGACAATCTTTACAAGATCCTTATTTAAATGCGTTACGTCGTGAACGCATTCCCGTTTCAATTTATTTAGTAAACGGTATCAAATTACAAGGGCAAATCGAATCATTTGATCAGTTTGTGATTCTATTAAAAAACACAGTGAATCAAATGGTTTATAAACATGCAATTTCTACTGTTGTACCGGCGCGCTCCGTAGCACATCATAATGCAAACCAACAGCAGCAACACCAACAAGGTCAACAACAAGAAGCACCTTCTTCTGTAGAAACCAATACTGATGCTCAAACAGAATAATTAAGCAGAAAATATTGGATAATTTACTCGGTAATTTAACTCAAAGTGCGGTGGATTCCGGAAATGTTTCCACCGCATTTTCTATGCCTGAAAATTCAACTCAAACATCAGATCACACCATAAATAATGCCATTATTGTGCATTGTTTTTTTGAACAAAGTAAAAATACGGACGATTTAACCGAATTTCAATTACTCGCCAAATCTGCCAACGTACATATTCTCAATGTCATTACGGCAACCCGTAGTACACCACAAGCCAAATATTTCGTCGGCAGTGGAAAAGCGGAGGAAATTGCCGATGCAGTACGTCAATATAACGCTGCTCTAATTTTGGCCAATCACGGCCTCCCCCCCGCACAAGCGCGTAATTTAGAAACGCTGTGTGATTGTCGTGTTGTCGATAGGAACGGATTGATTCTCGATATTTTAGCTCAACGCGCTCGCTCTCATGAAGGGAAATTGCAGGTAGAACTGGCTCAATTAAAACATCTTTCCACACGATTGGTACGCCGTAAGACTGGGCTTGATCAACAAAAAGGTGCTGTGGGATTGCGTGGCCCTGGCGAAACGCAATTAGAAACCGATCGACGTTTAATTAAAGTGCGAATTAACCAATTACAAAGCCGCTTGGAAAAAGTCGCCAAGCAGCGTAATCAAAATCGTCAAACTCGACAAAAAGCCGATATTCCGACAATTTCCTTAGTCGGCTACACCAACGCAGGGAAATCCACCTTATTTAATTTAATTACCGATGCCAATGTTTACGCGGCGGATCAGTTATTTGCCACGCTCGATCCCACCTTACGACGTCTAACCTTACAAGATGTCGGCACAACTATCTTGGCTGACACTGTGGGCTTTTTGCGCGATTTGCCTCACGATTTAATTTCAGCCTTCAAATCGACTTTGCAGGAAACCACCGAAGCCTCTCTACTGCTTCATGTGATTGATTGTGCCGATAACCGAAAATTGGAAAATATTGAGGCGGTGAATCAGGTACTGGAAGAGATCGGTGCACAAGAGGTGCCACGATTGTTGGTTTATAACAAAATCGACCAACTGGAAAACGTTACGCCGTATATTGAATACGATGAAAAACACCTGCCAAGTGCGGTCTATATTTCCGCTAATTCCGGCAGTGGTCTTGATTTGTTGCTGGAGGCCATTCATCTCCGTTTAACGGAACACATTCTTAATTTACAGATCAGGCTACCGCCATCAGACGGTAAACTTCGCCATGCCTTTTATCAGTTAAACTGCGTGGAAAAAGAAGAGATTAATGAACAAGGCGAGTTTTTATTAAGCATTCGCCTTGAAAAGACAGAATGGCTGAAATTGGTAAAACGTTTTACGCAGTTAACGCCATTTAACCCAATTCAGCCCGACGAAAACTAAGATTTTCCAATGCCATATTGACGTAATTTATTGGCAATAGCAGTATGGGATACACCTAAACGGGTTGCCAGTTTTCTGGAACTTGGATATTTTGCATAAAATTTATTAAGCACCGCCGCCTCAAAACGCCCAACCATCTCATCCAAAGTGTCGCCTTCCGTTATAAACTGGTCAATGTCTTGAGAATGGGGTATTTGTGGTGCCAACCCTAAATCCTCAATCCTCAACTGATTGTTTTGACATAAAGAACAGGCACGATATAACGCATTATAAAGCTCACGAATATTGCCCGGCCAAGGATATTCTTGTAAATATCGCAAGACATTCTCATCAAAGTGCGGTGGAAAAACGCCGAGTTTTTCACTGATTTCTTGAATGAGTTGATAGCTTAAAAGCGCAAGATCTTCTTTACGCTCACGTAGCAAAGGCAAATTTAAACTCAATACATTCAGCCGATGAAACAAGTCACTGCGCATTTTGCCTTGCTCTACATAATGTTGTAACGGCTGTTGGGAGGTACAAATCACCCGCACGTTGGCATAACGTTCCTCTTCCTCCCCTACTCGACGAAAAGTGCCGTCACTCAAAAAACGCAACAACTTCGCCTGCAAGGTCAACGGCAACTCCTCTACCCCATCTAACAGCACGGTACCACCATCGGCATATTCAAAAAAACCGATAAATTCACCGTCTTTATTTCGACGCCCAAACATCTCCGTTTCTGCATCTTCCCCCGGAATGCCGGCACAATTGACAGCCAAAAACGCATGATCACGACGTTCGCTAAAATCATGACACGCTTTTGCAATGACATCTTTGCCCGTACCGGTTTCGCCTTGAATTAATAAGGGAACATTCAGCAAAGCAAACTTTTTAGCTTTCTCAATCATATCTTGCATTCGTGGATTTTTACTGACAATTTGTGCAAAAGGATCGGTGTTTTTTAACGTTGTCATATATGTCTCGGAAGTTGAAAAACTGCCTAATAATAACCTTATGAAGAAAAATCGCCAACGTCTTTGGCAACTTTTATTTACAGTTTGCTATATTATTTACACTTTATCTTTTTGCTTAAATTTTACTTGATCAAATACCGTGTTGCTTAAATGGCTTAGCAATTCTTTATGTAATTGTGATAAACGAGGCTTTTCATTTGATTGAAATGCAAGCGGGCGGCAAAACTCCATGGCTTTAATACCTAAACGGGCAGTCAATATGCCCACGCCAATACCTTGTGCGGCACGCGCTGACAATTTCGCCGTCAGATCTTGCGATAACCAATTCACGCCTAAATCCTGAATCAATTCCGTCGCTCCGGCAAACGCCATATTCACCAAGACCATGCGCAACAAACGAATGCGGCTAAAATAGCCCAACTCAATGCCATAAATCTGTGCAATTTGATTAATCAAACGGATGTTGCGCCAAGCAATGAAGAAAATATCCACCAACGCCAATGGACTAATTGCCACCAACGCAGCCGATTCCGTCGAGGCTTTGGTAATCAATTTTTTGGCTTGTTTATCTACAGGCTGTAGCACGTTTTGACTAAATAAATGCAAAATCTCACGGGCGGAATAGGCTTCATGAATTTGTTTTTGCCATTGCATAAAATCAGGGTTTTGCCCATCAATATGAACTAATTTGGTCACTTCTTGGCATAAGCTGACCGCCTGTTGATGTTCGGCAGATGAAAAAACATCTTTAAAATTGACCGCACTTTTCAGCAACTGTTGACTTTGCGTTTGGATTTCTGCCCGATGACGTAATTTCGCCAAACGTCGCCATTCGCCGACAATCGCCGATACGCCGAGTAAAATCACGGCACAAGCGACCAAGGAAAACGCAAAATAAATCCATTGATTTTGTTGCCAGGCATCCACCAGCCATTGCACCGATTGAGCCACAGAGGCGACAAAAAATAAGAGACTAACCCCACCTAATATTTTTTTCCACCAACGCGGTTTCGGTTGCAGACTTTGTTCAAATTGTTGTTCTAACAATTCGCCTTCAAAAATCCCATTCTGATCCTCTGTGTCAGGTACTGCCTGCTCTTCGTGAAATTCCTGTTTGGCGATAAATGCCGATTGCGCATTGAGATCCTCATTCATATCGCTTTCATTTTGTGTAAACACTTTTTTCTCCACGACCTGCCTCCTACAATTTATCGCCCAACAAAAATTGCAACACCGCATCCATTCGCAAGTGCGGTATATTTTCACCTTGTTCTAAACGGCGTGGTTCAAATTGGTCGAATTCAAATTTTTGATTTTGCCAAAAATCGGCACTCGGCAATCTTCCCGGCACACTGCCCGGATAAAGTGTCACTTTCTGCTTATCGGAAGAACGAATACCTTGCAACGCTTTAAATTGCTTACCGTTTTGATTCACCACCACTTGCTGTGTCGCACGGATAGACGCAATCGCGGTGTAATCCGTCACAATATCGGCAAATTCTACATAACGTCCGCCTTCTTGCACCAATTGACGCATCAAGCCGATTAAATTCGGCAGTTGGTCTGTAGTGATATGATCCGCCTTGGTCGCAATAAACATCAATTTATCAATTTTAGGTGAGAAAAGACGGTTTAAAAGATGCCGTTTGCCATAATGAAAATTACGAAATAGCTGCTGTAGCGCCTGCTGCATATCGTTAAAAGCTTGTCGGCTATGATTTAACGGTATCAAGCAATCCGCCAAAATGACTTGTCGATCAAAGGTCTCAAAGTAATTTTCGTAAAACCCTTTTACAATATGCTGACGATAATAGTCATAGCGTTTAGTCAGCACAGCAAAATAACTTTCACTTTTCGCTTCACGTTTCAGTTGTTGCCATTGTGACGCATTCAAATGCAATAACGGAAAGAATTGCAAGGCCGGAGCGCCTTCAAGCTCACCGGGTAACACAAATCTTCCCGGCTGAATAAAATGCAACCCTTGTTTCTTACATTGCCACAAATAATCGGTGTAATCTTTGGCCAACTGCGCCAAAATGTCTTCATCCGCCGAATCGGTCAGCTTAATTTTTTTCACTTTGTTTAACCAAGTCTGCGCCAACTCAGCGTGTGTACCGTTAAGTTGTCGTTGTAATTCCAACGACCACTGTTCAAACCCTAAATCCAATAACGGCAAATCCAACAACCACTCACCGGGATAATCAAAAATATCTAAATATAACGTGCCTTTTTCTTTCAAATGACGCAGCAAACCGTTGCTCCGTTGATAACGGATCGCTAAGCGGGTTTCACTCACGCCTCGAGTAGATTGCGGCCAAATCGGAGGTTCTTGAGACAAGGCGTTAAGATTACCTTCGTAATCAAAACGCGGGATCGATAAATCTAACTGGGGAACCCGTTGTACCGCCAGAATTCGGTGTTGACGGGCCGCATCAAATAGCGGCAAATGCCCGTTATCCACTCGATTAATGTGTAACATTTGATTCATTAAGCTAGTAATAAACGCAGTTTTCCCACTTCTACTCAACCCCGTCACGGCAATTCGTAAAGTACGATCTAAGCCACGATTAACCAGCTCGTTTAATTCTTTTTGCAGATGATTTAGCATACTCGTCTTCTTAATATATGACGTCAATAATTGGGGACATTATACCGAAAAAATGAAGATGGGCTTAATTTGCTTGGAAATAAAAGAAAAGTGCGGTCACAAAAAATATATTTTTGAGAATGGATTTTGCCAACAGCCCCCGAGGGGCGAATAAATCACATAAGTGATTTATGCATCATTTTCGTTACGTTTTTATTCTGCCAAAAAGCCATGTTGATACATAATGCGTTTTGCCGTATCGGACATTAAGAACTGGAAAAATAAACGGGTAATCACATTCTCGCTAAGTTGCGCGGCAGAATATGTCGCCTTGATATTAAATTCGGGTGGGAAATGATGAAAACGCAGATTCTCGTTTGCTAATTTGTGCATATAGTTAGCGTAACCAATCATCATGTCGGCATGATTATTCTGTAAGACATACTTGGAAGCAATTTCACCTTTAGGAATAACTACGGCACTATTTTCACCGCCGACCAACGGCATCGCACGCTGTTTTAATAAACTACCGGAAACGGGATAGGCTTGTTCTAACAGCTCAAACAGGTACCAAGTGTAATCCCCGCAAGGATCCGCAATAGGCGTGGAGGTTGCCAAACGCAATGATTCATCAAACAAAATATCTAACGTATTGCGATGTTGATAATGTTCGGTATTTAATGTGGTGAGAATAAGTTGATTAAAGGCGAGGATTTGCTGGTTATAAATACATTTCGTAGCAGATAAGATATTGATATTTTGCAAATTGGCACTAATAAAAATATCACAGTATTCATCGGCCTCAAGACGTTGTCGCAACAACCCCGCCGGCGCCAAATGTAAATGAACCTCCACCGGGTTTTTCTGCTTGAAAATCGTCACTAGCTCATTTAAGACATGACGAAAACTTCCTGCGCTAAAAATCGTTAAATTCAACATTTTTTGATCCTATGAAAGCCGCTTAATACGCTGTCGTACACGGGGACAAAATGCGTAAATCCATGGTTTTGATAGTGTGCTTCCTGCACCAACATGGGCAAATAAAATAACTGCGTAAGATTCTCGGCAGTCAACACGTCATCAGTGAGGCCAAATAAAACGTTTTGTTTATTCATTAACAAGACTTTGTTAGCCACTGCAACCGCATGATTAGGTTGATGCGTCGTAAATACAATGGTTAATTTATGTTCTTTCACCAACTGTTGCAATAACGATAATACAGTATTTTGATTCGCTAAATCCAAAGCGGAGGTCGGCTCATCCAACAGCATTAATTTGCATTCGGAAGCAATAGCGCGCGCAATTAAAATCAGTTGTCGCTGCCCGCCTGAAAGCGAAGCAAATTCGCGATTTGCCAAATGGGTCAAGTTCAAATAATCCAGTGCCTGCATGGCGATTTGATAATCATGCGGTTTTGGTTTGGCGAAAGTATTAATATGGATTAAGCGCCCCATTAACACGATATCCAACACAGAATAAGCAAAAGGCGAAGAAAAGAATTGCGGCACAAAACCGATAGATTGATACACCTCAATCTTGGATAAAAGATGAATTGGCCACAGGTAAATTGGTAGAAATGTTAAAAGTTCAGGCGATTGATTATGAGGGATATTACCTCTACTACCCAAGCCGCCGTCAAAACTCACCTCTCTTTAAAGCATTGGTTGATATGTTAAAACTTTAAGGTATTGCTTTTGCGCAAAGTGCGGTCATTTTCAGCGGAGAATTTGGATAAACGGCATATTTACTAGAATATGCATGGAATATATCTTACAATTCGGCATTATTATTTTAAGCATTCACCAATCTATTGTTATGTTGAATAAAAAAATCTTTGCGTCATTTTTTTTGCTCGCTGTTGCTGTCAATCAGGCAATAGCGGCACCGCGTGTGCCGGAAGAGCTAACCGACAATGGATTGATTTATTGCACCAACGCCACGGGCTTTTCTTTTAACCCGCAAACAGCTGATGCGGGAACCAGTATGAATGTGGTAACGGAGCAGATTTATAACAAACTTTTCGATATTTCCAACACTAGCGCTATTCCAACCCCCGTATTGGCACAATCTTATTCTGTTTCGCCCGATGGCACGGTAATTACCATTCATTTGCGTAAAGGGATTAAATTTCACCGCACTGACTGGTTTAAGCCGACCCGCGATTTCAACGCTGATGATGTGGTATTTTCGTTAAATCGCGTGCTAGGTTATGAAACCTATTTACCGACATTGGAACAAAGCTCGGTGGATTATAAAAATCCGCAGTATCGTATTTTCCATGAACAAGCGAAGAAAGTGCGCTTTCCTTATTTTGAAAGTATTAAACTGAACCAAAAAATCGAATCGGTGAAAGCATTGAATTCGCACACAGTGCAAATTACATTATTTAAACCTGACGCTTCCATTTTGTCTCACTTAGCCAGCCAATATGCCATTATTTTCTCGCAGGAATATGCTGTGCAACTTAATGCAGACGATAATTTGGTGCAATTAGATATATTACCGGTAGGTACCGGTCCGTATAAGGTCAAAAATTACTTCCGGAATCAATATGTACGGTTAGAAAAAAACGAGGATTATTGGAAAAAAGACGCGAAAATTAAAGATATTATTATTGATTTATCCACAGATCGTACCGGGCGTTTGGTGAAATTCTTTAATGGCGAATGCCAAATCGCCTCTTACCCGGAGGTGAGTCAATTAGGCCTATTGAAGGAAAATGACGAGCGTTATTATGTAAAAACCTCAGACGGCATGAATTTAGCGTATTTGGCCTTCAATTTTCAAAAAGTTGCTATTCAAGATGAACAATTGCGCCGTGCCATTGCTCAAGCCATTAATCGCCATCGAATTATTAAAACCATTTATCACAATACAGCAACCGTAGCCAACAACATTATTCCGAATATTTCTTGGGCATCGACTGTGAATACACCGGATTTTGCTTATGATTTTAATCCTGTAGAAGCGAAAAAAGTCTTACAGAATAAACAACTTAATTTGAATATGTGGGTAATAAACGAAGAGCAGGTTTACAACCCTGCGCCACTTAAAACTGCAGAGCTGATTAAAGAAGATTTAAATAACGTTGGGGTCAACGTGACAATTCGTTCGGTGACACGCACCTTTATCATTGATCAACTCAATAAAAAATCTGAAGACTACGACATGATTTTAACCGGCTGGCTCGCAGGTAACCTCGACCCCGATAGTTTTATGCGACCAATTTTGAGCTGCAGCTCCTCTAATGAGATTACGAATCTATCCAATTGGTGCAGCAAAAAATTCGATCAATTCATGGACGAGGCATTGGATAGTGCTAATTTGCGTGTACGCGCCAATGCATATAA
Organism: Aggregatibacter aphrophilus ATCC 33389; assembly: GCF_900636915.1. Lineage (NCBI taxonomy): Bacteria > Pseudomonadati > Pseudomonadota > Gammaproteobacteria > Pasteurellales > Pasteurellaceae > Aggregatibacter > Aggregatibacter aphrophilus. Next base: position 1,415,852 of record NZ_LR134327.1, on the reverse strand, counting down.
CCAAGCCCAAGAGCTGATTTTGTCAGAACTGCCGATTATCCCAATTGCCAACGTAAAACGGGTGTTGGTTGCCAGTTCAAGGGTACAGCACATTGAAATGAGCCCCTTCGGCAGTCTTAATTTTTCTACATTGTCGTTACGTAAAGGACAGAAATGATGCTTAATTCTTTAATTCGACAATGTATTTTCCTGCTTGTAACATGCTTTGTGTTGTCGCTGTTGAGCTACATTATTTTAATGCAGGATCCGTTGAATGCTGAGCTGGCTACGCCGCACTTTTATAATGGCTATATTTATTATTTAACTAGCCTCACCCAAGGTGATTTAGGTATTAGTTATAACGGTGGGCAACCTTTAAGATCGACAATTTTCACGGTATTACCACCCACCCTTGAATTATGTTTTTGTGCCATTTTACTAGCCGTAATTTTCGGTATTCCTTTGGGTTTAATCGGCGCCATTTACCAATCACATTTCATCGGGAAAGCCATCCGTACCTTATCTGCTGTCGGCATGGCATTGCCGGTTTTTTGGATTGCACCGATTTTGCTTTATGTCTCTGCTATTAATTCATGGGAAATTTCTGCTATCGGTCAATATAATTTACTCTACGAAATCAAGCCAATTACTGGTTTTCCAACTATCGACGTTTGGTTTGTAAACGTGCCTTATCGTCTCAAAATTATTCAGAACGTACTCCAACATCTGGCATTGCCAACATTAGTATTAACCATTTTACCAACAATGGAAATTGTACGTTTAGTACAACAACGGGCAGAAATAATTTTTCAACAAAATTATGTAAAAGTAGCCACCACCCGCGGTTGGTCAAAATTTAAAGTCTTACGCAAATATGTTCTGCGCAATACCTTACCATTATTAATTCCGCAAATGACTCGCCTCTTCACTTTAGTCATTACGCAATGTATGTTAGTTGAAAGTACTCTTGGTTGGCCGGGTATTGGTCGCTGGTTAATCGATGCGGTGACTCAGCAGGATTACAACAGTATTTCAGCTGGCATTATCATTATCGGACTTTGCATTATTTTTATTAAAATACTCTCCGAAGGACTGATCTTTATTTTAGATCCGTTAAATAAGAAGGGCTGGCATGCGAGATAGAGAACCTAAAGATTTTCGCGAAAGCGCGGCATTAAAGCAGATTTGGGACTTGTTCCGCAAAGATCGTATTGCGCTATTTAGTTTCTATGCACTTTTGTTGCTAATTTTGACCGCACTTTTTAGCCCGTTCATTGCGCCTTATTCCAGTGACACCCAATTTGTCGGACGGGAATTAATGCCGCCATCTTGGGCTAGTAATGGGGAAATAGCTTATTTCTTAGGCACGGACGATATCGGACGAGATGTACTTAGCCGAATTATTATTGGCACCAGTTACACGGTTGGAGCCGCTTTAATTGTTGTAGTTATTACAGCATTTATTGGTGGCGAATTAGGCATTTTAGCCGGAATGTCGCAGGGCATAAAGTCTCGTGTATTAGGTCATTTTTTAGACGCTTTTCTCACCATTCCTGTGTTGTTGGTCGCTATTATTATCGCCGCCTTAATGGAACCTAGCCTGTTTAATGCCATGCTTGCAATTACCTTGGCATTATTACCTTACTTTGTACATGAAATTTATCGCAGCATTCAGTTGGAATTAAAAAAAGAATATGTGTTAATGTTGCGCTTAGATGGGATTTCCAAATGGGTTCTGCTTAAAGACACTGTCTTGCCAAATATTGCTATTCAGTATATTCAAGAAATTTCACGGGCATTCACTATTGCGATTTTGGACATTAGCGCCTTAAGTTTTATTGAGTTAGGTGCACAGCGTCCTGCTCCAGAATGGGGAGCTATGATAAAAGATTCTTTGGAATTAATTTATTTGGCACCATGGACAGTGATTCTCCCCGGATTAGCGATTATTTTCAGCGTATTAATCGGTTTGGTTTTCAGCAACGGATTATGTCGCGCCATTACAAAATATTACGAGTAGGTAAACATGGCATTATTGGATATTCGCAATCTTCGCATCGATATTAAAACACCATCAGGTCTCATACGCATAGTTGATAATGTTAGCCTCACTCTCAACGAAGGTGAGATCTGCGGCCTTGTAGGAGAATCCGGTTCAGGCAAAAGTTTAATCGCCAAAGTAATTTGTAATGCCTTTAAAGATTCTTGGATTGTTACTGCTGATCGCTTCCGTTTTAACGATATTGAGCTGTTAAAGCTCACACCAACACAACGTCGTAAAATCGTAGGAAAAGAAATTTCCATGGTGTTTCAAGATCCGCTCACTTGTCTCGACCCTAGCCAAAAAATCGGCAAACAACTGATTCAAAGCATCCCGGGATGGACTTTTAAAGGACATTGGTGGCAACGTTTATTAGGCTGGAGAAAACGTCGTGCTATTGAATTGTTACATCGTGTAGGAATAAAAGAGCATAAAGATATTATGAGTAGCTATCCCCATGAACTCACCGAGGGGGAAGGGCAAAAAGTGATGATTGCCATTGCTGTAGCTAACCAACCGCGTTTATTAATTGCTGATGAGCCGGCCAATTCTGTGGAATCTATTACGCGCGTACAAATCTTTAAGCTATTATCCAGCATGAACCAAAACCAAGGTACATCCATCCTGCTTGCTAGCAATGACATTAACAGTATTAGCGAATGGTGCAATTCGTTTATTGTGCTTTACTGCGGACAAAACGCAGAATCCGGGCCAAAAGAAAGCATTCTGGAAAATCCACACCACCCATATACACAGGCTTTATTACATTCGATTCCGGATTTTACCCAACCCTTACCCTTTAAAGGCCATTTAGGCACATTAAAAGGTACGGTCCCTTTACTGGAACAAATGCCTATGGGTTGTCGCCTTGGACCGCGTTGCCCATTTGCTCAAAAAAAATGTATCGTGAAACCGACCGCACTTCGTATTAAACAACATGAATTTTTTTGCCATTTCCCAATAAATCTGCGGGAAAAGAAAATTAAAGAAAAAGAACTCATCCAACCGTTAATACTAAGTACTGATAAACCAGAATAAAGGAAAATAAACATGCCATTATTACAAGTAGAAGATCTGACAAAGTCTTTTAAAGACAGTTTCGGCTTGTTCAGTACCGGCCATTTTCATGCAGTGGAAGGAATTACTTTCACATTAGAAGCCGGCAAAACTCTTGCAATTATCGGTCGTAATGGCTCCGGAAAATCAACTCTGGCAAAAATGATCGTCGGTATAACTCAACCTACTTCAGGTAAAATTTTATTTAAAGACAAAGAATTAACATTCGGCGATTACAACTATCGAGCCAAACATATTCGTATGGTATTCCAAGATCCTAACACTGCATTTAATCCGCGCCTAAATGTAGGGCAAATATTAGATGCACCGTTACTGTTAACCACTCATCTGAATGAGCAACAACGCAATCAAAAAATTTTTGATATTTTAAAATTGGTTGGCATACATCCTGACCATGCGAATATCAAAATCAAAACGCTTTCTGTTAGCCAAAAACAACGTATTGCCCTCGCACGTGCATTGATTTTAGATCCGCAAATTATCATTGTTGACGACGCACTTGGCTCGCTAGATGCTACAGTTAAAACACAATTAACCAATTTAATGCTAGAACTACAGGAAAAATTTGGGTTAGCCTATATTTATGTAGGGCAACATTTGGGTATCATAAAACATATTGCCGATGACGTTTTAGTAATGGAAGACGGTAAAATGATTGAATATGGTAACACTTATTCCTTATTTACCACGCCTAAAACTGATGTCACCAAACGGTTGATCGAAAGCCATTTTGGTAAAATTTTAGACGAATCTTCATGGGGTGATAATCTCCTTGCAACACCATGACAGTGCAGTGAAAAATTTAGATTTTCTTTATCCGACTAAAACACTATACTTTAGCTCCATAAATTTCACCACTAGGAGCGAAATAATGAATCCCCTACCTAAGCCAATTAGCCAATTTCTAAAAGAAAAACATATCGTGAGCTTTACAGCACATTATCAAGAAGATTTTTGGCCAGCCAACTGTTTCTACGCTTTTGATGAGCAAAAAGTACGCTTAATTGTGATGACAAGAACGACAACCCGTCACGCACAACTTATGTTAAAGAATAGTCATATTGTGGGAACTATCGCCGGTCAACCGAACAAAATTAAGGATATGGAAGGCATTCAATTCACAGCCTTAGCGCACTTGTTGGAAAATCAAGAAGAACGCAAAAAAGCCTTTGATATTTACATAAAAAAACAGCCACTCGCCAAATTAGTCAATAGTGATATTTGGGAAATTTCATTTACCGAGATCAAACATACATCAAATAAATTGATTTTTGCCAACAAAACCCATTGGATAAGAGAAGAAATCAATAACCCACACTTATAAAAACATCTATAAAATCAACCGCACTTTGAATCTATTCCAAAGTGCGGTTTTCTTTTTCGCTAAATTCCCTTGTTATCTCTCCGTTATCTCTTTAATTGGTAACTTGTCATTCTCTTACTTTTTGCTCTCTTTCTTTGCCTTTAGTCTTTCTTCAACCTTTAACTTAATCCTGTTTATCCGCTTTGCCCAAAAACAAAACCCCCCGATGCATTCACATCAGAAGGCTACATTCAGCTTGGCGGTGACCTACTCTCACATGGGAACATCCCACACTACCATCGGCATTACGGCGTTTCACTTCTGAGTTCGGGATGGAGTCAGGTGGACCCACCGCATTATCGCCGCCAAAATTCGGTCGATGACTTAAAATCCGTCTTCTTTATCTTACTCTCTATCCTTCAAACCAAAACAAGCTGACTCTCAACTTTCTCTCTGTATCATCACCTCTATTCCCGGTGAATCACCTACAGTCTCTCTTTACTCTCTCTTAACTGCTACTCACCCAATTCCGCCCTCATGCCTCAGGTCTCCCCAAAAAACACTTGAGCGTTGTATGGCTAAGCCTCTCGGGCAATTAGTACATGTTAGCTCAATGGCTCGCACCACTTACACACCATGCCTATCTACGTCTTAGTCTTAAACAACCCTTACAGATTTATAATCTGGGAGAACTCATCTCTTGGCAAGTTTCGTGCTTAGATGCTTTCAGCACTTATCTCTTCCGCACTTAGCTACCCGGCAATGCGTCTGGCGACACAACCGGAACACCAGCGGTGCGTCCACTCCGGTCCTCTCGTACTAGGAGCAGCCCCAACCAATTCTCCAACGCCCACGGCAGATAGGGACCGAACTGTCTCACGACGTTCTAAACCCAGCTCGCGTACCACTTTAAATGGCGAACAGCCATACCCTTGGGACCTACTTCAGCCCCAGGATGTGATGAGCCGACATCGAGGTGCCAAACACCGCCGTCGATATGAACTCTTGGGCGGTATCAGCCTGTTATCCCCGGAGTACCTTTTATCCGTTGAGCGATGGCCCTTCCATGCAGAACCACCGGATCACTATGACCTACTTTCGTACCTGCTCGACTTGTCCGTCTCGCAGTTAAGCTTGCTTATACCATTGCACTAACCTGACGATGTCCGACCGTCATTAGCAAACCTTCGTGCTCCTCCGTTACTCTTTGGGAGGAGACCGCCCCAGTCAAACTACCCACCAGACACTGTCCGAGACCACGTTTCGTCATCTTCGTTAGAACATCAAACGTTAAAGGGTGGTATTTCAAGGTCGACTCCAACAATACTGGCGTATCATCTTCATAGTCTCCCACCTATCCTACACATCAAAATTCAATGTTCAGTGTCAAGCTATAGTAAAGGTTCACGGGGTCTTTCCGTCTAGCCGCGGGTACACCGCATCTTCACGGCGATTTCAATTTCACTGAGTCTCGGGTGGAGACAGCCTGGCCATCATTATGCCATTCGTGCAGGTCGGAACTTACCCGACAAGGAATTTCGCTACCTTAGGACCGTTATAGTTACGGCCGCCGTTTACTGGGGCTTCGATCAGGTGCTTCTCTTGCGATTACACCATCAATTAACCTTCCAGCACCGGGCAGGCATCACACCCTATACGTCCACTTTCGTGTTTGCAGAGTGCTGTGTTTTTAATAAACAGTTGCAGCCAGCGGGTCACTTCGACCGGTTCAACCTTCAGGGGTAAACCCTTACAATCTACGCCGGCGCACCTTCTCCCGAAGTTACGGTGCTATTTTGCCTAGTTCCTTCACCCGAGTTCTCTCAAGCGCCTGAGTATTCTCTACCTGACCACCTGTGTCGGTTTTCAGTACGGTTTAGATAAACCTGAAGCTTAGTGGCTTTTCCTGGAAGTGTGGTATCGGTTACTTCAGCTCCGTAGAGCCTCGTCATCATCTCTCAGTGTTAAGGAAGTCCGGATTTGCCTAAACTCCCCACCTACCAACTTAAACGTGCATATCCAACAGCACGCTAACCTAACCTGCTCCGTCCCCACATCGCAGTTTATCCAAGTACGGGAATATTAACCCGTTTCCCATCGACTACGCTTTTCAGCCTCGCCTTAGGGGCCGACTCACCCTGCCCCGATTAACGTTGGACAGGAACCCTTGGTCTTCCGGCGAACGGGTTTTTCACCCGTTTTATCGTTACTTATGTCAGCATTCGCACTTGTGATACGTCCAGCAGCCCTCTCGAGCCACCTTCTTCCGCTTACACAACGCTCCCCTACCCAACAGTATTGCTACTGATGCCGCAGCTTCGGTGCTATATTTGAGCCCCGTTACATCTTCCGCGCAGGCCGACTCGACTAGTGAGCTATTACGCTTTCTTTAAATGATGGCTGCTTCTAAGCCAACATCCTAGCTGTCTAAGCCTTCCCACTTCGTTTCCCACTTAATATAGACTTTGGGACCTTAGCTGGCGGTCTGGGTTGTTTCCCTCTCCACGACGAACGTTAGCACCCGCCGTGTGTCTCCTGAGTATCACTCTTCGGTATTCGCAGTTTGCATCGGGTTGGTAATCCGGGATGGACCCCTAGCCGAAACAGTGCTCTACCCCCGAAGGTGTCCACTCAAGGCTCTACCTAAATAGATTTCGGGGAGAACCAGCTATCTCCCGGTTTGATTGGCCTTTCACCCCCAGCCACAAGTCATCCGCTAATTTTTCAACATTAGTCGGTTCGGTCCTCCAGTTAGTGTTACCCAACCTTCAACCTGCCCATGGCTAGATCACCGGGTTTCGGGTCTATACCTTGCAACTACTCGCCCAGTTAAGACTCGGTTTCCCTTCGGCTCCCCTATTCGGTTAACCTCGCTACAAAATATAAGTCGCTGACCCATTATACAAAAGGTACGCAGTCACCCTTTCAGGCTCCCACTGCTTGTACGTACAAGGTTTCAGGTTCTATTTCACTCCCCTCACCGGGGTTCTTTTCGCCTTTCCTTCACAGTACTGGTTCACTATCGGTCAATCAGGAGTATTTAGCCTTGGAGGATGGTCCCCCCATCTTCAAACAGGATATCACGTGTCCCGCCTTACTTGTCGTTAGCTTAGTACCATAACCTGGACTTCGAGTACGGGGCTATCACCCTGTGTCGCCAAGCTTCCCAGCTTGTTCCTCTGCCTCTGTCATTATCACTAACAGGCTCCTTCGCGTTCGCTCGCCGCTACTAACGAAATCTCGGTTGATTTCTTTTCCTCGGGGTACTTAGATGTTTCAGTTCTCCCGGTTCGCCTCATTATCCTATGGATTCAGATAATGATAGTGGGTTCTTCACCCACTGGGTTTCCCCATTCGGACATCTTGGATTAAACGCCTCTTATCGACTCATCCAAGCTTTTCGCAGATTAGCACGTCCTTCTTCGCCTCTGATTGCCAAGGCATCCACCTTGTACGCTTTGTCACTTAACCATACAACCCCAAGTATTCTTATGATTAACTCAACCTTATGATTAACTCAACCTCATGAACTTAACATTAAATTGAAAATCCACTTAAAATCACAACATTGAATCGAAAAACACTTAACGCCGCTAAGCAGTAACAGTTAATTTATTAAGAGTAATCACCTTTTATCAATCACTCTCACTCAGACTTTCTTGAAAGTCTCGTTTTCAGCTTGTTTCCGGTTTGTTAAAGAACAGGTTTTATAAAGAAGATGAATAATCATCTTTATATGGCGTCCCCACGGGGATTCGAACCCCGGTTACCGCCGTGAAAGGGCGATGTCCTAGGCCTCTAGACGATGGGGACAACATATAAAGATGCTCTCTTTTCTTCCTTTGCTTTGTTCTCTCTTGTCTACAATCATCAGCCAAACTGTGTGGACACTTAAGTTCGTCTTTCGGTAAGGAGGTGATCCAACCGCAGGTTCCCCTACGGTTACCTTGTTACGACTTCACCCCAGTCATGAATCATACCGTGGTAAACGCCCCCCTTGCGGTTAAGCTATCTACTTCTGGTACAACCCACTCCCATGGTGTGACGGGCGGTGTGTACAAGGCCCGGGAACGTATTCACCGCGACATTCTGATTCGCGATTACTAGCGATTCCGACTTCATGGAGTCGAGTTGCAGACTCCAATCCGGACTTAGACGTACTTTCTGAGATTCACTCCACCTCGCGGCTTCGTCGCCCTCTGTATACGCCATTGTAGCACGTGTGTAGCCCTACTCGTAAGGGCCATGATGACTTGACGTCATCCCCACCTTCCTCCGGTTTATCACCGGCAGTCTCCTTTGAGTTCCCGACCAAATCGCTGGCAACAAAGGATAAGGGTTGCGCTCGTTGCGGGACTTAACCCAACATTTCACAACACGAGCTGACGACAGCCATGCAGCACCTGTCTCATGGTTCCCGAAGGCACTCTCATATCTCTACAAGATTCCATGGATGTCAAGAGTAGGTAAGGTTCTTCGCGTTGCATCGAATTAAACCACATGCTCCACCGCTTGTGCGGGCCCCCGTCAATTCATTTGAGTTTTAACCTTGCGGCCGTACTCCCCAGGCGGTCGATTTATCACGTTAGCTACGGGCACCAAGCTCAAAGCACAATCCCCAAATCGACAGCGTTTACAGCGTGGACTACCAGGGTATCTAATCCTGTTTGCTCCCCACGCTTTCGCACATGAGCGTCAGTACATTCCCAAGGGGCTGCCTTCGCCTTCGGTATTCCTCCACATCTCTACGCATTTCACCGCTACACGTGGAATTCTACCCCTCCCTAAAGTACTCTAGACCCCCAGTCTGAAATGCAATTCCCAGGTTAAGCCCGGGGATTTCACACCTCACTTAAAAGTCCGCCTGCGTGCCCTTTACGCCCAGTTATTCCGATTAACGCTCGCACCCTCCGTATTACCGCGGCTGCTGGCACGGAGTTAGCCGGTGCTTCTTCTGTGATTAACGTCAATTTGTTGCGCTATTAACACAACAACCTTCCTCGTCACCGAAAGAACTTTACAACCCGAAGGCCTTCTTCATTCACGCGGCATGGCTGCGTCAGGGTTGCCCCCATTGCGCAATATTCCCCACTGCTGCCTCCCGTAGGAGTCCGGGCCGTGTCTCAGTCCCGGTGTGGCTGGTCATCCTCTCAGACCAGCTAGAGATCGTCGGCTTGGTAGGCCATTACCCCACCAACTACCTAATCCCACTTGGGTTCATCCTATGGCATGTGGCCCGAAGGTCCCACACTTTCATCTCCCGATTCTACGCGGTATTAGCGACAGTTTCCCGTCGTTATCCCCCTCCATAAGCCAGATCCCCAAGCATTACTCACCCGTCCGCCACTCGTCAGCATAAGTACAAGTACTTACCTGTTACCGTTCGACTTGCATGTGTTAAGCCTGCCGCCAGCGTTCAATCTGAGCCATGATCAAACTCTTCAATTCAAAAAGTTTAATCGCTCAATACTGCTGACTTAATTAATCTATCTATAAATAAACGAATCTTCGTAGCACTATTCAGTTCAATTTTAAAATTCTTTTAAAAACGAATCTTCAAGTGCCCACACAGTTTGTCTGATTGATTGTTAAAGAACAAAAAACGACGCGCTGTTTAGTGCTTTACAACGGCGCGTCGTTGTGGGGGCGTATTATAGGCTTTTATCCAGACCTTGCAAGCACTTTTTTACAAAAAATTTAAAAATCTTTTCAATTGCTAATAAATTGAATTGACTAATAATTAACCACCCCATATTAGAACAAATCAATAATTTCGATTCTATTCAGACAAACCTATCGATTTCATTACATGAAACACAGGCTAATAAGGCATTTTAAGGTTGCTTTATCCACAAAGTGCGGTTATATTTTCAATAATTTTTTTGCTATACACAAAGATAGCTATCTTACTTAATAATCAACTTGTTTTTCCACTCTTTAAACAAAGGAATACATTATGACTAACCAGTTAAACTCTCTTCGCCAACTTACTGTTGTCGTTGCCGACACCGGCGACATTGATGCAATCAGACAATATAAACCGGAAGACGCCACTACTAATCCATCTTTAATTTTAAGTGCGGCCGCGCTTCCGCAATATGCATCATTAATTGATGAAGCCATCGCTTATGGTAAACAACAAAGCCAAGACAAAGCGCAACAATTGATTGATGCAGAAGACAAATTAGCAGTAAACATTGGTTTAGAAATTTTAAAATTAGTACCAGGTCGTGTTTCTACCGAAGTGGATGCCCGCCTTTCTTACGACACCAACGCCACCGTGGTGAAAGCCAGAAAACTTATTGCACTATATGAAGCGGCAGGCATCAATAAAAATCGTATTTTGATTAAAATCGCTGCTACATGGCAAGGTATTCGCGCAGCGGAAATCTTAGAAAAAGAAGGGATTAATTGTAACCTCACCTTATTGTTCTCCGAAGCTCAAGCGCGTGCTTGTGCGGAAGCCGGTGTTTACTTAATCTCGCCGTTTGTAGGTCGTATTTTAGACTGGTATAAAGCCAATTCCGATAAAAAAGAATACGCACCGGCAGAAGATCCTGGTGTGATTTCCGTCACCAAAATTTACAACTACTACAAACAATACGGTTACAAAACCGTGGTCATGGGTGCAAGTTTCCGCAATGTCGGTGAAATCATCGAATTAGCCGGTTGCGACCGTTTAACTATTGCTCCGCCATTGTTGAAAATCTTACACGAAACACCAAACGCCGTGGAGAGAAAACTCGATTTCCAAGGCGAGGTACAAGCCAAGCCACAACCGTTAACCGAAGCCGAGTTCTATTGGCAGCATAACACTGATGCCATGGCGGTGGAAAAACTGGCAGATGGTATTCGTAAATTTGCCATTGACCAAGGCAAATTAGAAGATATGTTACTTTCTAAATGGTAAAGGTTGGTACCCTATGAATTGAGCAAAAGTGCGGTGGAAATTTTCGGTATTTAAAAACACTGAAAAATCTGACCGCACTTTTTTATGAGCCCATCAAAATTATTGCAATATTGACATCTAATCAGGAGGCACAATGTCTAATCGTCAACAACTCGCTAATGTAATCCGTTTTTTAAGCATGGATGCCGTACAAAAAGCCAAATCCGGTCACCCGGGTGCACCAATGGGAATGGCAGATATCGCCGAAGTATTATGGCGTGATTTCCTACGCCATAATCCAACCAACCCACAGTGGGCCAACCGTGACCGTTTTGTATTGTCTAACGGCCACGGTTCCATGCTGATTTACAGCTTGTTGCATTTAAGCGGTTACGATGTATCCATTGAAGATTTAAAACAATTCCGTCAATTACATTCCAAAACACCGGGGCACCCTGAATTTGGTTACACACCGGGCGTTGAAACCACCACAGGCCCACTAGGTCAAGGTATTACTAACGCAGTCGGTATGGCGATTGCAGAAAAAACCCTTGCAGGTCAATTTAACCGTGACGGTCACAACATTGTAGATCACTATACTTATGCGTTCTTAGGTGACGGTTGCTTGATGGAAGGGGTTTCCCATGAAGCTTGCTCTTTAGCGGGCACCCTTGGTTTAGGCAAATTAATCGCTTTCTATGATGACAATAACATTTCTATCGATGGTCATGTTGACGGTTGGTTTACCGATGATACACAAAAACGCTTTGAAGCTTATGGCTGGCAAGTGATCCCGGCAATCGACGGCCATAACCCGGCGCAAATTATTGACGCCATCAAACAAGCGCAAGCGGAAACCAGCAAGCCGACATTAATTATCTGCAAAACCATTATCGGTTTCGGTTCACCAAACAAATCTAACTCTCACGATTGCCACGGCGCACCATTAGGCGACGAAGAAATTGCATTAACCCGCAAGGCACTCAACTGGGATTACGCACCGTTTGAAATTCCGGCAGACGTCTATGCGCAATGGGATGCGAAAGTAAAAGGTGCGGAGTTAGAAAAAGCATGGCATGAGAAATTTGCCGCGTATGCGAAAGCTTATCCGGAATTGGCTGCTGAATTTACCCGTCGCATAGAGAAAAAATTGCCGGCTGATTGGGCAAAAGAATCTCAAGCCTTCATTGACCATTTACAAGCTAACCCGGCAAGCATTGCAAGCCGTAAAGCATCACAAAATGCCATTGAAGCTTATGCTAAAGTGTTACCGGAATTACTCGGCGGTTCTGCCGACTTGGCAAGCTCCAACCTCACCCTTTGGTCCGGCTCCAAACCAATCCGCGCGACTCAAAACGTTGGCGGCAACTACCTCAACTACGGCGTACGTGAGTTCGGTATGGCGGCAATCATGAACGGTATTGCGCTTCACGGTGGTTTCATTCCTTATGGCGCAACCTTCCTCATGTTTATGGAATATGCCCACAACGCGATTCGTATGGCTTCATTAATGAAACAACGTAGCTTGTTTGTATTCACCCATGATTCCATCGGTTTAGGCGAAGACGGCCCAACCCACCAACCGGTTGAACAAACCGCAGCGCTACGCCTCATTCCGAACTTAGAAACATGGCGTCCTTGCGACCAAGTGGAGTCTGCGATTGCATGGAAAGCGGCGATTGAAAGAACCAATGGCCCAAGCGCGTTAATCTTCACCCGTCAAAATCTTCTTCAAATGGACCGCACTTCTGAGCAATTAGCTAACGTGGCACGCGGCGCTTACGTGTTAAAAGACTGTGCCGGCACGCCGGATCTAATTTTCATTGCGACCGGTTCTGAAGTGGAATTAGCCGTGAAAGCAGCTGAACAATTAACTGCGGAAGGCAAAAAAGTTCGTGTGGTTTCTATGCCAAGCACCAACGTGTTTGACAAACAAGATGAAACTTATCGTGAATCTGTTTTACCTGCGGCAGTGACAAAACGTGTAGCCATTGAAGCGGGCATTTCTGATGTCTGGTACAAATACGTTGGCTTCAGCGGTCGTATTGTTGGTATGAACAGCTTCGGTGAATCCGCACCGGCAGACCAATTGTTCAAACTCTTTGGCTTCACTGTAGATAACGTTGTTGCCAAAGCGAAAGAAATTCTCTAATTTCTGACCGCACTTTAACGTAAAAAAACCATCTCATAGGAGATGGTTTTTTATTACAGATTATTATTTGTAAGGCTCTTTGTATTTCGTAAATAAAAATTATTCAGCTGTGAACTCTTGGCAAATCAACTCTGTCTAAGAGCTGAATTTCATTTGTCATGGACAGGAGAATACTATGAAATTATTAAAAACCACTTTAATTACCACCTTGGCTTGCGCGTTAGCAACAATCTCACCTCAAGTCTTAGCAAAAAAAAAGCAAAGGTGCAGACGAAGTCACAAAAATTACTTATAGCTGTAAAGACGGCAAAAACTTGGAAGTTGTTTTTATCAATACGGGTAGCAGCTCTTATGCCGTTATTAATCAAATGGATGAAATGATTCCTATGGAATTGATGAAAATGGCTTCCGGCACAAATTATCAAGCAATCAGCAAAAATTATACCTATAAACTTTATACCAAAGGCAAAACTGCAGATTTAGTTGAAGGGGATGATAAACCGGTATTAAGTGAGTGTGTTGCAGGTTAAAAACACTAACGCACATTAACAATAAGCTCCCGTATTCGGGAGCTTATTTATTTCTGTTCAAACACGCTGAAAACTAGGCTCTTACAGCGATCGCTTCAATTTCCACACCAACGTCTTTTGGCAAACGAGCAACTTCCACGCAAGAACGTGCCGGGAAGCTCGGATGATTATTTTCTTTGAAAAAACGTTCATATTCTGCATTAACTGCAGCAAAGTCATTGAGATCTTTTACAAAAACCGTGGTTTTTACAATGTGGGCAACACTCAATCCCGCTTGTTCAACAATGGCTTTAATATTCTCTAAAGATTGACGGGCTTGTGCAACGATCTCTTTCGGCACTTCGCCGGTTGTCGGATTAACGGGAATTTGTCCGGACGTGAGAACCAAATTGCCTAAATCAACAGCTTGTACATAAGGACCAATGGCTGCAGGTGCTTTATCGGTATGAATTACTTTAGTCATTTTTTCTCCTTAATTTAACGTTATCTGATTGTCGGTAATTCTACGCCGAAATAAGGGGAATGTCAGTTTTCTCAGGTGCTATTTTAGTCAAATTCCTGAGATTCAGACCCCACATAATCGGCGAATTCATCAGAATGAAACCCATGCGATAACATATATTGCCAGATTTTCTGTTTCATCTTCGGCGGTTGTTTTTCCATGTAATTGGGAAATTTTTTGCGTAACACGTTTAACGCCAACGCTGACCAATCGATATCACATTGACTAAGCGCCACGTCAATGGTTGCACTTTCCACACCTTTCAGTTGACGTAATTCCTGTTTGATTCGCTGCAAACCATAGCCACGCTGTGAACGACTGTGCAAATAACTTTCGGTAAAACGCTGATCATTTTGCCAATTTTTTTGTTGGCAGTGGGCAATAACCTGTTCAATCTCCTCCTCGGTAAATGCCTTTTCTTGCATTTTGCAACGTAATTCAAATTCGCTATATTCTCGTCGTGACAGTAAATTCATCACATAACCTAATGCTAACGAAGACATATTCCGCCCCTTGTCTTTTTACCTCTGGAGATAACAAAAGTGCGGTCATTTTTGACCGCACTTTTTAGGATAACGCATTTATTCAAAATCACTCTCGATATTACCTTGCGCTTCGTTGTCAGAGTCAGCCGTAATCGCAGATTCCGGGTGAGCCAATAACTCATCACGCAACGTGCTTTCAATGATTTTCGCTTGTTCAGGGTTATCTTTTAACCATTTCATCGCATTGGTTTTGCCCTGACCGATTTTCTCATTCTGATAAGCATACCATGCGCCTGCTTTACTGATGAGCTTGTGTTTCACACCTAAATCAATCAGTTCGCTTTCTTTAGAAATACCTTCGCCATACAGAATTTGGAAGTCTACTTGACGGAACGGCGGTGCGACTTTGTTTTTCACCACTTTCACGCGGGTTTCGTTACCAATCACTTCATCGCCTTCTTTAATTGAACCGACACGACGAATATCCAAACGCACAGAGGCATAGAATTTCAGTGCATTACCACCGGTAGTGGTTTCCGGGTTACCAAACATCACGCCGATCTTCATACGGATTTGGTTGATGAAAATCACTAAACAGTTGGCATTTTTAATTTGTCCGGTTAATTTACGCAACGCTTGGGACATAAGACGTGCTTGCAAGCCCACATGAGAATCGCCCATGTCGCCTTCAATTTCTGCTTTCGGCGTTAAGGCTGCAACGGAGTCAACAATAATCACATCCACCGCACCGGAACGTACTAAGGCATCACAGATTTCTAACGCTTGCTCGCCGTTGTCCGGTTGAGAAACCAACAACTCTTTCACATCCACGCCCAGTTTAGAGGCATAAATTGGGTCTAAGGCATGTTCCGCATCAATAAAGGCACAGGTTTTACCCGCTTTTTGCGCTTCGGCAATAACAGAAAGCGTTAAAGTGGTTTTACCGGAAGATTCCGGTCCGAAAATTTCAACGATACGTCCCATTGGCAAACCGCCGATCCCTAACGCTAAGTCAAGACCGAAGGAACCGGTGGAAATCGCTTCAATATCCAATTTTTGGCTGTCGCCTAATTTCATGATAGCGCCTTTACCAAATTGTTTTTCGATTTGACCTAACGCGGCTTCGAGCGCTTTTTGTTTTTCTTCTTGAGTTGCCATGTTTATACCTCGGGGGAAAAATGCATTATCAAAATTTGCGCTTATAATAACTGTATCAATATACAGTATCAAGTGAAATTTTGATCTTTTTAAAAATAATGTGATACCGCTTCCAAAACACAATTATTTTTGCGTTTTATTCTGCTTGAGACATGATGTCTTCTATGCTTTCTTGTAGTGCCAACCAGTCGGCTTCTACGCTTTCCAATTGCTTTTTAACTAGCACTTGATCACTTAAAAGTGCGGTCAGTTTTGCTTTCATTTCTACGTCGTACAAACTCGGATCCGCTAAATCCATTTCAATCTGCTGTAATTGCGTACCCAGTTTTTCCATTTGATTTTCCAGCTGTGTGGCCTGTTTACGCAGTGGCGCCAGTTGTTGACGCAATTCTGCCTCTTTGCGTTTTTGCTCTTTACGGCTAGCGGCAGAATTTTCATTTTCGCTGAGCTCATTTTGTGCTTTTATCACTGCTGGCTGTGCATTCTGCTCGTTCAGCCACTTCTGATAATCCGCCAAATCACCTTTAAACTCTTCCACCTGTTTATCGTGCACCAAATAAAATTCATCCACGGTGCTGCGCAACAAATGACGATCGTGCGACACCAATACCAAAGAACCTTGATAATCCACCAACGCTTCGGTCAACGCCTGGCGCATATCCAAATCCAAGTGGTTGGTCGGTTCGTCCAGTAACAGTAAGTTCGGGCGTTGCCACACAATGAGCGCCAATACCAAGCGCGCTTTTTCGCCACCGGAAAAAGACGCCACTGGCTGATTGACTTTGTCGCCGTGAAAAGCAAATCCGCCTAAATAATCGCGCAGTTGTTGCTCCGTTTGTTGAGGCGCAATTTTTTGCAAATGCCACAAGGCGCTTTCATCCGCGCGTAACGTATCCAATTGATGTTGTGCGAAATAGCCTAACTGC
Organism: Aggregatibacter aphrophilus ATCC 33389; assembly: GCF_900636915.1. Classification (NCBI taxonomy): domain Bacteria; kingdom Pseudomonadati; phylum Pseudomonadota; class Gammaproteobacteria; order Pasteurellales; family Pasteurellaceae; genus Aggregatibacter; species Aggregatibacter aphrophilus. The sequence continues at coordinate 1,398,810 of NZ_LR134327.1, read as the reverse complement.
ACACCTTTTGCCAATTGAATCGTGCCGCCGGTCGGGGGGATTTCGCCTGCCAATAATTTAATTAAGGTAGATTTTCCTGCGCCATTTTTACCGAGCAAACCAATACGTGAACCGGGCACCAGATTCAGTTTAATTTTGCTTAAAATTTCCACCACACTTTCGCCCAAACCATACCCGGCAGAGACATTTTCCATCATTAACAAAGGGCTTGGCAGGGAGAGTGGCTCACGAAATTCAAAATGAAACGGATTATCCACATACGCCGGTGCAATTTTTTCCATGCGTTCCAATGCCTTAATACGGCTTTGCGCCTGTTTAGCCTTGGTGGCTTTGGCTTTGAAACGGTCAATATAACGCTGTAAGTGATCGATTTTCAGTTGTTGTTGGCGATACATAGCGCTCTGTTGAGCCAATTTGGTTGCCCGTTGCAATTCAAAAGAAGAATAATCGCCCGTGTATTCATTGAGTTTTTGTTGTTCAATATGCAAAATCTTGCCGACAATCGGATCTAAAAAGTCGCGATCGTGCGAGATCAGAATTAATGTGCCCTGATATTGTTTTAACCAACGCTCCAACCAAATCACGGCGTCTAAATCCAAGTGGTTGGTCGGTTCATCAAGCAATAACAAATCAGAACGGCAAATCAAGGCTTGAGCCAAATTCAAGCGCATCCGCCAACCGCCGGAAAACGCCCTGACCGGCTGCTCCAATTCCGCTTGAGTAAAGCCTAAACCGTGTAATAACTCGCCGGCACGGGCTTCTATCGTCCATGCATCAATGGTATCTAACCGGCTGTGTAAAGTAGCAATGGCATTGCCGTCATTCTCGGCATTCGCTTGCTGTAACGCCTGTTGTAAACGGGTATATTCGCGATCACCCTGAATGACATAATCAATGGCGCGACAATCTAGCGCAGGCGTTTCTTGATTCACCCACGCCAACGCCCAATTTGACGGAAAAGACACCTCGCCGCCTTCGGCGCTCATTTCATTTTTCAATAAAGCGAATAAGGAAGATTTTCCGCAGCCATTTTTACCGACTAAGCCGACTTTCTGGCCCGGATTAATGGTCGCATTGGCGTTTTCGAGGAGCGTAGTCAAGCCCCGTTTTAAGGTTAAATTTGTGAAAAAAAGCATTGGTTTATAACGAATTTAATATAAGATATCAGTTCATAAAAATACGCGCGTTATTTTCCACTTTTTTATCGGAGTTGCCAATGTTTGATTCTCTCGTCGTTCAATTTGTAGTGCTATGGGCGGTTATTGACCCAATCGGCTCCATCCCTGTCTATTTAACCAAGACAGTTGGATTATCAGTGGAAGATCGTCACAAAATCGCACGTAAAGCCGTTATGATTTCCGCCGGCATTTTGATTTTCTTCCTGCTTGCCGGGCAAGCTTTATTAGAAGCCATGCAAATCCCTCTCACCGCCTTCCAAATCGCCGGCGGATTGGTGTTATTGCTGTTTGCCTTAACCATGATTTTCGGCGAAGGCAAACCGGAACAGGAAATGAGACTCTCGTCCAATCTAAACGAACTGGCGGTTTACCCGTTGGCTGTGCCGTCCATTGCCTCACCCGGCGCCATGATGGCCATTGTATTGCTCACCGATAATCACCGCTTCAGCCTGTTCGACCAAACCATGACAACGCTAATCATGTTGTCCGTCTTGCTGATCACCTATTTCTTATTCCTCGCGGCCAACCGCATTCAACGCTGGATCAGCAATACCGGCGCGGCGGTTATCAGCCGTGTAATGGGGCTAATTTTAGCGGCGGTTGCGATTAATAATATGCTAGTGGGGATTCGCGATTTCTTTACGCAGATGAGTTAATTAATCGATTTGTTTTCTATAAAGTGCGGTCGAAATTTAAAATGAATTTTCACCGCACTTTTTGTTTGTATCCGGCTTTTAGTTTGAAATAAAAAGCGGCTTTAACGCCGCTTTTGTTTTTATCTGGAATCACTTACTTCGCACCAATAAACCCAATGGCATCATACACTTTTGCTAAAGTAGCCTGTGCGCGAGCTTTCGCTTTTTCGGCACCTTCTTTGGCGATTTGGAGAAGTAATTCCTCGTTGTTGCGGAAGTGGTAGTAACGTTCCTGCAAGGTAGTCAACATGGCGGAAACTTCGTCGGCGACAGCACCTTTCAAGTGACCGTACATTTTGCCTTCAAATTCCTGCTCAAGTTCTGCGATGGTTTTGCCGCTTACGCCGGAAAGAATGTCGAGAAGATTGGACACGCCCGCTTTGTTTTTCACGTCATAACGAATCACCGGCGGCTCATCGGAGTCGGTTACCGCGCGTTTAATTTTCTTCGCGACCGCTTTCGGGTCTTCCAATAAGCCGATAACATTGTTGCGATTTTCATCGGATTTGGACATTTTCTTTTCCGGCTCTAGCAAGGACATTACGCGCGCACCTGCTTTCGGGATGAACACTTCCGGCACAGCAAAGTGCGGTCCGTATAAGGAATTAAAACGTTGCGCGATGTCGCGGGTGATTTCCAAATGTTGTTTTTGGTCTTCGCCTACCGGCACTTGGTTGGCTTGATAAAGCAAGATGTCCGACGCCATTAACACCGGATAAGTGAACAAACCTACGTTGATGTTTTCTGCATAACGGGCGGATTTGTCTTTAAACTGGGTCATACGACCCATTTCGCCGAAATACGTATAGCAGTTTAACACCCAAGCCAGTTGCGCGTGTTCCGGCACATGAGATTGAATGAAAATCGTGGATTTTGCCGGGTCGATACCGCAGGCTAAATATAACGCCAACACGTCCAATGTGGCTTTGCGTAATGCCGCCGGATCTTGGCGTACGGTGATGGCGTGTTGATCCACGATACAGAACAGGCATTCGTAGTCATCCTGCATTTTCACCCACTGACGCAACGCACCGAGGTAGTTACCGATAGTCAATTCACCTGATGGCTGTACGCCGCTGAACACGATAGGTTTGGTCATTTTTACATCCTTAATTTTTAAATCTTATTATTGATAGCGCAAGCGTCCACGCTTGTGCTGTAGCCAAAATTAAATAAAGGCACAAACGTGGACGTTTGCGCCATCCATTCAGAAGAATCAATCAAACAATCGTCAATAACTCCGCAAAATCCTCAAACACCCAATCCGGATGGGATTCAGAGATTGGAATATTGTAGTTGTAACCGTAAGTCAACCCCACCACCGGGCAACCGGCATTATGGGCGGCAATAATATCGTTGCGGGAATCGCCGACAAACAGCACTTGTTTCGGGTATAAACCGAATTTACCGCATAAATAGAACAGCGGGCCCGGGTGCGGTTTGATGGCCGGTAACGATTGTCCGCCTAACACTTCATCGAATAAGTCTTCAATGCCGAAAGCCTTCAACACGGGGCGGGTGTGTTGGGTCGGTTTGTTGGTAACAACAGCCAAACGATAGCCTTTAGCTTTAAGTTTCTGCAAAGTCTCTTTCACGTGAGGGAATAAACGGCTGCGATTGCAGATGTTTTCACCGTAAAAGACATTAAAATGTTCCTTTAATGTGGCAATTTGAGCGTCCGTCAAGGTTTTGCCTGATTGTGCCGTTGCCCATTCTAACGCGCGGGCAATTAAAATCTGCGCGCCATTGCCAATCCAAGTAAGCACCAACGCTTCAGGCGCTTGTGGCAAATCGAATTCTGCTAACGCTGAATTCACGGATAGCGCCAAATCAGGCAGGCTGTCTACCAAGGTGCCATCCAAATCAAAACCGATTAATTTAAACTGTCCTGTCATGCTTATTTTCCTACTGCGGCTAACTGTTGACGCATTTCATCAATGACTTTTTTGTAGTCCGGTTGATCGAAAATCGCCGATCCGGCAACGAACATATCCGCACCGGCGCGAGCGATTTCTGCAATGTTGCTGACTTTCACGCCGCCGTCCACTTCTAAGCGAATATCCAATCCGCTCTCATCAATGCATTTTCTTGCCTGTTTGAGTTTATCCAAGGTCGCAGGAATAAAGGATTGCCCACCAAAGCCCGGATTCACGGACATTAGCAAAATGACATCCACTTTGTCCATCACATAATCCAGGTAACTTAACGGTGTTGCCGGGTTGAACACCAAACCGGATTTACAGCCGTTGTCGCGGATAAGTTGCAAAGTGCGGTCGATATGCTCGGAGGCTTCAGGGTGAAAGGTAATGTAGTTGGCGCCGGCTTTGGCGAAATCAGGGATAATGCGATCTACAGGCTTCACCATTAAATGCACGTCAATCGGCGCAGTGATACCGTAATTACGCAACGCCTTACACACGGCAGGGCCGAAGGTCAGATTCGGCACATAGTGGTTATCCATTACATCAAAATGAATCACATCACCACCGCACTTTAAGACATTTTCCACATCTTCGCCCAAACGCGCCAAGTCAGCGGAAAGAATGGAAGGAGCAATTAAATAGGGTTTCATAGGCACCTCACTGGCTGTTAAAAATTGCCTTATCTTACTACGATACAGCCCGATTTTTAAGAAATTATTCGGCGCAGAACGGCGCAATATCGCATTTTGACGCGATTCAAGGTAAACTAAGCACAATTTTTCTCGATTTATTATTTTTTATGCGTTTATTTATTTCTTTACTCATTGCGGTGTTATTGCTGTTCCAATATGATTTTTGGTTCGGTAAAAACGGTTATTGGGATTACAAAAACACCACCAAAGAAATTGCCGTACATCAACAGGAAAACGAAAAACTTTCCCAGCGAAATCAAATCATTGCCGCAGAAATCAAAGATCTCAAAGAAGGGGTGGATGCCATTGAAGAACGGGCGCGTTCGCAACATGAAATGGTGAAACCAAACGAAACTTTCTATCACATCGTCAAAGAACACAAATAATGATCTCAAATCGCAAGATTATCGCCGTTGTGCCGGCGGCCGGCGTTGGCAGTCGGATGCAGGCGGACAAACCGAAACAATACCTTCCTATTCACGGACAACCCATTTTGCAGCACACCTTAAACGTGTTGCTTTCTTATCCGCACATCAGCCAAATCGTGTTGGCAGTGGCTGCCGATGATCCTTACATTGCTCAACTTAATCTGACACAAAACCCGAAAATCACCTTAGTAGAAGGCGGTGAAACCCGCGCTGATTCGGTGTTAAACGGATTAAAAGCGATACAAAATGCCGGCACGGATGTTTGGGTAATGGTGCATGATGCGGCACGTCCTTGCTTAACGCATGGCGATTTAGACAAATTACTTGAAATTACTGATGACAACGGCGCGATTTTGGCGATTCCGGCGACGGATACCATCAAGCGTGCGCTGCCTTCACAACAAATTGCCCACACCGAAGATCGCAGCCAACTTTGGTTGGCGCAGACGCCGCAGTTTTTCCGCGCGGAGCTATTACGAAACGCGTTAATCCACGCCCAACAGCAACAGCTTGCCGTGACTGATGAAGCCTCTGCCATGGAACTTGCGGGATTTCAACCGCACTTGGTGGCGGGACGTAGCGACAATATTAAAGTTACCCGTCCGGAAGATTTGGCGCTGGCGGAATTTTATTTAATGAGGAAGACAAAATGATACGAATCGGCCATGGTTTTGATGTTCACGCTTTCGGCACCGACAATCCGCTCATTATCGGCGGCGTCACCATCCCCTTTGATAAAGGCTTTATCGCCCATTCCGACGGGGATGTGGCGCTCCATGCGCTAACCGATGCCTTACTCGGCGCTGTAGCTTTGGGTGACATTGGCAAATTATTTCCCGACACGGACATGCAATACAAAGGCGCAGACAGCCGCGTGTTACTACGGGAAGCGTACCGTCAAGTACAGGAAAAAGGCTATATCGTAGGCAACGTGGATGTGACCATTATCGCCCAAGCACCGAAAATGCGCCCGCATATTGATGCCATGCGCGCCCTGATCGCACAGGATTTGTCTGTTGACATCGAACAAGTCAACGTCAAAGCCACCACCTCAGAAAAGCTTGGCTTTACCGGTCGCGGTGAAGGCATTGCCTGCGAAGCAGTCGCCTTATTGGTACGCAAATCATGATGGATTTAGCCTATCTGCAAAAAACACCGCCAAAACAGACCGCACTTTTAAAAGCGGAATGTGCAGATTTTGTGGTCAAAGAACAGCTTGGCTACGACATGAGTGGCGACGGCGAATTTGTTGTCGTGAAAGTACGCAAAACCGATTGCAACACCTTGTTTGTAGGCGAGCAACTGGCAAAATTCGCCGGTATTTCTGCCCGCAATATGAGCTACGCCGGTTTGAAAGATCGCAAAGCCGTTACCGAGCAATGGTTCAGTCTGCAAATGCCCGGACAGCCAACGCCGGATTTCAGTCAATTTTCCCTCGAAGGGGTAGAAATTCTGGAAGTCACCCGCCACCAACGGAAAATTCGTATCGGTAGCCTACAAGGCAATCATTTTGAGATTTTGCTCCGCAACGCCGAAGAAACCGATGAACTCAAAGTGCGGTTAGATTTTCTGGTAAAAAACGGTTTCCCAAATTATTTCACCGAACAACGTTTTGGCCGAGATGGCAATAACTTAACGCAGGCGTTACGCTGGGCAAATGGCGAAATTAAAGTAAAAGATCGCAATAAACGTAGCTTCTATCTTTCTGCTGCACGCAGTGAGGTTTTCAACCTTATTGTGGCCAAGCGTATTGAACTTGGCTTGGCTCAGCAGGTCTTAAATGGAGATGTTTTGCAACTTAACGGCTCGCACAGTTGGTTTGTGGCGGACGCATCGGAAGATTTAACACAACTGCAACAACGCTTGATACAGCAGGATATTTTACTCACCGCGCCACTTATCGGCGAAGAAGATAAAAGTGCGGTCGATTTTGAAAATGAAATTTTCGCCCAACATCAAGCATTGTTTGATTTAATGCGACAAGAACGCATGAAAGCGGCACGGCGCCCAATATTAATGCAGCCACAGCAATTCCAATGGCAATTTGAACCAAACGGCTTACGTTTGAAATTTTATTTACCAGCAGGCAGTTATGCCACCGCTTTAGCGCGCGAGCTGGTAAACATCGCCGACGAATAACAAGAAGAAAAATAGGAAAAACATGAATATTTTATTAAGTAACGATGACGGCATTCACGCGCCGGGTATCCGTGTAATGGCACAAGCACTACGCAATATCGCCAATGTCACTATTGTGGCACCGGACAGCAATCGCAGCGCGGCTTCCAGCTCACTAACCTTAATTAAGCCACTCCAACCGTTACGTTTGGAAAGCGGCGACTATTGCGTCAACGGCACGCCGGCCGATTGCGTGCATATTGCGCTCAACGGTTTTCTTTCCGGACGCATGGATTTAGTGGTTTCCGGCATTAACGCCGGAGCCAATTTAGGCGATGACGTTTTGTACTCCGGCACCGTAGCTGCTGCCTTTGAAGGGCGCCATTTAGGCTTACCGGCCATTGCTGTGTCGCTCGATGGCCGCCAGCACTTTGAAACGGCGGCCCGCGTGGTGTGCGATTTAGTCCCTAAATTGCATTCGCAATTATTGGGTAAACATCAAATTTTGAACATTAACGTGCCGGATGTGCCTTACGAAGAACTCAAAGGTATCAAAGTCTGCCACTTGGGCTATCGCTCCTCAGCTGCTGAAGTGATTAAACAAAAAAGCCCACGTGATGAAGATATTTATTGGATAGGCCTAAGCGGATTGCCTGAATATGAAAGCGAAGGCACCGATTTTCATGCGGTAAAAAACGGCTATGTTTCCATCACGCCGATTCAAGTAGACATGACTGCACACCAGTCAATCAGCGCTTTACAACATTGGTTAGAAAGTGAATAATGCAGATTTTTGAAATTAGGGAAGCGAAATGAACCTGTTTGGTGCAATGTATGATAAAACCATGATTTGGTCGAAACATCGTTTCGCACCTTTTTGGTTATCTTTCGTGAGTTTTATCGAAGCCATTTTTTTCCCCATTCCACCCGACGTGATGTTAATTCCAATGTCTATGTCAAAGCCACAAAGCGCAATGAAATTCGCCTGGTTAACAGCTATTGCCTCCGTCTTGGGTGGCATGATTGGCTACGCATTGGGTTATTACGCCTTTGACTTGGTAGAACAATACATTACGCAATGGGGTTATCAAGAACATTGGCAAACGGCGATTCACTGGTTTGAAAAATGGGGCATTTTGGTAGTGTTTGTGGCAGGGTTTTCGCCAATTCCTTATAAGGTATTTACCATTTGCGCCGGCGTGATGCACATGGCATTTCTGCCGTTTGTTCTCACCGCCTTTATCTCTCGCGCAGCACGATTTATCTTAGTCGCGAAATTAGCCGCTTGGGGTGGTGAAAAATTTGCGGCGAAATTACGCAAATCTATTGAAATTATTGGATGGGCGGTGGTTGTTTTAGCCGTCATCGCTTATTTAATTCTACGTTAAGCAAGGTGATCAAATGAATAAACTGATTTTGTTATTGTCTATGATGTTAACGCTCGCGGCCTGTTCTTCGCAAGACGCGCCAAAAGATGAAAATGAACTTCCACCGGGGATTATGCAACCGGTAGAAGGCACAGGTGCAATCGCAGGGGGGAGCTGGATGCCTGAAATCCAACAACATAGTATGCCAACGAATATGAAATAATTAAGGAATCAAAAAAATGAAAAAATCTTTTTTACTTTTACCAATAACGCTCGCTGTACTTGCAGCTTGTAGCTCAAACTCACCGGCACCGGTAGAAAACGCCGACGGCACACTTTCTCCGGGCATGATGCAGGCAGTGGACGGTAGTTCCGATGGTGGCAATGCCACCTGGGAACCGCAAATTACTCAAAGTAATGTACCGAATTCCATGAATGGCCCAATGCAACAAGGTGGCAATATGCAAGGTACCGGTGCACAATCCACACCACAACCAAATTTCCAGCCGACCTATCAACAACCACAACCGGTACAACAGCCAGTGCAACAGATGCAACCACAACCTGTGGCACAAACACACCCTCAGCAGGCTTCACAGGATTTTACCATCCCGCGTAACCCAACCACTAACGCGCCGGATTATACCCAAATTAACAAAGGCTTCTATAAAGGGGAAACTTATACCGTACGTAAAGGCGATACCATGTTCCTCATTGCTTATATTTCCGGCTTAGATGTAAAAGAGTTGGCCGCGTTAAATAACATGAAAGAGCCATATAGTCTAAGCGTGGGGCAAACCTTAAAGGTGTCTAACGGACGCTCTGCCACCCCACAACCGACGGCAAAAACCACGCCGGTTCAGCCTATGCAAGCAACGACTCAACCGGGCGCAACCGAACCAACGATTACCTATACTCCAGGCGCTAACGGTACACAATATGGCTCTGATGGTACCATTACCGGTCCGATCAAAGCCGGTGTAGGCGGTACATCGCCGTCTAATGCGCCATTGACGACACAGGTGCAACAACCGACCACAGGCCAAGTAACACCAACAGAAACCGCGCCGGCCGTCTCTAACGTCGCTTGGCGTTGGCCGACCAACGGTAACGTTATCCAAGGTTTCTCAAACTCTGATGGCGGCAATAAAGGTATCGACATCAGCGGTTCACGCGGACAAGCGGTTAACGCGGCTGCCGGCGGTCGTGTAGTTTACGCGGGCAATGCGTTACGTGGCTACGGAAATCTGATCATCATCAAACACAACGATGACTTCCTCAGTGCCTACGCCCACAATGACAGCATCTTAGTGAAAGACCAACAGGAAGTGAAAGCCGGTCAACAAATTGCCAAAATGGGCAGCACCGGTACCAACGGCGTAAAACTTCACTTTGAAATTCGCTACAAAGGTAAATCGGTCGATCCAACCCGTTATTTACCTCGTCGTTAATCCATATAAAGGAAAAAGTGCGGTCAGAAATTTAAGTGTTTTTCTGACCGCACTTTTGTTTAAAGCACTTGTTCTTCCTCACCCAGCCACATAACGGAATTAGACAAATCCACAAAGCGTTTTTCGTCTTCCTTAAGAATAGCTAAAACCCTTCTGCCTTCCTCTGAATCTCTGGTACGCAAAAAATCATCTTTGCAACCATACCATAATTCGCCCATAGCATCGAACTTAAAAGGTAGCGTTTCCCTTTGCGTACTCAGTTGATTCCCACCGGTTAATGGAACGGTTTTACAATAACGCTGAATTCTCAATACTTCCTTAAAATCCTCGACTTTTTGGGAATGTAATCGCCATAACCGAGTAAATTCAGTTGTCGATAGAGACGCTTTTTTAGTAATTAGCATAATGATCTTAAACATCATCCCTCCTATGAAATTATTGTATGCATTGTTTAAGTGCCAACCATGCTTGTGGTAATTGAGTAAAGCCATCCGTCGCCAAAAAGTGTCCGCCCTTTTCCACATTAATAATTTGCGCGTGTAGTTGTTGTGCCAATAAATGGCTACTTTTCGGCACCACAATGTAATCATCGTCACTAATAACGCAGTAAATTTTCGACGTCATGGTTTGAATTGCAGCAAAATCAATTGTTGTTCGATCAACGTAGGCATCAATATTAAAATCATTAATTGTTGCCAGTCCCGGAATCCGCCCGGCAAAACCGGCTACTAGAATCATTCCTCCAATTCGCTTAGGACACATCACGCTCAAATAATGCAATAAACTAATCGTTCCCAAGCTATGAGCAACAAAAATACAACGCTCATCAGGCATACCGACATAATCTCGTAACGTTTGCTGCCAACGCTCAAAATCGGGATGTTCGCTATTTGGGAAAGGAATCATAACGGTCGAAATCTCGTATTGTGATGTTTGCTGTTTCAACCAAGGAAACCAATGATCCTGCGGCGTCGCGCCATAACCATGAATAATAAAAACTTTATACTGTTGCGTCGCTGAGGAACTCTGGCCAAATGCCATACTACTTACTACCGCCCCTGCACCAAGACTTAAATAACAAAATTGTCGTCTATTCATAAATCCTCCTTGTGTACTTAAACCGCTATAATATAAAGTGTGACACAATGTTAGGGTCAAGCAGGAGGAACAATGAAAATCGGAGAATTCGCCAAAGCCTGTGGCAGTAGCGTTCGCATGATACGTTTTTATGAAAAATTTAACTTAATCAATCCATTACGCAATGCTAATGGATACCGAAGTTATGACAAGCAAGATATTGATTATGTGAAAAAAGTAATTTTACTCAATCACGCAGGATTGGCGTTGAAAGATATTGCGCTGTTACGAACTTGCCTCAACGAAAAACCACAACATTTTTGTGATAGCTTGCGAAGCAAACTAAAAACTAGACTCACGGATATCCATGAACAAATAACATCCCTCAATCAATCCAAAAGGCTTATTGAACAATTACTGAACATGGAAGAGAAATAAAGTTGGGTTTAAAAACTGCTTATTTACAACAAAAGTGCGGTGATTTTTTTTATTATTTTGATTAGAAAGGATTTACTGGCGGAAGATCGTAGGAGTTGAACCTACCCGAGACTGCTGGCAGCCTCAACAGGATTTGAAGTCCTGCCGCCTCACCGGAAACGACGATCTTCCTTTTGGAAATTGATGCGAACTTTAGCGCAAAAGCTGGAGCGATTCAAGTAAGACAGCAAAATAATCGATTCATTTTATGTGGAATATTACATCTTTAGATGTTTGAGATAACGTTGATAAATCTATTTATACAGTATTTCCCATAATGGGATACTCGTTACTTTATTTAAGAAAGGATGAACAAATAATATCAAGGCATTTAATAGAGGAATAACCTTTCCCTAATTCTTTATTTTTCAGCAACCTATCACGATAACTTTTGTACCTATTTTCGATGAAAATTTCCCGCACCATCTTCCTTTTTAAGATAGCTCAGAACCCATAACAACAGGATGCCAAATAGCGCAGAGGTGAGGAAAGTGTAGTTGAAGGCTTGTTGTAATTGGTCACCTTGTTGGCCGATAACATGACGGTAAATATCGAGAATCACGGCAGAGACAGCGATACCCACGCTAATACCGACTTGTTGGATTACACTGAGGTAGGTGGAGCCGGCACTCGCATTTTGGTCACTTAACTCACTGATAGTCAAGGTATTGACGGCGGTGAAGATAATAGACATACAACTACCGTACCATGCCAAGATGCAGATAAGCAGCAATAATGACGTTTGTTGATTAAGCAGACTCATGGTCGCAATAGCAATTGTCATAGAAAGTGCGGTGAAAATTAGCGTTGTTTTGTAGCCAAAACGCGACAAAATTTTGCTGGCAAAGGATTTAGTGACAATGGAGCTAAGTGCAATAGGTGCCAATAACCAACCGGCAATTTCGGCACTGTAATGAAATACAAGTTGTAACATTAAGGGCATGAGAAAGGGGATACCGGAGCCGGTTAAACGAATAAAAACATTAGCAATAATACCTACGCGAAAGGTTCGAACAGTAAATAAATTTAGTGGTAATAAGGGGGTTTGTACGCGCTGTGCATAGAAACAATAAACAACAAAACTGAGAACCCCAATGAGCAAAATAAGAGCGGTGCTCCATTGACTAACCCTATCTTCCGAAAGTAAATCCAAACCAAGAGTAACGCCTGCCAATCCGCTAGCAAACAATACGAAACCAAACCAATCCAATTTATTAATTTTGCCTGTGCTGTTCGGCATATAACGCCCCGCAAACCAGATGCCTAGTAAGCCAATAGGAATATTAATTAAGAAAATCCAATGCCAAGTGGCATGTGTCACTAACCAGCCACCAACAATAGGCCCCATCACCGGGCCGATAAGCCCAGCCATTGCCATGGCGTTCCATGCAGCGACTAATTGAGTTTTCGGCACATGACGAATAATTGCCAAACGCGCCACAGGCATCATTAATGCACCACCGAAGCCTTGCAAAATACGAGACAAAATCAAAGCATTTAATGAATTTGCCATAGCGCAGGCAACAGAACCCAACACAAAAATGCCGACAGCAACACGAAAGACGTTTAGTGTGCCATATTTGTCCGCCACCCAGCCGGTAAGTGGAATGAATAACGCGACGGTGAGAGCATAACTGATAATTGTCATTTGCATTTCTAATGGCGATTCATTCAGGCTGGCGGAGATAGCAGGCAAGGCAGTGTTTAGAATAGTGGCATCAAGAGATTGCATAAATAACGCTATAGCAGCAATCCAAGCTAAGTTACGATAATTCTGACGCTCACTCATAAAAATACTCTTAATTTTAACCGCACTTTTGTTGATACCAAGTCACGATAAACTCAGCAACTTGGTCGATATGATTTATATCTAAAACTGGTTTGTCGCAGTCTAACGGATAATCAGTTGCCACTGCTAATACATGATCATCAATCACAGGCAATGGCTTCGTCATATCTCGGCGGTGCAGTAGAATTTTTTCAATCGGTTCCTGCTTAAAGCCTTCGACCAACACAAAATCGGTTAACGTGGCATCAAATTGTTGTGCCAAATAAGCTAGAGACGCACTTTGCGGTGTTTCTGTCATCAACGCCCAACGTTGATCACACGTCATAATCACTTGTGCAGATCCCGCCTCTTTCATACGCCAACTATCCTTGCCTTCTTTGTCAATTTGCGCGTTATGATGGCTATGTTTAATGACCGCAGGGCGTAAATTTCGCTGTTGTAATGCAGGTAAAAGCTTTTCTAATAATGTGGTTTTGCCACTACCACTGTGGCCGGTAATGCCGAGCATGGGGAGCATAAATGATCCTTAGAGAGGGTTGAATGGGTCTGATTATATACCAACCTAAACCAGAAAAGGAATCCGTTGTCGAAGTTATAAAACCCGTAATAATACGGGTTGATAAGTGGATTTATGATTAAGTTTTTTGGCATACCAACGCACCGCAAAAAATGAAAGTGCAGTCGCCAAAAAGATAAAAATAACGCTGACTAACTCGTGATCAAACACCCCGTCAAATAACCATGTGCTAAACAACAAAGTAAATAACGGCACGCAATACACCACCAACGCAGATTTAATCAACGAATGTTCCGATAATCCGATTTCTACCCGTTGTCCCACTTTCAGCGGCGTGATGGTTTCAACGGTAAAAATATGCTCACCACGGGCACCTGTACCAGCAAGGTCCGACAAGGCAGAAGTGCCACAGGCAGACTTTGCCGAGCAGGCTCCGCAAGCACTCTGAGCTTGGCATTTTACTTTTGCCCGACCGGACTCATATTCAATAACCACCGCACTTTCTGTCAACATGGCAACCTGCTTACTATTTTCTCAGCTTAATATCCTGCACTATACGTTTTGCTGTGGAAATTGGTACCTGACCGATAATCGTCACTTCTTTGTTATCCACACTTTCGCTATAAATCGTGTAAGCGCCCTGACGCCAAGTGCTATCTTGTTTATCAGTATCAGCAATTTTTGCAGAAACATATAGGGTGAAAGAAAATAAACCATCACTATAAAGCTGTGACTCGATTTTCTCTCCTGAATCAGTTTCAATGCTATGATTAACTAACTTGAATCCATTCGGCAACCAACCGGGCTGCCAACTAAATGAAGGCGTTTTATTGGCTTTTTTATCCAACAGTAATGGCGGTATAGTAACATGATTCAAATATTCAACCAAACCGGACAAACCATCACCGATATATAAATTCACTACACGGAACTGATCTAATAAATTACCATCACTATCCAACATATCGCTGCGAAGTAACAAATGGTTTTCTTCATCAATAAAAACTAAGTATTGATAACGAAAGTCATCTTTCGGCAAAATTCGAATAGTTTGTACAACACGATCTGCCACACGATTACGGCCGATATACACAAAGTCATAATATTTTTCTAGTGCGCTGAAATTGCTCTGCAACAATGGCGGCAAATTATCAATAATACCTTCGCCATTAATAGTAAAAGGCTGATAGTTCGCCTGGAAATAGCTGATTAAATCATCCCGCTGAACAATTTCCTGTTGTGCACCATCAAGCGTCACCAACTGAGCATAGGTTTTTCCATCTGCTTTAAAGTGGCGATAACGCAAAGAATCCATATTGGAAGGCGTGGTTTGAATGAAAGAAAATTCATAATTTAATTGATCGGAGGCTTTTTTCATCTCCTGTAAAAGCTGTTTTGGCGAGAGTGTTTCTTCCGCCAAAGAGGAAAATGAACAGATCAACAATAAGAAAAGTGCGGTGTTTTTTAGAAATGTTTTTAACATTGGCAAACTCTCAATAAACAAATTCACCACCAAAAGATGGTGGTGAATTCTACGAAAAACAGTCATACCGAAGTATATATCATTTATTGTGGTCTTGTCCCAAATTTATGGAATCCGCGTAAACTCGACGTTGTAATTCATAACTTTGCAACATAGCACCAATTCGTTTATTTTTTTGTTCAAGCTGTTCGGCTGTCATTACATCTTTGCTAGGTGCGTTATAGCTCACTTCTTGCACACCATTGTTAAAAGGTAATGTTTGCAATACCGGCGTATCTGTAGAGGCCGGAGAAACAGACTTAGTGTTAAAGGATTGAACACCTAAAACGGCCACTAAGCACACACTCGCAGCAACAGCGACTTGTGTCATAGGCACAAACCAAGCTTTAAGTTTCTTCATAAATGGAGATTTTTCAACCTCTTGTGGCAACGGCTGGGAAACCACCGGGTGTGCCACATGAATTTCTTCTTCAGCAATCAGACTTTCCATCTTAGTTGAGAAGTCTGCGCCTAAGAAAATACCAGTTTCTTGACGCATTACAGCGCGAATTGTGTGGAAATTCGCCCAACTTTCTTGCAAATCCGCATCTTGGCATAATTGGTCGGTGAATTCAGTACTAACTTCTTCACCATCAATGTATGCTGAAAGTAATTCTTTTTGCATTTTTATACTCCGACTAACCGTAGTTGTATTCCTGTTTTAAATTAACGCTGCAAAAGCGGCTTGACTTTGCTTTCAATGATTTCACGCGCCCGGAAAATCCGTGATCTTACGGTACCTACTGGACAATCCATTATTTCTGCGATCTCTTCATAACTTAATCCCTCGAGTTCACGTAACGTAATGGCTGTACGTAAATCTTCTTGTAAACCTTTGATGGTATCAAACACTATCTTCTTCAACTCATTGGATAACATTTCATTTTCGGGAGTATCCACATCCCGTAAATTTGTTCCCACATCATAGGATTCTGCATCTTCAGCCAAAATATCTTCATTTGGCGGGCGACGACCCTGTGCAGTTAAATAATTTTTTGCGGTATTAACCGCGATTCTATACAGCCAAGTGTAGAAAGCACTATCACCACGAAAAGAATCTATTGAACGATATGCTTTTATAAACGATTCTTGTACAACATCAGGAATATCATTCGGTGAAATATACCGAGTAAGTAATCCAGCCACTTTATTTTGATAACGTATTACTAATAAATTAAAGGCCTTCTTATCCCCTTGCTGCACTCTCTCTACCAAAGCCTGATCTGTTAGCTGTTCAGCCATATAACCTCATATATCACGTCTAACAGGCTTTCATTGCAAAGCCAGCAAGCTCTCGTACTGCGTTAGACGAAGTGAATGAAAAAAAGTTCATAAAATTAAGGGAAAATGAAATAAAATTTATGAACATTAAAAATCAAAGAGTTAAGTTTAACTTTTGTTGAATTTCCGCCACCATTTCAGCTAGTTCCGGATCATCGATTTTGCCATTATTAAAAAACCAAGAAAACAACTGCAAATCGGTACAAGTCAACAAGCGAACAAAAATCGCTTTTTTATACTCATTTAACTGCTCGAAATGCTGTTTGTAAAAGGGCATAATTACCTTATCCAACTCCAGCATTCCACGCCGACAATCCCACTCAACACGCAATGGATCATAATGTTTCATTCTGATCTCCAATTAACAAAAATCGGCCAGATTATATAAGTTAGTGTGCACTTTGTGAAAACAAATTAATCACCAAAACACCGAAAATAATCAATCCCATACCAATTAAGCCGGCAGTGTCGATTTTCTGACCAAATGCAAAATAAGCCACCACCGCCGTCAACACAATCCCTACCCCGGACCAAATAGCATACACTAAGCCGACGGAAAGTGTCCGAAATACGATAGACACACAATAAAAGGAAATTGCATAAAGCGTTAACGACGCAACGGTCGGTACCACCTTAGTAAAACCGTCACTGACTTTCAATAAATTAGTGGCAACAATTTCCAACGCAATGGAAAAAGCCAGAAGAATCCAAGGGTTCATGAGTTCACACATAAAAAGTGCGGTCGAAAATCCAACTAAAATTCCAACCGCACTTTATAACAATTACGCCTTAACCTGACTCTTCAAGAAATCCAATAACTGATCTTTGGCGATCATTTGTTTTTCACCCGTGCGGCGGTTTTTATATTCGATTTCGCCGTTGGCTAAATTTTTCTCACCAATCACCACCATGTGTGGTACACCGATAAGTTCCATATCGGCAAACATCACGCCCGGGCGTTCTTTACGGTCATCAAAAATCACTTCCACACCTTGCGCCAATAAAGTGCGGTATAAATCCTCAGCGAATTCTTGCACGCTTTCCGATTTGTGCATATTCATCGGCACGATAGCCACGGTGAACGGAGCCATTTCGTCGCAAGGCCAAATGATGCCGCGCTCGTCATGATGTTGTTCAATAGCGGCAGCCACCACGCGGGTAACGCCAATGCCGTAACAGCCCATGGTCAACACCATAGGACGGCCGTCTTCACCTTGCACGGTAGCGTTCATGGCTTTGGAATATTTGTCGCCCAATTGGAAAATGTGTCCCACTTCAATACCACGTTTAATTAATAACGTACCTTTGCCATCCGGACTTGGGTCGCCTTCAACAACGTTACGAATATCCGCTACTTTTGGCAATGCCACATCGCGTTCCCAGTTAATATTGAAATAATGTTTACCGTCTATATTGGCACCTGCACTGAAATCAGACATGATTGCCACACTGCGGTCAATGATCACCGGAATGTTTAAATTTACCGGCCCAAGTGAGCCCACGCCTGCGCCAATTTTAGCTTTAATTGCCGCTTCATCGGCAAATTCAAGCGGAGAAGCCACTTCTGCTAGTTTTTCCGCTTTGACTTCATTTAATTCATGATCGCCGCGAATGATTAACGCCACTAACGGTTGTTCTTCATTTGCACCTTTTACAATCAGCGTCTTCACGGTTTTCTCAATCGGCAAATTAAATTGCGCAACCAATTCTGCGATAGTTTTCGCGTTTGGCGTATCCACCAATTCCATCGCTTTAGTCGGTTGTGCTCGTTCACCTACGGCAACGGCTTCGGCAAGTTCGATATTCGCCGCATAATCGGACTCGGTGGAGAAAATCACATCATCTTCGCCGCTATTGGCCAACACTTGGAACTCATGAGACGCGCTACCGCCGATAGAACCGGTATCTGCCTGCACCGCACGGAAATCTAAGCCTAAGCGACTGAAAATATTGCTATAAGTTTGATACATCACTTCATAGGTTTCTTGCAGACTTTCTTTGGATGTATGGAAAGAATAGGCATCTTTCATCAAAAACTCACGACCGCGCATCACGCCGAAACGCGGACGCACTTCATCGCGGAATTTGGTTTGAATTTGATACAAATTAAGGGGAAGTTGGCGATAAGAACTCACTTCACGACGCACTAAATCGGTAATCACTTCTTCGTGAGTCGGGCCTAAAACAAAATTACGATTGCCGCGATCTTCAAAACGCAATAATTCCGGACCATATTGCTCCCAACGGCCGGATTCCTGCCACAATTCCGCGGGTTGCACTACCGGCATTTCCACTTCGATGGCGCCGCTTTTATTCATTTCATCGCGAATAATATTTTCCACTTTTTTCAGCACGCGCAAACCGGTCGGCAGCCAGTTATAAAGACCTGACGCAAGAGGACGAATCATACCGGCACGCAACATTAATTGGTGGCTCACCACCGCCGCTTCCGCCGGGGTTTCCTTTAAGGTGGAGAATAAATATTTACTTGTACGCATTGAATTACCTATAATTCTTAGAATTTGAAACTTGAGAAAAAAATTGGCGATAGTGTATCTAATGCGCAAGCAAAAGCAAGAAAGAAATCAGTTTTTGCACGCCATAACAGCGCATTGACACGGACAATTTAAGCTAAAGAAAAGGAATCATCATGTCAGCCCTTTATCAAGCCCTTCCCGCCGTTGACAAATTGCTCAAAACCCCGCAAGGCGAGCAATTTATCGCAGAATTTGGCCACACCGCCACCGTTAATGTTTGCCGTGACTTGTTGCAACAAGCACGCGAACACATAAAACACCATGAAAACCTACCGCACTTTTTGCAAACAACCGACGCCACCTTTCAACATATCCACCAACAATTATTGTTACAACAACAGGTGAACATTAAGAGCGTACATAATTTAACCGGCACGGTATTGCACACCAATCTTGGGCGCGCGTTGTGGTCACCGGCGGCACAACAGGCGGCGTTGGATGCCATGCAGGACAATGTGGCATTAGAATATGATTTAGCGGCTGGCGAGCGGAACCATCGGGACAACTACATCAGCGACTTACTGCAACAACTCACGGGCGCAGAGGCGGCCTGTGTAGTGAACAACAACGCAGCGGCGGTATTACTGATGTTGGCGACTTTCGCGCAGGGTAAAGAGGTGATCATCTCCCGTGGTGAATTGATTGAAATCGGCGGTGCTTTCCGCATTCCCGA
The DNA here is from genome assembly GCF_900636915.1 of Aggregatibacter aphrophilus ATCC 33389. NCBI lineage: Bacteria > Pseudomonadati > Pseudomonadota > Gammaproteobacteria > Pasteurellales > Pasteurellaceae > Aggregatibacter > Aggregatibacter aphrophilus. The sequence goes on along the minus strand of NZ_LR134327.1, from coordinate 1,379,086 downwards.
CATCATGGCGCAGGCCGGTTGCGAACTGGTGGAAGTGGGCACCACTAATCGCACCCATTTAAAAGATTATCGCAACGCAATTAACGAAAACACCGCCTTTTTAATGAAAGTTCACAGCAGCAACTACCAAATTTGCGGTTTCACGCATTCTGTTGATGAACAAGAACTGGCAGAATTAGGCAAAGAGTTTAGCATTCCGGTCATCACGGATTTAGGTAGCGGCGCGTTAATTGATCTGAAACAATTCAATTTGCCGGAAGAACCGACGGTACAAGAAAAATTGCAACAGGGTCTGGATTTGATTTCCTTCTCCGGCGACAAACTGCTTGGCGGGCCACAAGCGGGCATTATCGTGGGTAAAAAAGCATTGATTCAACAGCTACAAGCCCATCCGCTCAAACGTGTGCTACGTTGCGACAAAGTCACCCTTGCCGGACTGGAAGCCACTTTACGTTTATATTTGCAACCGGAAAAAATTACCGAAAAACTGACCGCACTTCATCTGCTTACTCAGCCAGTAGCCCAATTACAAGCACAAGCAGAACAATTGAAAGTGCGGTTGGAAAATCGCTTAAATACAGACTACCTTGTTGCTATCGAACCAAGCGAAGCGCAGGTTGGTAGCGGCTCCCAACCGTTGGCACGGATTCCGTCTGTCGCGGTAACCATTGCGCCGGCAACAGAAAAAATGCCGACAAAAACCACCGCACTTTTCGCCCGTTTATTGGCGCTACCACAACCGGTTATCGGGCGTATTGAACGGGATAAAATTTGGTTGGATTTACGCAGTTTGGCCAATCTCGAACGCTTGCTCAACACGTTGGAGGCACTATGATTATTGTCACATCCGGACACGTTGACCACGGCAAAACCGCGCTATTACAAGCCCTCACTGGCACGCATACGGCGCATTTACCGGAAGAAAAAAAACGCGGCATGACCATTGATTTGGGCTACGCCTATTTGCCGTTAAAAGATCAAATCCTCGGCTTTATCGACGTACCGGGGCACGAACGTTTTCTTGCCAATATGTTGGCAGGCTTGGGCGGCATTCATTACGCCATGCTTATCGTTGCCGCAGACGAAGGCGTGCAAGCGCAAACCATCGAGCACTTAAACATTTTGAGCTTGTTGCAATTGCAGGAAATCATGGTGGTGATCACCAAAGCCGACCGCGCCGATGCGCAACAAATTGACGCATTAGAACAACAGTTATGCGAACAATATGCCATCTTGGCGAACAGTAAATTCTTCGTGACCTCTGCCACCAGCGGTCAGGGTATTGAAACATTACGCGATTATTTGGCGCAGTTGCCGGAATTATCGGACACAGAAAAACCGTTCCGTTATGCCATCGACCGTATTTTTACCATTAAAGGTGCCGGCACCGTGGTGACGGGCACTGCATTTGCGGGCAAAGTTGCCATTGACGACGAATTGTATTTAAGCAATGGACAAAAAGTGCGGGTGAAAAATATCCACGCACAAAACGAACAAAGCACAGAAGGCTTGGCAGGGCAACGCCTCGCGTTAAATATTAACTTGGATTTCGACCGCACGTTAATTGAGCGCGGCGATTGGTTGTTCTCCCAACCGCCTGCTAAAGCGACAGATCGCGTCACCGTTTGGCTAGAAAACCAGATTCCACTGAACGAAAGCCAACCGGTGCATATTTATCACGCCGCCTCACACACCACGGGCAAGCTGACGTTATTACAACAACCCAAACTCGTACCTCAGCAACACGCGCTGGCAGAACTGATTTTAGAACAACCGTTGTTTTTGGCGCATGGTGACAAAATCATCTTACGCAACAGCAACTCGACCGCCGTACTCGGTGGCGCAAAAGTGATTGAAATCCATTCCCCGAAACGCCATAAGCGCACAGAAGCCCGTTTCGATTATTTACGCCAACTGATTCAAGCAGAAACAGCCGAAAAACGCACCGCACTTTATCTGCAAAATCATGCGGTGGAAGCCGAGCAGTTGATGTGGATTGAACAGCTGACAAACGCCCAACTGAACAAGATTCTTGAAAAAAACGGCGACATTCGCTTCCAAAGCTGGTGCTTTAATGCCGATTATCGCACGCAACAAACGTCAAAATTATTGACCGCACTTGCGCAATATCACGAACAACATCCCGACCAACTCGGCTTAGGTAAAGCCCGTTTATATCGCATTGCGGCACTGAACCAGCCGGAAAAACTGATTTATCATTTTATTGATGAATTATTAGCCGAAAATCAACTACAGCAAACCCGTGGCTGGCTACACACCGCCGATCATAAAATTCAATTTAATGAACAAGAACGCGCATTATGGCAGCAAGTTCTTGAACAATTTGAGCAACATAACGGACAAGCGTTGTGGGTGCGTGATCTTGCCGGCTTATTAGGACAGGAAGAAAGCGCTATGCGCAACTTCCTCTACAAAGCCGGTAAATTAGGCTATCTCACCGCCGTGGTAAAAGACCGTTTCTTCCTGACCGAGAACATTTATGCCACCGCACGCTTAATCAAACAGCTTGTCGCCGGGAAAGAAGGCTTTTCGGTCAACGAATTGCGAGACGTCTTACAATTCGGACGCAAAATGACCGTCCAACTGGTGGAATATTTCGACCGCTGTGGCTTCCTGCGTCGCAAAGGCAATATTCACGTATTGCGCGATGCGGACGTGTTTGATCTATAAAGTGCGGTCATTTTTGACAACGTTTTTTTAACACATAGGAGTTTCCATGAAAAAATTACTCATCGCCGCGTTAATCACCGGCAGCCTAACGCTCACCGCCTGTGACGATAAAGAAAAAAACGCGCTCATTGAGCAAACCCAAAAGCAAGCGCAGACGATCGAGCAGCTCAATACACAAGTGGATACGCTACAAAAACAAGTGGTAGATTTGGCTGAGAACCAAACGATTCGGGTGGAGCCGGAGGTATTGTTTGAAAAATCCGAAACCATCAAGTTTGATAAGACCCCTTCCAAATCCTCCGATGATTATGCGCCAGAAAGCGCCGAGGCGAAAGTCAGTGTGAAAGCCTTAAAAACCAACATGGATTGGTTAACAGATTTACTGGTAAACGAGTTAATCCGCCAGTTCACGGCAGAAGGTCAAATTAAAATTGAGAATAAACAACAACTCGTTGACTACTTACAAACCCTTTATGCCGATAGCCTCAAAGAGGTGAAAGAGAACAAACTGATTGGCATGACTACCAATTTCAACATGAAATACCTCGGGCAGCGGGAAAATATCGCGACTTTCACCATTGGTTATTATGGCTATTCCGGTGGTGCCCACGGCATGTATTCTACCCAATTCCTCAACATTGATTTAACGAAAAAAACCTTGTTGGATATTGATGATGTCATCAATCCGGATCAGCACGATAAATTAAAAGAACTGTTATGGGAGACTTACAGCAACGCGTCGAACAATGAAACATTTACGTCAAAAGCCGAGTTTTATGTGGAAAAAGATTTTTACTTCTCGCACGATGGCATTACCTTCGTTTATCCGCCTTATGCCATCGGCAGCTTTGCGGAAGGGGAAAAAGAACTGACAGTTTATTGGTGGCAGCTTAAAGAAAACAAATTGCTTAGCCCGCAATTTCAAAATTTAACGCAGTATATGATGGATATTGATTAATCAAGCTAGCACCCCACCAAGCTATCTATATCTACAAAAACAGGAGAAAAAATGACCGCACTTTTTCAATCTTATCGTTTAAATAACGGTGTTGAACTCAAAAACCGCTTGGTTGTGGCACCCATGACCCATTTTGGTTCCAATCCTGACGGCACCTTTAGCACACAAGAAAATGCTTTTTTGCAAGGGCGTGCAGAGGGCTTTGCGATGTTTATCAGCGCAGCGACTTTGGTTTCACGGGAAGGTAAGGCCTTTAACGGACAGCCTTACGCCTTAGATGAACGTTATTTGGACAGTCTAAAATCCGTCGCACAAAGCATTAAATCTCAAGGCGCCAAAGCCATTTTACAAATTCATCATGGTGGCAAATTAGCCATGAGTGAATTGTTAGAGGGTTTGGATAAAGTCGCGCCATCCGCTGACGAGGCAACCGGTGCACGCGCATTAACCGAAGCGGAAATTGAAAAATTGATTCATGCCTTTGCCAATGCGACGGAGTTAGCCATTCAGGCTGGCTTTGACGGCGTAGAAATTCACGGTGCTAACAGCTATTTAATTCAACAATTTGTCTCCGGTCACAGCAACCATCGCAACGACCAATGGGGTGGTTCCATTGAAAATCGTCTGCGTTTTTCACTCGCCGTCATCGACGCAGCAAATGCAGTGAAAGAAAAATATCAACGTGACGATTTTATTCTTGGCTATCGTTTCTCTCCGGAAGAACCGGAAGAGGACGGACTCACCATGGCAGATACTTTCGCCCTAATTGATGCCTTGGTGCAGAAGCCACTGCAATATTTGCACGTTTCTTTATGGGATTTTTATAAACTTGCCCGCCGTGGCGCCGACACCCACAAAACACGCATGGAACTCATCCACCAGCGCATTAATGGCAAACTTCCACTTATCGGTGTCGGTAATTTAATTACCGCCGAGCAAATGGAAGAGGCTTTCGCCACCGGCTGGGCGGAGTTTATCGCCGTGGGCAAAACGGTGTTGTTAAATCCAAATATTGTGGAATTAATTCAATCGGGAAAAACGCAAGAAATTTCCACCGCACTTGACCCCGAGCGCAAAGCGTTCTACCGCTTCCCGGATTATTTATGGGACCTGAACATGAAAGAATTAGCATTTTTGCCACCGGTGAAGAAGTAAAACCGTAGGTGACGGTCGCATTATGCGGCCGTCTCTCCCGTTCTCAGCAAAACAAAAGGGTAGATACCTCGATCTGCCCCTACACAAAAATTCTCTAATTTTCTTAGTTCAAATGCTTTAATTTTCCAACTCCAAACTCACCACATTCGGGTCGTTTTTTAATAATAAATACAACTCATGAATAGTGTCTTTATCGCTGATAGCACAACGAATATTGAGCTTGGTTTCGCCGTTAGCTTGATCTTTCATATTGATATTTTCAATAAAATGATTGTTGCTATGTAACAGTTGCACAAACTGTCCAACAGCCTCCGCCGAGGTCAATGTAGCATTAATTTTGGTCTTTTTCTTCTTATCGTGGCGACGAACCCAACGATGCACATAAGGACTAAGACGAATAGCGATGAGAATCATGACGGTAGCGATAATGGCATCAAAATAAAACCCAGCACCGGAAGCAATACCAATACCGGCGGCCGCCCAAATGATAGCAGCGGTGGTCAAACCAGAAATGGCGTCGTTGTGCTTACGTAAAATCACGCCGGCACCAAGAAAACCGATACCGCTGATGACTTGCGCCGCCAAACGCATTGGATCGGTGCGGATGTTTTCCGACACTTGAGCATAATGTTCAGCCGATTGAATGGAAACAATGGTGAGTACGCAAGTGGTCACCGCAATAATCATGCAGGTTTTTACACCTACGGGTTTGGCTTTTAACTCGCGCTCTAAGCCGATGATGCCACCCAGCACCATGGCAAATGCCATTTTAACGAAAATAAAGAAATGGCTGTCACGCGCCAAGGTTTCAAATAAAACAGATAGGTTACTCATAATATTAAATGGTTAATCCAAGTGATTGATAAAGTTGTTTTAGTTCATCTTGTGTTAAAGTGCGGTAAGTTTTCGGCGCCAAATGTTGCAGGCTAAACCCCGCCTGTTGATAACGAATCAAACGCAATGTCGGAAACCCGATATGTGCCGTCATGCGGCGAACTTGTCGATTGCGTCCTTCATAAATTTTAATTTCCAGCCACGCGGTAGGAATATTTTTACGTTCTCGAATAGGCGGAACCCGCGGCCACAGAAAATTCGGCTCGGAAATCAACCGCACTTTAGCAGGCAACGTCATGCCATCGTTTAATTCTACTCCGCGCCGTAACCGTTCCAAAGCGATTTCATCCGGCACGCCTTCCACTTGCACCCAATACGTTTTTTCCATTTTAAACTTGGGTTCCGCCAAGCGATGTTGAATGTCGCCGTTATTGGTTAATAACAGCAACCCTTCACTATCGCGATCCAACCTGCCTATGGGGTAAACCCCCGCCACATTAATAAAATCTTTTAACGTGCTGCGTCCTGCCTCATCGGTGAACTGGCATAACACGTCAAACGGTTTATTAAATAAAATAACCTTCGTTTGGGAAAAAGTGGTTTTAGATTTAGAAACGTTGCGAAAATTAAATGCTCGATTACGTGTTTTCGCCTTGTTCTTCATACAATGAAAAGACATGAATTGTATAAGAGTTAGGTAATTCAAAATTTATGAATACTTTACACCAATTGGATGAAAGTTTAAATTTTTCCCTTTTGATTCTGACGATTTAAGGAAAAATTTTTTATCTAGCTTTTTATTCGGCACTTTTCCCTATTTTTTAGCAGTTAAATTTAGTTTTATTTTAAATTCATCTTTTTATTCTAAAAACAAACAATAAAAACAGAACAAAAATCTACAAAACAATATTTATTTGCAGAAAAATAACGTAAATTTTATATAAATAGTGATTTATCTCTATTGACTAGCGTTTTTATTGATTTATATTGGCTCCCTAACATTTTTTAACTTTAACAGGTTGTTCCATGACTCAAACACATAAACGTGAAACATTCTCCGGACGCAGAGCCTTTATTTTTGCGGCGATCGGTTCGGCAGTCGGCTTGGGAAACATTTGGCGTTTCCCTTATGTTACTTATGAAAACGGCGGTGGTGCCTTTATTATCCCTTACATCGTGGCATTACTAACTGCCGGTATTCCATTAGTTTTCTTAGATTATGCCTTAGGCCATAAATTTCGTGCGTCCCCGCCATTAGCTTATCGCAAACTCAAAACCGCCTTTGAAACCTTCGGTTGGTGGCAAGTGATGATCAACGTGATTATTGGTCTTTACTATGCGGTTATTCTTGGCTGGGCTGCGAGCTACGCTTATTATTCCTTCAGATCCGCTTGGGGTAGCAACCCGGTAGATTTCTTCTTACATGAACACATTAAGATGGCAAGCGATGTGGCATTAAGCTTGGATTTCGTTGACACAGTTGTCGGTCCGTTACTTGCCGTGTGGATTATCACTTTGTTGATTCTTTCTTTTGGCGTACAAAAAGGCGTGGCGCGTTCTTCCGTTATCTTCATGCCAATTTTGGTGATCATGTTCATTACCTTAGTGGTCTATTCCTTGTTCTTACCGGGTGCAGAAAAAGGTCTTGATGCTTTATTCTCACCAAACTGGGAAAAATTAGCCGACCCAAGCGTTTGGATTGCCGCATATGGTCAAATCTTCTTCTCGCTTTCCATTTGCTTCGGCATCATGTTGACTTATGCCTCTTACTTGAAAAAAGAATCGGATTTAACCGGTGTAGGCTTAGTGGTTGGCTTTGCTAACAGTAGCTTTGAAGTCTTAGCGGGTATCGGCGTGTTCTCTGCGCTAGGTTTCATTGCTGTCGCGAACGGACAAGATGTCAGCGAAGTGGCCAAAGGTGGTATCGGCTTAGCGTTCTTTGCGTTCCCAACCATCATTAACCAAGCGCCGTTAGGTCAATTATTGGGCGTGTTATTCTTTGGTTCTTTAGTTTTCGCCGGCTTAACTTCTTTTATTTCCGTATTAGAAGTTATCATTGCGGCAGTACAAGATAAATTACGCTTACGTCGTGCACATGCCACATTCTTGGTTGGCTTACCAATGATGGTCGCATCTACCTTATTGTTTGGTACGGCAGCCGGCTTACCAATGCTTGATACCATGGACAACTTCGTCAACATGTTCGGTATCGTTGCCGTAGCGTTCTTCTCTTTACTCTCCATTATCGTTACCGGAAGATTAAAAGAACTTGGTGAACACTTGAACGAAACCAGTTCTTTCAAAGTCGGCGCAATCTGGAAAGCCTGCATTGTGATCACCACCGGCGTATTAGCGTTCATGCTTTACAAAGAAGCCTCCAAAGTATTAACAAACGGCTACGAAGGATATCCGGAATGGTTCGTTAACACCTTCGGCTGGGGCATGGCGATCGGCTTAGTGATCATCAGTTTCTTACTTTCCCGTTTACCGTGGAAAAATCTCACACAAACACAAGGAGAAAAATAAGATGTCAACCAACGCAATTTTCATGATGGCTATCGCGCTCATCATCATCTGGGGCGGATTATTGATTTCCGTAATCAGATTACCGAAAGAATAATTTAAGCAATTCAAAAGAAAATCCCATTGGTCATCCTGTGGGATTTTTGTTTGTATCGAAAAGTGCGGTGGGTTTTCTAATTGTTTTAAAAACATGCTGAAAATCTACCGCACTTTTCTCAAACAGAACCAATCGGTGAGAATACCTTCTAAAACTACATTAGGTTTGTTAGTCAAAAGAAGATAGCAATGAAAAAATACCTTACGTTAATCTATTTTTTTATTTTACTTAACGCCTTGTCTCCAGCCAACGCAGATACGCCAAAAAACCATTTTCAGCATACACAAATTTATGGCATTACCGTGGATGACAGCTGGGAAGGGGAAGAAAAAACCGTGCAAATTATAGAAGCCATCAAGGCAATGAAGGCAAAGCCAACAGTGCGAATTGTGATGTCAAAAGATGTCTCACCGAAAGAATATCAATCGCTATTTCAGCAAATTCATGACGTTGCTTACATTATGGCCACGCCGGTGGATTCTTATGACATGAAAAAATATAGCAAGGCCGGTTATTTAAAACGCTTTCAAGAGTCTTATGCCGCCCTCGCTGATTATGTGGATATTTGGGAAATCGGTAATGAAGTAAACGGCGACTGGCTTGGTAATGACGCCTTAGTTGCTGCAAAGATTTATGACGCCTATAAATTTATTCAATCCAAACAGGCGGAAAGCGCGCTTACTAGTTATTATTTCGCACCGGAAAAGCAGAAAGGCACTATGGAGGAATGGCTTAAACGGTACATTCCACAAGATATGAAAGAAAACTTGAATTATGTCTTGGTTAGCTATTACGAAGATGACAATGATGGTTACCAACCGAACTGGCAGGAAATCTTTGAAGGTCTTACAAAAATATTCCCTCACTCAGGGCTAGGCATTGGCGAATGTGGCAATACCAAAGAAAATGCCACGATCCAAAGCAAAGTCAAAATGGCGACACGTTATTATTCCATGCCGAAATATGTGGAAAATTATGTCGGCGGCTATTTTTGGTGGTATTGGGTACAAGATGCCGTGCCACATGAAGACAATAAAGTTTGGCAGGCGATAAATAATGCCATAACGGTAGATGAATAAAAAAGTACGGTGGATTTTCCTAGCGTTTTAAAACACCGCGAAAACCCACCGCTCTTTTATGTTCAAAAAGCCTTAACTATGACATTCGTCCGTTGGCGATAGGAATAACCTGATCACAAATTGCCATGGTAGAGGCGCGATGGCTCACTAGGATGATCAGTTTTTCTGCTTTCACGTTTAGCAAGGATTGCAAAATAATGGCTTCGTTTAAGCTATCCAGATTACTGGTCGGTTCGTCCAACAAAATAATCGGCGCATTGTGCAAGAAGGCGCGGGCGATACCGATACGTTGTTTTTCACCGTCGGAAAGGTTGTTCCCCATTTCAGTGATTTTGGTGTCGTAGCCTTCCGGTAAGCTCATGATAAATTCATGAATGGAGGCTTTTTTCGCCGCTTCAATCACTTGCTCTTTCGTTGCCTTGCGGTTTGCCAACACAATATTTTCATACACCGTTTCATTGAAAATATAGGTTTGTTGGGTGATGTAAGCGATATTGTCGCGCAAATTCACCGTATTAATGTTTTTTAAGTCCGTATCGTTAATGCGAATACGGCCTTGTTGCGGATCGTAAAAACGCATAATTAATTTCAAAAGGGTACTTTTACCGCTGCCGCTGCGACCATGAATACCGAGAATTTCGCCTTTATTGAGCTGCAAATTCACATCAGACAAAATTTGTTCGTCCGCATAAGCAAAGCTGACGTTTTCTACGTTAATTTGCTGCACATCAGCAATGTTCACGCCATTTTCTACGTCTTTTAATTCCGGTTGTTCTGCCAATAATGCCAAGACACGTTCGCCGCTGGCGAGGGTTTGCAATAAGTTGTTGGACAGGTTACTTAAAGCAATCACCGGGCCGTAACTAGACATCAATAAAATCACACCAATGAGCAAGCCGGCAAAATCAATGTAGTCGTAAGCAAAGAGGGTTAAACCCACCAATAAAATCAGGATATTGAAGAAAGACACCGCGATTTCGGTGAACGAACGCACGTTGCCTTCTTGTTGTTTGATTTTTAAAAAGGCTTGGTCGATTTTTTCACTGCGTTGGTGGATTTCCTGTAAGCGTTTTTCCTCGTTGCCGAAAAGTTGAATTTCTTTCATACCGCGAATGCTGTCGAGGAAGAAATCGTTCATTTCGCCGACCAGCTCACGGTATTTACGACCATCTTCACGCGCCATTTGGGTGGTGACGATAGGCAAAATAATGCCGATGGTGACATACGCTAAAAATGCCACTAACACAAACCACCAAGAAATATGAGCGAACACTGCCAACAAGATACCTGAGGTTAAAAAGGCAATGGCGATCGGCGCGATGGTGTGAGCATAAAACACTTCCAACAATTCAATGTCGTTGGTAACCAAAGAAAGCAATTGACCGGATTGTTTGTCCTGCAATTTCACAAACGCCAAACGACGCAATGCGCTGAATACTTTGTCGCGCAACAACGCCAATAATTTGAAGGCGATGTAATGGCCGGACATTTGTTCCAAATAACGCAAAATGCCACGCGCTACCGCAAGCACAATAAGTGTGGTCAAAATTTGCGATAAATTTAAATGGGAGTGGAAATTAAGCAATTCCGACAAACCCATCGCACCCAGCACCATAATGAAAATAGCGCTGAGGAAACCGAGGGTACCCATAATAATGGTGAAACTCATGATATGCGCCAATGGCGTCACCAATTTCATGAGCTGCCACATGACGACAAATCCATTCTTACGCATGATTTGCCCCCGTTCTGATATTTTCTAAATTCTTTTGTTGATTAAACATTTCTGCATAAATTCCGTTTTCAGTCATTAAAGAAGCATGATCGCCCGATTCTGCCAAGTGACCGCTTTGTAACACATAAATTTGATCGGCATTCACCGCATTCGCCAGACGGTGAGAAATCATGACGATGGTTTTTTCGTGTTTAAGCTGTTGAATAAATTGCAGAATGATTTCTTCACTTTCTACGTCGATGTTACTGGTGGCTTCATCGAAAACGTATAAGTCGGTATTGTGCAACAACGCTCGCGCCAACGCTAAACGTTGAATTTGACCGCCGGACAAGTTAGTTCCGCGACTTAATAAGGTCATATCCAACCCGCCGTTTTCACGGACGAAATTCGCCAAATTCACTTGTTCTAAGCATTGATAAATAGCGTCATCAGAAGCATCGGACAATGCCATTAACATATTTTCTCTGAGGCTGCCTTTGAAAATGTAACTGCTGTGGCTCACCAACGAAACATGACGATATAAGGAATGACGGTTAATTTGTTTAATATCGACACCGTTAAACAAAATTTCCCCTTGCTGTACTTGATAAAAGCCCATAAGCAAGGAAACCAGCGTCGATTTACCACAACCGCTTTTACCCACAAAAACCGTTAATTTCTTCGGTTGAATATTAAGGTTTAGGCCATTGATGGCCGGTTTTTCTACAGAATAGGCAAAATGTAAATCCTTAATTTGCACGGTGACTTCATTTTTAGCCGGAAAATCCACCGCACTTTTGTTTTCTTCCACCGGGGTATCCAACAAGGTAAAGATTTTTTCTGAAGCCGCCTTACCGTTCATTGCCACATGGAAGAAAGAACCCAGTAAGCGTAACGGAATGAAAAATTCGGAAGAAAGCAAAATGAATAAAATAACACCAAAAATGCTTAAATTGCCGTCTTGGTATTGTAAAAGTGCCGTCAAAATCCCTAGTGCCGCACCCCCGTAAGCCAATAAATCCATTAAAGAAACAGAGTTTAGCTGCATGGTCAGCACTTTCATGGTGATGGTACGGAAATTCTCCGCTTCGATATCCATTTGTTTGGCTTTGTAATCGTCATCTTGATAGATTTTTAAGGTAATCAAGCCTTGTAGGTTATCCAAAAAGCTACTGCCTAACCCGACATAAATAGACCAATATTTCGCCAATAAACGTTTCGCAATTTTATTTACCGTAATGATGGACATTGGAATTAACGGTACGCAAACCAAAAGAATTAACGAGGTCGGTGCGCTAAAAAAGACCAGGAAAACAAACAATGTAAGCGGCGCAAGCAGGCTATAAAACAACTGCGGAAGATAACGGCCGAAATAAATTTCCAGTTGTTCCACCCCTTCAGATGCCACTTGGATCACAGAAGAAGTAGATTGTTGGTTGACCTGATTTAGCGGCATGGAAGACAGTTTTTGATAAATCAGCGTGCGCAATTTATGCTTCACTTGCGTACTCGCTTTATAGGAGGCTTTCACCGCCATTTTTCCTGCCCAAGCACGCAACGCCAAACAAGCAACCAAAACGACAGTAAAAATGACCGCACTTTGTAGCGTAAGTGTGCGCTCAAACGCCCATTGCAAACAAATGGCAAATACCACCGCACTTATAATCCCGCCAATTAAGGCAACCCAGTTCCATAACACATTAATAGCAATCCATTTTTTGCTATCCTCGACTGTGTTTATCAGCCGTTTATCAATCATCATAACGTTTATTTGTCCTTAAAAATCACTTTAATGAAAGTGCTATATCATAACATCCTTATAACAAATGATAATTAATTTTATTCTAATTTTTAGTGATTTTATATTTGCTGTTTAAATTTAAAACAAAAAAAATAGCACCTTAAGAAAGGTGCTATTTGTATAAAATTCAAATTGGTTTATAGCAAGATATTGGCAAATAACAAACCAAAACCTAAGCAAAATGCCATACTTAATAAACCCGGTAGCATGAAACTGTGGTTGAAAATGTATTTACCGATTCGAGTAGTACCCGTGGTATCAAAGTCAAGTGAAGCGATGATTGGACCGTAGTTCGGGATAAAGAAATAGCCGTTTACCGCAACAAACACACCAATCAAGATTGCCGGTGGAATACCAAGAGCAATACCCAATGGGAACAAGGTCGCTACGGTAGCGCCTTGACTGTTTACGAGTACAGAAAGTACGAACAAGGCGAAGGCAAATGTCCAAGGTGCAGTTTCAACTAAACCTTTTACTAAACCTTTAACTTCGTCCATATGCGCTTGCATTAAGGTGTCACCTAACCACGCAATACCGAAGATAGCGATAACCGCACGCATACCCGCATGGAAAACAGAACCTTTGGTGATTTCTGTGCCATCCGGCTTACACGTTAAGATAATTAATGCACCGATAGCTAACATAATGATTTCAATGGTGTGCGCCATACCCATCGGTTTGCCGTCAAACACCGGGCGAAGAGAAGGCATTGCACCCATTAACACAACAAGCAATGCACCGAATAAGAAAAGAGAAACAGAAATTTTCGCTGTTTTGCTGATTTCAAGCTCTTTGCCGCTAACAGTTGAATTAAAGGCTTCAGCATATTTTGGGTCATTTAAACGACGTTGGTATTCTGGATCATCTTTTAATTCTTTACCCATTTTGTTCACAAATAAACAAGCACAGAAAAGACCAAGAACAGTCGATGGAATGGTGACCATTAACACGTCACCCAAGTGAACACCTTGTGGTTCAAGATAAGCCACAACAGCAACTACCGCAGCTGCAATCGGGCTGGCAACAATCGCAAATTGAGACGCGATAACCGCCATAGACATTGGACGTTCCGGACGAACACCGTTTTGACGACTCACTTCAGCGATAACCGGCAACACAGAATAAGCAACGTGACCTGTACCTGCTAATAAGGTAAACGTCCAAGTTACTGTCGGCGCCATAAAGGTAATGTATTTTGGATTACGACGTAAAATGTTGGTAGCGATTTTAATCATGTAGTCCAAGCCACCGGCTGCTTGCATTGCTGCTGCAGCGGCAACTACGGCCATAATCATAAACATAACGTCAATTGGCAAGCCTGCCGGTTTTAAACCAAAACCGAAAGACAAAATAGCAAGCCCCAAGCCACCAAAAACACCCAAACCGATACCGCCAACACGTGCACCGACCAAAATACAGAGCAACACGATGGCGAATTGAAGTAAAAACATAGCAGACATACTGCCTCCTTAGAGAATGAAAATAAAATCTGTGTAACGTATAAGAAATTATACTCAGTTATATTTTGATAGAGATGCCTTCCCAAGGCAATCGGGATTTAACAGCCCAAAATTCAGCTTAATTATATAAGAATGTTGTAACACTGAGTATGGCTGATTTCAAATGTTCTCATTAAATTATGATCCATATCAGGTTTTAAACAAAAATTTGATGATTATTTCAACAAAATCAACACCCTCCATAGAAACAATAACTTTTGATAAATAGTCAAAGTAAAGTTATACTTGAGCCCTTATTTTTAAACCTAATTATTGAGAAATATATGGAAGAATTTATGCCAATGGTAATTGAATTTGCCAAAAATCATTCTTTAATTGTTGTTGCTTGGGTCGCTATTTTTCTAATGGTTATCTACCACTTCATCAAATCAGCCACCAGCAAAACCAAAGTAATTGAAAATACTGAAGCTATTGCGTTAATCAACAACCAAAATGCTGTTGTTATTGATTTACGCTCAATGGATGACTTTAATAAAGGCCATATCATTAACAGTTTAAACCTGCTTCCTACCGAAATAAAAAATCACAATGTTGGCAAAATCGAACAACATAAAGAAACGCCTGTTATTTTAGTTTGTGCCAACGGCGTGACTTCTGCTTCTTCTGCTGAAATTTTGGCAAAACAAGGAGTTAGTCACGTTTATTCCTTGAAAGAAGGCATTGCAGGCTGGCGAGCAGCAAATTTACCTTTAGTTAAAAAATAAATAAGGACACAAAAATGACCGAAGAAAACAAAGATGTTGTAAACAACGAGGAACAAGAAGTCCAAGCAGTACTTCAAATTCAACGTATTTATGTAAAAGACGTTTCTTTTGAAGCACCTAATTTACCACACATTTTCAATCAAGAATGGAAACCAAAACTGGCTTTTGATTTATCCACCGAAACCGTTAAATTAGCCGATGATTTATACGAAGTTTGCTTAAATATTTCTGTGGAAACCACTTTAGAAGATTCCGGTGACGTAGCCTTCATTTGTGAAGTTAAACAAGCGGGTGTGTTCACCATTAGCGGTTTGGACGATATGCAAATGGCGCACTGCTTAACATCACAATGCCCAAATATGTTATTTCCATATGCCCGTGAATTAGTGTCCAACTTAGTCAATCGCGGTACATTCCCGGCATTAAATCTTTCTCCGGTAAACTTTGACGCTTTATTTGTTGAATATTTACAACGTCAGCAACAAGAGCAAGAATCTGCCGAACAACCAAGTGTTAATTAATCTCAAAAACCCGCTTTTCATTAAACCGTAAAGCGGGTTTTATCCTTTCGTTGTTACCGTCTTTTTCACCATTCAAGGAGTAAATGATGAATACGACCTTAACCCATTCTTCTATCACCGTATTAGGCGCAGGTTCTTTTGGTACCGCTTTGGCTATCACATTTTCGCGCAATGGGCACCCCACTTATCTTTGGGGACATAATCCGCAAAAAATGCAAAAACTGAACGCCGAACGACAAAATGCGGAATTTTTATCTGATATTATTTTCCCGGATGCGTTACACATAGAAGCAGATTTGGGAAATGCAATTCAAGCTTCACGGGATTTGTTATTGGCTGTGCCAAGCCATTGTTTCGGTGAAATTCTCTCGCAAATTCGACCGCACTTACGCCCCGATAGTCGAATTGTTTGGGCTACCAAAGGGCTAGAACGGAATACCGGGCGCTTGCTGGAAGAGGTGATTAAGGAAACATTAGGCAACACTTACCCGTTGGCCGTTCTTTCCGGCCCAACCTTTGCCAAAGAATTGGCTTCCGGTTTACCTACTGCCATTACGTTAGCCTCCGATAACGAAGAATTTGCGCGTGAATTTCAAGCACGAATCCATTGCAGTAAGCATTTTCGGGTTTATATTAATGACGATATGCTCGGCGTGCAGCTGGGGGGGGCGATTAAAAACGTTATTGCTATCGGCGCAGGGATTTCCGATGGCATGGGATTTGGCGCGAATGCCAGAACAGCATTGATTACCCGTGGTATTGCAGAAATATCCCGTTTGGGCACAGCATTAGGTGCCAATCCAAACACCTTTATGGGCATGTCAGGCTTAGGTGATTTAGTGCTTACCTGTACTGATAACCAATCCCGTAACCGTCGTTTCGGTATTATGCTTGGACAAGGTTTTTCCGCCCAAACTGCCATGGATAATATCGGACAAGTGGTGGAAGGTTTTTACAACACCAAAGAAGCTCATTTATTAGCTCAGCGTTATGGCGTTGAAATGCCTATTACGGAACAAATTTATCAAGTGTTGTTCTGTGGTAAAAATGCAAAAGAGGCTGCAGTCAATTTATTAGGCAGAGAACGTAAAGAGGAATAATCCATGTTGTTAGAAGTTTGGCAAAATATTCGTCAAGAAGCGAAAAAATTGGTAGATAACGAACCTATGCTTGCCAGTTTTTTTCATTCGACCATTTTAAAACATCATGATTTAGGCAGTGCACTAAGCTATATTTTAGCCAATAAATTAGCTAACACCATTATGCCGGCCATTGCCTTACGTGAAATTATCGAAGAAACCTATTTGGCAAAACCAAGTATTATCGAATGTGCCGCGTACGATATTTCAGCCGTACGTCAACGGGATCCGGCAGTAGAATTACTCTCCACACCATTGCTATATTTAAAAGGCTTTCATGCCTTGCAAAGCTATCGAATCACTCATTATTTATGGCAACAAAATCGCAAAGCTTTGGCGATTTACCTACAAAACCAAATTTCCGTGGCTTTTGATGTCGATATTCACCCCGCCGCCAACATTGGGCATGGAATTATGTTTGACCATGCCGCCGGCATCGTGGTAGGTGAAACTTCGGTAATCGAAAATAATGTGTCTATTTTACAAGGTGTTACTCTCGGCGGTACAGGCAAAGAATGTGGTGATCGACACCCAAAAATTCGCGAAGGCGTCATGATTGGTGCAGGTGCGAAAATTTTAGGTAACATTGAGGTGGGTAAATATGCTAAAATTGGCGCCAATTCGGTGGTGTTACAACCGGTTCCTGAATACGCCACCGCAGCCGGAGTGCCTGCACGCATTATCGGCAAAGACAGAGATGCCAAACCGGCATTCGATATGAACCAAAACTTTATTGATCTCGGCATGGAATTAAATATCTAGCCGCTATCATTAAATAAAAAGCATCATAAAAACCGACCGCACTTTATATTACGTTTTAAAGTGCGGTTAGTTTTTTTGTTATTTTTATAACCTAACACTAATTTTTAAAACGGATAAACCATGATACTTACATTAAAATTAAACAACCCTTTATTTTCAACTATCAAAAAACTTGGTATGTTTCTTATTGGCCTATTATTTCTGGCAGCTTGTGGAAACAATATCAATAAGTTAGCCGATGAATCTCTTGGTGAAATTAAATTAAACCAAGAATATGGCTATGTGATCGATTTAGATAAATTAGCTAATGGCAAATCCATTGAAACCTCTGTACGAGTTGTTATAAACCCAATAAACAATGGAATCAAAGCAGGTTATCAACTAACCGAAAATGCCGATGAAGCTAAAAATCAGGTAATCATTAGCGGAAAACCTATGGTTAAAGGTAATATTTCTGTGGATGTACAATGGGGAATTTATGGCAATATGTCGTATTCGCCAAAATTATTTAAGAAAAGATTTATTATTAACGTCGTTGAATAATCACATATAAAAAGCCGGTTATGTAAACCGGCTTTATTTTTGAACTTAAGCTTTAATTAAACGGGAAAGTGCGGTGTCTTTTCGGTCTAAATAATGGGTAGATTGAATGCGGCGAATGGTTCTAGATTTGCCACGAATTAATAAGGTTTCCGTGGTAGCTAAATTGCCTTTACGGTGAACACCTTTTAATAAATCACCGTTAGTAATACCGGTGGCGGCAAACACCAAATTGTCATCCCGCACTAACTGTTCCAATTGTAATACGGTATTCACTTCCACGCCCATGTCTGCACAACGGCGAATTTCTTCTGCGGCTAATGCCTTATTTTCCGGCGTATCGCCTTTTACCTGATCTCGCAGTAATAGACGGGATTGCATATCACCACCCAAGGCTCGAATAGCCGCTGCCGCCACAACACCTTCCGGCGCACCGCCAATGCCATAAACCATGTCAATTTCCGCTTCCGGCAAGCAACATAACACTGAGGCTGCTACATCACCATCAGGAATCGTAAATACGCGCACACCCAGTTGATGCATTTTTTCAATCACGGCTTCATGACGAGGTTTATCTAAAATCATCACCGTTAAATCGGATAATAGTTTGCCTAGCTTTGAGGCGACACGGCGCAAATTTTGTTCAAGTGGTAAATTTAAATCTATGATGCCTTTTGCTTCTGGACCAACTACCAATTTTTCCATATACATGTCCGGTGCTTTCAAAAAGGTATTTTTACCACCTGCCGCCAATACGGAAATGGCATTAGCTTGCCCCATTGCTGTCATACGCGTACCATCAATAGGATCCACGGCAATAGACACCAATTCGCCCATACCCGAACCTACTTTTTCACCGATATATAACATCGGCGCTTGGTCAATTTCACCTTCGCCAATGACAATTTCCGCATCCATATGAATCAAATTTAGCATATAACGCATGGCCTTCACGGCAGCATCATCAGCCGAATTTTTATCCCCACGCCCTAACCAAGCAAACCCAGCAAGGGCAGCAACTTCAGTTACTCTTGAAAACTCAATGGCTAATGATCTATTCATGACATAATCCTTAAAAAATGAGAAATAAAATTAGCTTATTTTAGCATTAAGCAAACGTTTGCTATAGAAAAAAAATACAAAGAAATTTTTAACAAAAAATCACGAATTCACAGATAATTTGATTCTTTGCTTTAATAAATCCGATTAACTATGTAGAATAGCCCACACTTTTATCCATTTGTTTTAGAGGAAATCACTATGTCATTCGAAGTTTTAGATCAGTTAGAAAACAAAATTAAGCAAGCTGTTGAGACCATTCAACTCCTTCAATTAGAAGTGGATGAATTAAGAGAGAAAAACGGCAGAGCACAACAAGAAAATGATGCATTACGTGGTGAAAATGAACAATTAAGAGGTGAACACCAAAATATCCAAGAGCGCTTACGTTCACTTTTAGGTATTACCGACAGCATCTAATACATATTATAAAACAAAGGCTTAGTTAATCTAAGCCTTCTTTTTAGGAGAAAAAATGCAACCTAAAATTTGCTTAATTACCGGCAGCACCTTAGGCAGTGCTGAATATGTTGCCGAACATTTGGAAAGTGTATTACAACAGCAAGGTTTTACTACCGAATTACATCATGGTCCGGCATTAGACGATGTTATCAATGAAAAATTATGGTTAGTTGTTACTTCCACACATGGCGCAGGGGAATTACCGGATAATTTAAAACCGTTATTTGAAACATTGAAAGACAGCAACGCAGATCTCTCAGATTTAAGATTTGCCGTGATTGGTTTAGGAAATTCCGATTACGACACATTCTGTTTTGCTGTAGATACCGTAGAAGAAGCACTACAAACTAAAAGTGCGGTTAAAATTGCCGATGCTTTACGCATTGATGTGTTAAATGATGCCGATCATGATCAATGTGCAGAAGATTGGTTACCCACCTTCATACAAAAAATTTAGTCCAGTCTTCTTAATAAAAATCTCTTTTATGATGAAAATTTAATCAAACTTATCAATTTATTCCTGTGTATAACTTTAGATTAAAACTGTTAAAAATCTGTTTTTATCACTATAACAACTTTTATGTATAGCTATTATGTGGATAACTAACGAAGATATACACAGGAATTAAGGTATAGGATCAGTAAGATCTTAACAGTTTGATCAATCTTTTATCTCTTTCATTTCATTATAAAAAAGGATCTTATTCAGAACAAAATAGGATCTTAATAATAGTAATAATAAACTTATTTATATATAAAGATCTTATAACTTATTAAACAGGGATCTTTCACATTGATCCTTGCCATCAATTCTCATAATCTTATCTTTCAAGCCCCTTCGTTTTTCAGTAGAATAGCACGCAATTTTTTTAAGGGATCAAGGGATCTCTTTTGCATTAGATCAGTACATCAGAGATAAATATTATTATGTTTTATATGGATACTTATGACGTCATTGTCATTGGTGGCGGGCATGCAGGAACTGAAGCTGCGCTTGCGCCTGCCCGTATGGGATTAAAAACCCTGTTACTTACGCATAATGTTGATACGTTAGGGCAAATGTCTTGTAACCCTGCAATTGGCGGGATAGGAAAAGGCCATTTGGTTAGAGAAATTGATGCCATGGGCGGTTTAATGGCGACAGCTGCGGATCAGGCCGGTATTCAATTTCGTACCTTAAACAGTAGCAAAGGCCCGGCCGTACGGGCTACCCGTGCGCAAGCAGACCGTGTGTTATATCGTCAGGCAGTTCGCATTGCCCTTGAAAATCAACCTAATTTAGATATTTTTCAGCAAGAAGTCAGCGATATTTTAATTGAGCAGGATCGTGCTACCGGTGTCGTGACGAAAATGGGGCTGAAATTTCATGCTAAATCCGTGATTTTAACTTTAGGTACATTTTTAGACGGCAAGATCCACATTGGTTTAGAAAATTACACCGGTGGACGCGCCGGTGATCCCGCTTCCATTACATTAGCGCAACGTTTACGTGATTTGAACTTACGGGTGGATCGCTTAAAAACCGGTACGCCGCCACGCATTGATGCACGCACTATTGATTTTTCCGTGCTTGCCGAACAGCATGGCGATGCACAGTTGCCAGTATTTTCTTTCATGGGATCGGTTGATCAGCATCCTCGTCAAATTCCTTGTTTTATTACACATACGAATGAAAAAACCCATGAAGTGATCCGTAATAATTTAGATCGTAGCCCAATGTACACAGGTGTGATCGAAGGGATCGGTCCGCGTTATTGTCCGTCCATTGAAGATAAAGTTATGCGTTTCGCCGATCGCAATTCTCATCAAATTTATTTGGAACCGGAAGGCTTAACCACAAATGAAATTTATCCAAACGGGATTTCTACCAGCCTACCATTTGACGTGCAAATGGGAATCGTCAATTCCATGAAAGGTTTGGAAAATGCCCGTATTATCAAACCGGGCTACGCTATCGAATATGATTATTTTGATCCGCGCGATTTAAAACCAACGTTAGAAACCAAATCCATTCAAGGTTTATTCTTTGCCGGTCAAATTAACGGTACTACCGGTTATGAAGAGGCCGCCTCTCAAGGTTTGTTAGCAGGAATTAACGCCGGTCTTTATGTGCAGGAAAAAGAGGCTTGGTTCCCACGCCGTGATCAGGCCTACATGGGTGTGTTGGTGGATGATCTTTGCACGCTTGGCACCAAAGAGCCTTATCGCGTATTCACGTCCCGCGCGGAATATCGCTTATTATTACGTGAAGATAATGCCGACATTCGTTTGACTCCGATTGCCCATGAATTAGGCTTAATTGATGAAGCCCGTTGGGCGCGTTTTAATCGGAAAATGGAAAATATTGAACAAGAACGTCAGCGTTTGCGCAGTATTTGGTTACACCCGCGTTCAGAATATTTAGAAGAAGCTAACCAAGTATTGGGCAGTCCGTTAGTGCGTGAAGCCAGTGGTGAAGATTTATTGCGTCGTCCGGAAATAAATTATCAAATTTTGACCGCACTTACGCCGTTTCAACCGCCGATGGCCGATAAAGAAGCTATTGAACAAGTGGAAATTGCCATTAAATATCAAGGTTACATCGAACATCAGCAAGAAGAAATCGAAAAGCAAAAACGCCATGAAAATACGGCAATTCCGCCACATTTTGATTATTCCAAAGTTGCGGGATTATCTAACGAAGTTCGTATCAAACTGGAACAACATCGTCCCGTATCTATCGGACAAGCCAGTCGTATTTCCGGTATTACGCCGGCGGCCATTTCCATTATTTTAGTAAACTTAAAAAAACAAGGCATGTTAAAGCGGGGTGAATAATGGCTAACCTTGATATGCAACTGGCAGATAAACTAAAAACATTATTAAAACAGACCGCACTTTCTGTTACAGAACAACAGCAACAACAATTAGTTAAGTTGGTTTCATTGCTCAATAAATGGAATAAGGCATATAACCTGACTTCTGTGCGTGATCCACAGGAAATGTTGGTTAAACATATTTTAGATAGCTTGGTAGTTAGCCCTTATTTACAAGGTGATCGTTTTATTGATGTGGGTACAGGTCCGGGCTTACCGGGCTTGCCATTAGCCATTATTAATCCGGATAAACATTTTGTGCTCCTAGATAGTCTTGGAAAACGCATTAGTTTTATTCGACATGCAGTGCGTGAGCTAGGACTAACCAATGTAGAACCAGTACTTAAGCGGGTGGAAGAATATCAACCCGATCACCAATTTGATGGTGTGTTAAGCCGTGCTTTTGCCTCTCTTAAAGATATGACTGATTGGTGTAGTCATTTGCCTACGGAAAATGGACTTTTTTATGCGCTAAAAGGGCTTTGTCGTGATGAGGAAGTGCAAGAATTAGACGGTAAATTCGCCATAAAAGATATTATAAAACTTCATGTTCCTGAGCTCGTTGGTGAACGGCATTTGGTCATTTTGAAATAAAGTTTACATGTTTGTTAAATATTTTTTTAAAAGTGTAATTTATTTAACATTTTTTATGTCTTTTTAAGTTGAAACTGTTTGCTGCAACGGTATAATTAAAACGTTTTTGTATTTTAAAAATAAAGTAATGTCTCAGGTTCTAACGCAAGCTAAAAATCGTTATCAAAAAGCTATATTGCTTGAAATGGGATTTATCCTCATTTTTGGTGCGTTAGTATCCATTTGGCAATGGAAAAGTGCGGTTGATTTTTGTCTTGGATTTTTTAGTGCTTTTTTGCCTTTTTGTGCCTTTACTTACCTTATTTTTTATCGTAAACAGAATTTATCAGCAAAACTGACCGCACTTTATCGTGGTGAAGCGATAAAGTTTATACTAACAATTCTTTTTATCGCGGTATCTTTCAAGTGGTTAGGCGTGAGTCGGTTTTTTTTGTTTTTTGCAGGTTTTTTTATTGCATTAGTGTTGAACAATTTAGTTCCATTTTTGCTAAACAGGTCTTAAGTTTTTCTATTTTTCAAAGGGTTAACTATGTCTGAACTCACTACTTCAGAATATATTAGTCACCATTTATCGTTTCTTAAAACAGGCGATGGTTTCTGGAATATTCACGTTGATACGCTCTTTTTCTCAATTCTATCAGCCATTATTTTCCTTTTTGTTTTTTCGCGTGTTGCGAAAAAAGCAACGCCAGGTGTACCGGGTAAGCTGCAATGTTTCGTTGAAATGGTAGTTGATTGGGTGAATGGTATTGTAAAAGAAAACTTTCATGGTCCGCGTAACGTGGTAGCGCCTATCGCACTAACCATTTTCTGTTGGGTGTTCATTATGAACGCTATCGATTTAATCCCTGTTGATTTTCTTCCTCAATTTGCCGGTCTCTTTGGTATTCATTATTTAAGAGCCGTGCCAACCGCAGATATCAGTGCGACTCTAGGTATGTCAATCTGCGTATTCTTTCTTATCCTTTTTTACACAGTTAAATCAAAAGGTCTTGGTGGTTTGGTGAAAGAATATACGCTCCACCCTTTTAATCACTGGGCATTTATTCCGGTAAACTTTATTCTTGAAACCGTAACCTTATTGGCAAAACCGATTTCTCTTGCTTTCCGTCTATTCGGTAATATGTATGCAGGGGAATTAATCTTTATTCTTATCGCTGTGATGTATTCTGCCAATATGGCTATCGCAGCATTGGGAATTCCATTACATCTCGCTTGGGCAATTTTCCATATTTTGGTTATTACGTTACAAGCATTCATCTTTATGATGTTGACGGTGGTTTACTTAAGTATTGCTTATAACAAAGCAGAACACTAATTTTTATTAACCGGCTCTAGGGCTAAACTTAACTTCTATTGGAGAACATTATGGAAACTGTAATTACAGCAACTATCATTGGTGCATCAATTCTTCTTGCATTTGCTGCATTAGGTACTGCAATTGGCTTTGCGATCTTAGGTGGTAAATTCTTAGAATCGTCAGCACGTCAACCGGAACTTGCATCTAGCCTATTAACTAAAATGTTTATTGTGGCAGGTTTATTGGATGCTATTGCAATGATTGCTGTTGGTATTTCATTACTTTTCATTTTCGCAAACCCATTCATCGGCTTATTACAATAATTGCCTTATTTGCTTATCAACGTAAAACAAGCATAGTAAGGAGGACGTTGTGAATTTAAATGCAACATTGATTGGTCAACTTATAGCATTCGCAATTTTCGTGTGGTTCTGCATGAAATTTGTTTGGCCGCCAATTATTAATGCGATTGAAACACGTCAAAGCCAGATTGCGAACGCTTTAGCATCGGCAGAAGAAGCTAAAAAAGAGCAAGCAGATAACAAAGCGCTTGCTGAGCAAGAAATTTCTAACGCTAAAATTAAAGCACAAGAAATTTTAGATGCTGCCAATAAACGTCGTAATGAAGTGCTAGACGAAGTGAAGATAGAAGCAGAAGAGCTAAAAGCGAAAATTATTGAGCAAGGCTATGCCGAAGTGGAAGCCGAGCGTAAACGTGTTCAAGAAGAATTACGTGTGAAAGTCGCCTCTTTAGCGATTGCTGGCGCAGAAAAAATTGTTGGGCGTACTGTGGATGAAGCAGCCAACAACGACATTATTGATAAACTAGTTGCAGAACTATAAGAAGGTTGAGCTTATGTCAGAATTAACTACCATAGCTCGCCCTTATGCTAAAGCAGCATTTGATTTTGCCGTAGAACAGAGTTCATCTGATAAAAGTGCGGTGGAAAAATGGAATAAAATGTTGGGTTTTCTTGCTGAAGTGGTAAAAAACGAAACCATGCAGGCTTTCTTAACAGGATCATTTTCCGCACAAAAATTAGCAGACACGGTGATTTCAATTTGTGGCGAACAATTAGATCAATATGGGCAAAACTTAGTTCGGTTAATGGCTGAAAATAAGCGTTTAACTGTGCTTCCGGCAGTTTTAAAAGAATTTCAACGCTATGTTGAAGAACATCAGGCTATTACGGAAGTTCAAGTCACTTCGGCTCAACCATTAAGTGTCGCGCAACAAGAAAAAATTGTTGCCGCAATGGAAAAAAGATTAGCTCAGAAAGTTAAGTTAAATTGCAACGTGGATAAGGCGCTGATTGCCGGCGTTATTATTCGTACTGAAGATTTTGTGATTGATGGAAGTAGCCGTGGGCAACTTGCCCGTCTCGCAGATGAGTTGCAATTATAAGAGGATTAGAAGATGCAACTAAATTCAACTGAAATTAGTGAATTAATAAAAAAACGCATTGCCCAGTTTAATGTGGAAAGCGAAGCGCGTAATACGGGTACAATCGTTTCAGTAAGTGATGGTATTATTCGTATTCACGGTTTAAGCGAAGTAATGCAAGGTGAAATGATTGCATTGCCGGGAAATCGCTATGCAATGGCATTAAACTTAGAAAGAGATTCTGTCGGTGCAGTGGTTATGGGCCCTTATGCAGACCTTGCGGAAGGGGTTGAAGTTCAATGTACCGGTCGTATTCTTGAAGTACCGGTTGGTCGTGGTCTATTAGGTCGTGTGGTTAATACCTTAGGACAGCCGATTGATGGTAAAGGCGAAATTAAAAATGACGGTTTTTCTCCCGTTGAAGTGATTGCTCCGGGTGTAATTGAACGTAAGTCCGTTGATCAGCCCGTACAAACCGGTTATAAGGCTGTTGACTCCATGGTGCCAATAGGCCGTGGTCAACGTGAGTTGATTATCGGTGACCGTCAAACCGGTAAAACAGCTCTTGCCATTGATGCGATTATCAACCAACGTAATTCAGGTATTAAATGTATCTATGTAGCGATTGGTCAAAAAGCTTCTACTATTGCAAACGTTGTTCGTAAATTAGAAGAACATGGTGCACTTGCCAATACTATCGTTGTTGCTGCATCAGCATCCGAATCTGCAGCATTACAATATTTAGCACCTTATGCCGGTTGTGCCATGGGTGAATATTTCCGTGATCGCGGTGAAGATGCGTTAATCGTTTACGATGATCTTTCTAAACAAGCCGTTGCTTATCGTCAAATTTCTTTATTATTACGTCGCCCACCGGGTCGTGAAGCTTATCCGGGAGATGTTTTCTATTTACACTCACGTTTACTTGAACGTGCTTCTCGTGTAAACGAAGAATATGTAGAAAAATTCACCAATGGTGAAGTTAAAGGAAAAACAGGTTCTTTAACTGCACTTCCGATTATTGAAACACAAGCGGGTGACGTTTCTGCTTTCGTTCCAACTAACGTAATTTCTATTACCGATGGTCAGATTTTCTTAGAATCTAACTTGTTTAACTCCGGTATTCGTCCAGCAGTAAACCCGGGTATTTCGGTTTCTCGTGTAGGTGGTGCGGCACAGACTAAAGTTATTAAGAAATTAGCCGGTGGTATTCGTACCGCACTTGCACAATACCGTGAATTAGCTGCGTTTGCGCAATTTGCCTCAGATCTTGATGATGCAACCCGTAAACAACTTTCTCATGGTGAAAAAGTAACCGAATTACTAAAACAAAAACAATATGCGCCACTTTCAGTTTCTGAACAGGCTGTTGTATTGTTTGCCGTAGAATTTGGTTATTTAGAAGATGTGGAATTGGCAAAAATTGGAAGTTTTGAATCCGC
The DNA here is from genome assembly GCF_900636915.1 of Aggregatibacter aphrophilus ATCC 33389. NCBI lineage: Bacteria > Pseudomonadati > Pseudomonadota > Gammaproteobacteria > Pasteurellales > Pasteurellaceae > Aggregatibacter > Aggregatibacter aphrophilus. The sequence goes on along the minus strand of NZ_LR134327.1, from coordinate 1,351,952 downwards.
ACTTTTAGATTATGCAAACCGTGAACATGCTGAATTTATGCAAGATCTCAACAAATCCGGTAATTATAATGATGAGATTAAAAATACATTAAAAGGCATTTTGGGTAGTTTCAAAGCCAACAATGCGTGGTAGTAACGGAGATACAAGATGGCAGGTGCAAAAGAAATAAAAACCAAAATTGCCAGTGTACAAAGTACACAAAAAATTACCAAGGCAATGGAAATGGTGGCTACGTCGAAAATGCGTAAAACGCAAGATCGAATGGCGGCATCTCGTCCGTATTCTGAAACTATTCGCAATGTTATCAGTCATGTGTCAAAAGCAAGTATCGGTTATAAACATCCGTTCTTAGTAGAGCGTGAAGTTAAAAAAGTAGGTATTTTAGTCATTTCAACCGATCGGGGAATGTGTGGCGGTTTAAATATTAATTTATTTAAAACCGTGTTAAATGAAATTAAAGCACGAAAAGAAAAAAGTATTACCGTTGAGTTAGGTTTAATCGGCTTAAAAGGTATCGGTTTTTTCCGTTCCCTCGGTTTAAATATTAAAGGCCAACACTCCGGTTTGGGTGACAATCCAACTTTGGAAGAATTAATTGGTGTGGCAAATACCATGTTTGATGCTTATCGTAATGGTGAAATTGATGCAATTTATATTGCATACAATAAATTTGTTAATACGATGTCGCAAAAACCAACCTTCCAACAATTGGTGCCTTTACCTGAATTGGAAAACGATCACTTAAGCGAAAGACAACAAGCTTGGGATTATATTTATGAACCTGATCCTAAAATGCTATTAGATAGCCTTTTAGTTCGTTATTTAGAATCTCAGGTTTACCAAGCCGTGGTGGATAATTTGGCTTCAGAACAAGCGGCTCGAATGGTAGCAATGAAAGCAGCAACAGATAACGCAGGTAATTTAATTAAAGACTTGCAGTTGGTGTATAACAAAGCTCGTCAAGCAAGTATCACAAATGAATTAAATGAAATTGTTGCCGGCGCGGCTGCAATTTAATAGAAGAGGAACGGTAATGGCAACAGGTAAAATTGTGCAAATCATCGGTGCGGTGATTGACGTCGAATTTCCACAAGATGCAGTACCAAAAGTTTATGATGCATTAAAAGTTGAATCGGGTTTAACCCTTGAAGTTCAACAACAATTAGGTGGTGGTGTGGTACGCTGTATCGCACTAGGTGCTTCAGACGGTTTAAAACGTGGTTTAAGTGTTGAAAATACCGATAAACCAATTTCAGTACCGGTTGGTGTAAAAACCCTTGGTCGTATTATGAACGTATTGGGTGAACCGATTGATGAAAGAGGTCCTATCGGCGCGGAAGAAGAATGGGCAATTCACCGCTCTGCACCAAGTTATGAAGAGCAGTCCAACAGCACCGAATTATTAGAAACCGGTATCAAAGTTATCGACTTAATTTGTCCATTCGCGAAGGGTGGTAAAGTCGGTTTATTCGGTGGTGCGGGTGTTGGTAAAACCGTAAATATGATGGAATTAATCCGTAATATTGCGATTGAGCACTCAGGTTACTCTGTATTCGCCGGTGTAGGTGAGCGTACCCGTGAAGGTAACGACTTCTACCACGAAATGACAGAATCTAACGTATTAGACAAAGTATCCTTGGTTTACGGACAAATGAATGAGCCGCCGGGTAACCGTTTACGTGTTGCTTTAACCGGTTTAACAATGGCAGAAAAATTCCGTGACGAAGGTCGAGATGTATTATTCTTCGTAGATAATATCTATCGTTATACCCTTGCAGGGACTGAAGTATCGGCACTTTTAGGCCGTATGCCATCTGCGGTAGGTTATCAGCCGACACTTGCAGAAGAAATGGGTGTGTTACAAGAACGTATTACATCAACCAAAACCGGTTCTATCACCTCCGTACAAGCCGTTTATGTACCTGCGGATGACTTAACCGACCCATCTCCGGCAACGACCTTTGCGCACTTAGACTCCACAGTAGTATTAAGCCGTCAAATTGCGTCTTTAGGTATTTACCCTGCGGTTGACCCATTGGATTCCACTTCACGTCAATTAGACCCGTTAGTAGTAGGCCAAGAGCACTATGATGTTGCTCGTGGCGTACAAGGTATTTTACAACGCTATAAAGAATTAAAAGATATCATCGCCATTCTTGGTATGGATGAGTTATCCGAAGATGACAAACTTGTGGTGGCACGTGCGCGTAAAATCGAACGTTTCCTATCACAACCGTTCTTCGTAGCGGAAGTCTTTACCGGTTCTCCGGGTAAATATGTACCATTAAAAGAAACTATTCGTGGTTTCAAAGGTATTTTAGACGGTGAATATGACCATGTTCCTGAACAAGCGTTCTATATGGTTGGTTCTATTGAAGAAGTGCTAGAAAAAGCCAAAAATATGTAATCACTTCAAGCTGATTCATCTCAATCTTGAAGGAGAAAAATATGGCAACGTTTAATTTAACCGTAGTAAGTGCAGAAGAAAAAATCTTTTCCGGCGATGTGAAAAGTATTCAAGCAACAGGAATTGAGGGTGAACTCGGTGTTTTACCGGGCCACACCCCGTTGCTTACTGCCATTAAACCGGGCATTGTTAAACTAACTTTAGAAGACGATAACGAAGAAGTTATCTATGTTTCTGGTGGTTTTTTAGAAGTTCAACCGACCATTGTTACCGTGTTGGCCGATGTTGCCATTCGTGGTAATGAATTGGATAGCGAACGTATTTTAGCCGCTAAAAAACGTGCTGAAGACAATATTCGTGAACATCATTCCGATGCTAACTACGAAGTGTTAACAGCGAAACTTTCTAAAGAGTTGGCAAAATTACGCGCTTACGAACTTACAGAAAAACTAGTGAAATCAAAACGCTAATTTTTTTGACCGCACTTTTAATCTGCACCTTAATCTCAGAAACTTTCTGATTATTAAAGTGCAGATTTTTTATATTCCACTTTCTATAAAATTAGGCACCAATCGGTGCCTAATTTATTTCTGTTAATGAGCTATCTTGCTTTCCAATAATGCTTTAAATTCATCACGTTGTGTAGAATCGCTAAAAGCATGGTCTGGTATGGCTAAAAATAAACCGGTACTAATTCGAATTGTTAAGTAGCCATATTTATTTTCAATGTTATGAATACACTGATAATTATACAAAGTTTGGCAGGTGTTTATTCCAATATACAGCCCATCGTCTTGAATACGTACGGTTGTCTTTTCTTTCTCTATTCTATTAAGTACTTGGCTTTGAATTGCTCGATTATTTAAATAAGGTCGAATTAAAACTGCATATATAAATGCTAATAGAGAAATGACAAGTAATATATATCCCACATAACAAGCCAAAATATTTTCATAATAATCATAAAAATATTCAGCCCAATCCATCATTACAAAGGCAATAAAACAGCTTGGAATCAAAAATAATAAATACAATAGGAAATCACCAATATGCATTATCTTACAAAATTTATTATGTTTATAAATATCACGACTTACTTTCCTAGCTACTTTAGAATAACTTTTATCTAATACAGGTTGATATGTAATTTCCATTTTATATTCTCATTTTGTTAGCACTTAAAAGTACGGTCAATTTTTCCAATACTTTTTCCGGCGTAATATCGATCAAACTTTGATGATATCCTTCAGTGCTGTCGGTACTTTTACGCACTTTAATCAAATCGCCTTCAATTAAACGGATGATTTCCGCTTTATCTGACAGTGGCGGCGTATACGTTGGGCTGGTTGGGCCGTAAAGCGCCACCAATGGGCGATCAGTAGCAGCGGCAATGTGCATTAAACCACTGTCGTTACTCACGATCGCCGTGCAGTGAGCAATTAAATCTACTGCCTGATTCAAGTTAGTTTGTCCCGCTAAATTTAAACAAAACGGTTGTAGCTCGGCAGGCAATGTGTTGCGAATTTGTTCGCCGGCTTCTACGTCTTTCGGTGAACCAAACAATTCCACGGCATAGCCTTTTTCAATCAGTATTTCCGCCAATTTAGCGTAATGATAATGCGGCCAACGTTTTGCCGGGCCAAATTCCGCCCCCGGACAAAAACCAATAATCGGGCGATTGCCTAAAAGTACGGTCTGTTTTTCAAATGTTTTTAAGGTTTCCGCCTGTTGGGCTGGTTCAACGGTTAAGTAAGGTTTTAAGACGGGGATATCTGCCGCTTTTGGCACCGCATTTTTTTCAAACGCCAATGCCACATAACGCTGCACCATCATTGGGTAATCCCGCTTATTGTTACGTAAGTCATTGAGTAAAAAATAACGACTCTCCCCTTTCCAACCACGACGCACGGCAATTTTCGCAAATAAAGGAATAAAAGCGGATTTTAAGGAGTTCGGCAAAACAATCGCCATGTCATACTGATGACGTAATGCTTTGCCTAAACGATAACGCTCACACAGCGCAAATTTGCCGTGTCCGAGCGGCATTTCAATGGCGTTACGCACTTCCGGCATGCGTGCCAGCAACGGCTTACACCAATTCGGTGCCATCACATCAATTTGGCAAGTTGGATATTGCAGTTTAAGTTGTTGATACAAACTGTGCGACATCATCATATCGCCGACCCAAGAGGGGCCGATAATTAGGATATTCATGTTTTGCCTTATGCTAAAAGTGCGGTTAAAAAACGTAATGAATTTTAACCGCACTTTATTTTTGTTTTGAATAGAGATGTGTAATTATTTATTCAACCACGCCATATATTCCGCCACCCCTTCTGCCACGGTTTTAAACGGTTTATCGTAGCCGGTAGCACGGAGTTTGGTTAAATCCGCTTGCGTGTATTCTTGATAGCGGGATTTTAAATGTTCCGGGAATGGGATGGTTTCTACTTCGCCTTTGCCGTGGAATTTAATCACGGCTTTCGCTACTTCAGCAAAAGATTCCGCGTTTCCGCTACCACAGTTGAAAATACCGGAAATGCCATTTTGCCAACACCAAATGTTCACCGCGGCGACATCGCCCACATAGACGAAATCACGGCGGAAGTTCTCACTGCCGGCAAATAATTTTGGATTTTCACCTTTCAGGATTTGGTTGTTTAAATGGAAGGCTACGCTTGCCATGGAACCTTTGTGCCCTTCACGCGGACCGTACACGTTGAAATAACGGAAGCCACACACCGGTGATTGGGCTTCCGGCAGAATGGCCCGTACATATTGGTCGAATAAGAATTTGGAATAGCCGTACACATTCAATGGACCTTCAAATTCACGTTCTTCGCGGAATTCGGTTTTGTCGCCGTAAGTGGCGGCACTGGACGCGTAGAGGAACGGAATTTGGCGATCTAAGCAGTAATGCAACAACTCTTTGGAATATTCGTAGTTGTTATGCATGATGTATTTACCGTCCCATTCGGTGGTGGCGGAACACGCACCTTCATGGAAAACGGCATCGATGTCACCTAAATCATCACCGGCGATAATGGAGGCGATGAAATCTTCTTTGTCGCAATAATCGGCAATATCAAGATCCACTAAGTTAATGAATTTTGTGCCGTCTTTTAAATTATCTACCACTAAAATGTCTTTGCGACCCATGTCATTTAATGCTTTGACGATGTTGCTGCCGATAAAGCCTGCGCCGCCTGTTACGATAATCATAGTTCTGTCCTTTTACTAAATAAAAAATTGTGATTCATTGTAATAGATTTTCACTCTCGCTAAAAGGTAAGGATAAAAGTGTAGTTAAAATTTTTACACCGTTGAAAGTTGTATTAGGTTTATAATTATTATGTTTTCTCATCACTTTAAATTACAATTTAATTTGTAGTATTTTTACGCTAGACTACCTCCTAAAGAGGTAGTTAAAATAACCTATCATTTCGGGTTATTGTTAAAACGTGAGGTTCATTCATGATTAAAAAAGGGATTCATTCAGCGTTATTTTTGTTCACATTTTTTTTGAGTATTCAAGGACAAACTATGCAAAATATCGAACACACAGACCAAAACCAATCTATACATGATGTAAAACAACAATTAGTCACTGCACTTGCCAGACAAGAGCAAAAACAAATTACCATTTTACAAGAAAGATTAACGTCGTTATCTTCCTTACCCCCACAACGACTTGCACAACAAATTCGTACCACAGAAAAAATTCTGACCCGCATTTTTAAAACCGAGAAAAATCTAACCCCGAAATTTATTGATTACCTATATTTTGAACCGATTGAAACGACCGATGATATACTAATGAAGGAGATGAAAAAAAATCTTCTGATCTCCTTCTTGGCAAATGAACACGCTCGAATCTATATTAAAGACATGCCAAACACCAATCAATTTGTTCAGCTTTTAACAGAAAAAGGAGCAAAGACTACACAAATATCTGTGTTGGCAGAACCTGCTAAAACCATTTTCCGGCGAATCCGCGAACAAATGCACCAAGACTTTCCTAATAAAATACAGTTTACTATCACTGAAAATCGAGTAAGTGTTATTGCCCCTTCTTCCGTTATTAAGCCGCGCCTTGCCTTAGCGGCTGCAATTTTTGATCAGCAGTTTAAAGGGGTTGAAGTTGATGATTTTTCTTACTTGGATCAACCGCGTGAAAATTTGCAACACAATAATGATACAACCCGTTATAAAACCTTTCAGGCGATGTTGGAAGGCTTAGAATAAGCTATTTAATAATCATAGGAGTTCTTATGTTTACACTTAAAAAAACACTTACTCACATTCTTAGTACTACGTTTGTATTTTGTTCAACCTCCGGTTTGGCGGCAAATCCGCCGGAAGATAACCACAAAGCTGTTGAATTGAGCATTCTGCATATTAATGATCATCATTCTTATTTAGAGCCCCACGAAGCCCGCATTTTATTAAACGGTAAAGAAACTAAAGTAAATATTGGCGGTTTTTCCGCAGTTAACAGCAAGCTTAATGAATTACGCAAAAAATATAAAAACCCGCTAGTATTACATGCAGGCGATGCTATTACAGGAACACTTTATTTTACCCTTTTTGGTGGTTCGGCCGATGCAGCGGTAATGAATGCAGGTAATTTTCATTATTTTACATTGGGCAATCATGAGTTTGATGCGGGAAATGAAGGTTTATTAAAATTACTTGAACCACTAAAAATCCCTGTTTTATCTGCTAATGTCATTCCTGATAAAGGTTCTATTTTGTACAATAAATGGAAACCTTATGATATTTTCTCGGTGAATGGAGAAAATATTGGCATTATTGGGTTAGATACAGTAAATAAAACCGTTAATTCATCTTCCCCCGGGAAAGATGTTAAATTTTATGATGAAATTGCAACAGCCCAAATTATGGCGAATGCTTTAAAAGCACAGGGTGTTAACAAAATTATCTTACTTTCTCATGCGGGTAGTGAAAAGAATATAGAAATTGCGCAAAAAGTGAATGATATTGATATTATTGTTACCGGAGATTCCCACTATTTATATGGTAATGACGAGTTGCGTGAATTGAAATTACCAGTGGTATATGAATATCCCTTAGAATTTAAAAGCTCGAATGGTGAACCTGTTTTTGTGATGGAAGCTTGGGCTTATTCCGCTGTAGTGGGCGATTTAGGCGTTAAATTCAGCAAAGATGGGATCGCTTCCATAATCCGAAAAACTCCACATGTATTAATGAGCACAAATAAATTAAAAGTTAAAAACAATGACGGTAATTGGCAGGAACTTAGTGGAGAAGAACGTCAAAAAGCAATTCAAAGTTTACAAAAGATGAAAAGCGTTTCATTGGATTATCATGATAAGAAAACGGATAAACTGATTAGTAAATATCGATATGAAAAGGATCAACTGGCAAAAGAAGTCATCGGCTCAATCGTTGGGCAAGCGATGCCGGGCGGCTCGGATAATCGCATTCCGAATAAAGCGGGTTCTAACCCTGAAGGTTCGGTTGCAACCCGTTTTGTGGCAGAAACAATGTATAACGAATTGAAAAATGTAGATTTAGTTATTCAAAATGCCGGAGGTGTGCGTTCAGATATTTTACCTGGTGACGTCACCTTTAATGATGCCTATACCTTTTTACCATTTGGGAATACTTTATTTACTTATAAAATGGAAGGTTCATTGATTAAACAAGCTTTGGAAGATGCTCTGCAATTTGCGTTAGTTGACGGTTCTACCGGGGGTTTCCCTTACGGGGCGGGTGTTCGTTATGAGGCCAATGAAACGCCAAATGCCGATGGTAAACGCTTAGTAAGCGTTGAGGTCTTCAATAAACAAAAACAACAATGGGAAGATATTGACGATAATAAACGTTATCTAGTGGGAACCAATTCCTATATTGCCAGCGGTAAAGACGGATATAAAACCTTTGGTCATCTTTTCAATGACCCGAAATATGAAGGTACAGATACCTATCTTCCGGATGCAGAAAGCTTCATTAAATTTATGAAGAAAAATCCGCGTTTTGAAGCGTTTACAACATCAAATGTGAAGTTTAATGCTGCCAGCGAAGCATTGCCGAAAAAATAACAAAAAATCGACCGTACTTTTATTTCTTTATGTAGAGTCGGACTTCGGAAAAACTGTAATTCATTGGTAAAGTGCTACGAGTCCGATCCTTGTATAAAATAGGGAGTATTATGCGGTTAGCTTGATAAGTTCAGTCGTGAAGTCAGGTTATTTTTTGCCTTTACGAAAGTAGTTGATGTTCTTTCGTAGGTTTTTAAAATAAGTGGGACTTATACTTATCCTTAGTTTCATATTTAGCTCCCTTCGCTAACATTCTTAGTTGTAAAATCAACCGATCTTTTAGATGTTCCCGCTCTAACCTGCTCATATCTAAGGCATTTGCACCAGCAGTAAAAACAATGGTTACCATTCCTTCCGCCTGCACATAAGCGATGTATTGGGAGTAATTGTTTTTACGCGCAATGTATTCCGAAAGTTCATCGGTAAAATGTTTAATTTCCCGTGCAGCTGCCGTACGGAAGGCTTGCGAGGTACCGGAACTTTCCCGTAATAACAGACGGAATACGTTTGGGCTGTTATTAATAAATTCAAAGAACGTTTCCACCGAAATCACAATCACGCTGCCACCGTTGGCAATGCGTTTACGCGCCTGACGCATGAGCTGACGGAGAGTTAAACCTGCTTCGTCCACCATAGTTAAGCCTAATTCGTCCATATCTCGGAAATGACGATAAAACGAGGTCGGCGCAATACCGGCTTCGCGGGATACCTCCCTTAAACTTAGATTGGAAAAACTTTTTTCCGCCGTAAGTTGGTTAAAAGCCGCATTAATTAATGCGCGACGGGTTTTTTCTTTTTGTTGCGCGCGAATACCGACCATGGAATACTCCGTTAAGATAAAATAGATCTAATCAAATTTGATATAGCGTCTGCAATACGTTCATAACGCTTACGTAAAGGAGAACCTGGGCGATAGACTAAAATTATGTCGCGTAATGGTTCTGGCGAATGGCATGGAAGGTATTTTACCCCAGTACGTGCACCTTCGCTTAATACTGCTAATTCAGGCATTAATGTGATTCCAGCATTAACTGCTACCATATTACGCAAGGTTTCTAAACTTGTGGCTTGGAAATGGGAATTTTCTTTTGCACCAGCGGTAAAGCAGTAACCAAGAGCTTGGTTACGTAAACAATGACCATCATCTAGCATTAAAACTTCGCGATCTTTTAGCATAGATATTGGCATTGAAATTTCTTTAGCCCAAGGGTGTTTTTCGGAAATAGCTAATAGCATTTTTTCTTTAAATAAGGGTACTTCTATAAATAGTTCAGTTTCACGTACGGATGCTACTATGGCGCAATCTAGGTGACCAGTTTCAAGGTGCTCCAACAATTGATGGGTTTGTGCTTCATAGAGAAACAATTCCAAATCCGGAAAGGCTTTTTGTAATGCTGGTACAATGTGTGGCATTAAATAAGGCCCTATGGTTGGGATTACACCGATGTGTAATGGACCAGCCATTTCTTTGCCTTGGTTGCTTGCCATTTCTTTTAATAACTTTACTTCACGCAATATGGTTTTAGCTTGCTCGACCAATAATAAACCCGATTGGGTGAATAGCACTTTACGACTGGTACGTTCTAACAGAATAATGCCAAGCTCTTCTTCCAATTTGCGAATTTGACCACTTAGAGTTGGCTGGCTGACGTGGCAGGAGTCTGCTGCACGTCGAAAATGCTTGTATTCTGCAAGGGCAACAAGGTATTCTAAGTCACGGATATTCATATGTCCTCATTATAGAAAGTAGCAATTAAAAAAATAGAATTAATTGATTGTGACTATATCACAAAATTACCTATAATTCATCGCATCTTTAGAGAGAGACAGCCTGTAATTTAAGCGAAGTTTCTAATTCACAGCAACACTTATAGATAGGAGAAAAATCTATGTCTACTATGGAAGGAAAAAAAGTTCCTCAGGTTACATTCCGTACCCGTCAAGGTGACAAATGGGTTGACGTAACAACATCTGAATTATTTGATAACAAAACCGTCATCGTATTCTCATTACCGGGCGCATTCACACCAACTTGTTCTTCTTCTCACTTACCACGTTATAATGAATTAGCACCAGTATTCAAAAAATACGGCGTTGATGACATTCTTGTTATTTCCGTGAACGATACTTTCGTAATGAACGCATGGAAAGAAGATGAAAAATCCGACAACATCACTTTTGTTCCGGACGGTAACGGTGAATTCACCGAAGGCATGGGTATGTTGGTAGGTAAAGAAGATTTAGGTTTTGGTAAACGTTCATGGCGTTATTCTATGCTTGTGAAAAACGGTGTAGTAGAAAAAATGTTTATCGAACCAAACGAGCCGGGCGATCCGTTCAAAGTGTCTGATGCAGACACTATGTTGAAATATCTTGCACCACAACACCAAGTTCAAGAATCCATTACGATCTTCACAAAACCTGGTTGTCCGTTCTGTGCGAAAGCAAAACAAATGTTACATGAAAAAGGCTTAAGCTTTGAAGAAATCGTTTTAGGTCATGATGCAACTATCGTGAGCGTACGTGCGGTTTCTGGTCGTGCGACTGTGCCACAAGTCTTCATCGGTGGTAAACACATTGGTGGTAGCGATGATTTAGAAGCGTATTTCGCAAAATAATCCAATAATCATAACTATAAAACTTTTCTTTTGGGGCGCTAATTTAGCGCCCTTTTTTCTTTTTGTTTAAAAATTAATTTCAACAAAATCTTTCTATAAATCCTTTGGGGGCAATGTCTTAAAAGATCTATACTATTGTCCTGATTTACTTTTTCGGAGTTGTTATGCCGGATCGTTCACCTAATATCACAACACATGATCCTTTCGGTAGCCTGTTGGGTTATGCACCCGGCGGCGTTGCCATTTATTCTTCGGACTACAACACGGCAGATGCGAAGGAATACCCTGACGACGCGGCTTTTCGTAGCTACCTTGGTGGTGAATATATGGGTTACAAATGGCAGTGTGTGGAGTTCGCCCGTCGCTATCTTTATCTTAATTACGGCATGGTGTTCACTGATGTGGGTATGGCTTATGAAATTTTTTCCTTACGTTTCTTACGCCAAGTGGTAAATGATGCTTTATTACCGTTACAAGCCTTTGCCAATGGCGGAAAGCGAGCGCCAGAATGTGGCGCATTGCTAATTTGGCAGGAAGGTGGTGAATTCAAACATACTGGTCATGTAGCTATTATTACTGAAGTGCTGACGGACAGAGTGCGCATCGCTGAGCAAAATGTAATTCATTCCCGTCTACCAAGCGGTCAACAATGGACCCGTGAATTGCCGATGACAGCTACAGAAGATGGTTATCGCTTACAGGATACTTTTGATGATACCCAAATTCTTGGTTGGATGATTCAAACGGATAATGAGGAATTTAGCCTGCCGCAACCCATGCCGGAACCGGATAAACTCAAAATTTATGCGGAACACATTGAAAATCAAGGACAGTTTTCAACAAACTGGCTTGATGAAACAAAACCGTTAGAGGCTGCTTACGTTAACGCAATGCAAGGACATATTGTGAATCATGGTGATCAATATCGTTATTTTACGCTTTCTGAAAGCGCACAACATGAACTGATTCGTGCCACCAATGAGTTACATTTAATGTATTTGCATGCCACCGATAAGGTGCTCAAAGACGATAGTTTATTACAATATTTCAATATTCCGAAACTGCTTTGGCCTCGCCTACGGTTATCTTGGCAAAATAGTCGTTATCAGACCATCAGTGGAAGATTGGATTTCTGTCTGGATGAACGTGGTTTGAAAGTGTATGAATACAATGCCGATTCTGCTTCTTGTCATGCCGAAGCAGGTGCAATCTTGTCACGTTGGGCAAAACAAGCAGGCCTTAGCGCAGGGCATGATCCGAGCGAAGGCTTACGCAATGCGTTAGCAGATAGTTGGAAACACAGCTGTGCCACGCCGTTAGTACACATTATGCAGGACCATGATGCAGAGGAAGAGTACCACGCTCTGCTTATGCGTGATGCGCTAACTCAAGCTGGCTTTAAAACGAAGATTATTCACGGTACAGAAGGACTACATTGGGATACGCGTGGACAATTATTAGACGATGAAACTCAACGAGTTCAAAGCGTATGGAAAACCTGGGCGTGGGAAACTGTGCTGGAACAATTACGCGAAGATACCACGGGTCGTGAAGTTGCTCCACCGATTCGTACTGGTTATCCGGAAGATAAAGTGCGGTTAATTGACGTGTTACTTCGGCCGGAAGTGTTGGTTTATGAGCCCTTGTGGACGGCGATTCCGAGTAACAAAGCCATTTTACCGGTGTTGTGGTCACTGTTCCCGAATCACCGTTATCTGCTAGAAGCAGGATTTGAAGTCACACAGGAATTAATAGCCAATGGATATGCTCAAAAACCGATTGCCGGTCGGCGCGGAGACAATGTGAAACTTATCGGTGAATGTAAAAGCGTGCTAGACAGTACAAATGGGCGTTTTAGTAAACAAGAGAACATTTATCAACAGTTATGGTGCTTGCCTAAAGTTGAAGAGCAGTATGTGCAAGTGTGCACTTTCACCGTAGGTGGGCATTATGCCGGCAGCTGTTTACGTTCCGATCCAACCCGTGTGATTGTCGGTAATAGCGATATGCAACCATTGCGTATATTAAGTGATAAGGCATTTACACAGAAGATAAAATAGATTTATAGAAGATCAAAATAGGCACCTTCAAGGTGCCTATTTTTATTTTAAAGTGCGGTGAAAAAATTTAACGTTTTTCAACCGATTTATTTTTTGTCTTTTGACTCAGCCGGCTCAACCTCAGCACCTTGCAACCAACCCGGAGCAACTTTACTCATATCCGGTAAGTTGTGTGCAATACCTTTATGGCAGTCAATACAGGTTTTGCCGTTTTCTTGAGCAAATTTATGCATTTTTTGCGCCACGGTTTTTTGTTGAGAGAAGTCCATGTGATCCATTTTATGGCAGTTACGACATTCTTGAGAATTGTTAGCTTTCATACGCGCCCATTCATTTTCCGCCATGTGCGGACGACGTGCGTTAAATTTCTCAAGCGTATCGGTTAAGCCCATATAATGTGCGTAAACCTCTTTAGCTGCGACCATTTTTCGCCACATTTTGGGACCAAATTCATGAGGAACGTGGCAATCCGGGCAACTAGCTCCTACGCCTGTACGAGTTTGATAGTGTACGCTGTGTAAGTATTCCGGGTATGCGTCATTGGTATGGCAACTGGAACAGAATTGTTCGGTATTGGTTTGTTCTAAACCGTAGTTGAAGCCGACCCAAGATAAAATTCCGCCGATAAAGGATAGAACGATAATAGTTCCAACCGCAATGCGACTAGGCGATCTGAACCAACACCAAAATCGCATTAAAAAGTTAGGCATTTTCACTGACATAATGACCTCTTATTATTGTCCGTAACCTTTCATTGGTTTGAATTCGTTTGGCACGATTGGCTCAACATCAGATTGAGAAACGTGACATTGCAAACAGAAATAACGACGTGGTGATGAACTGGAGCCGATATTACCATCGCGATCCGCAAAGTGGGTCGGGCTGATACGGGTTGCACCGGTGATACGAGATGCTTCAACACTGTGGCAGTTTAAGCATTGGTTAACATTTTTAGTGACCTGATAGCTTTTTACGCTATGTGGCACCATTGGTGGTTGGTTAACATAATTTAATGCGGATAATTCACTTTGTTTCGGCGCATCGTGGAATGCCGGTGCCACACTTTCCGGTGAATTATTGAAAAAGTCTCCGGCACCTTTGTTTGATTGTTCTGCCATGACAGATGTTGCAAACAATGCCGCGAATACAGCACCGCTAAAAGTAAAGAGGTTCTTTCTAATCATTTTTAATCACTCCCCCGAATGATGGAAATTTTTTATCGGTTTAAATTCACGACAGGAATATCGTTATTAAACCTATGGCTAAAGGTGAATACTTTTTCAGCGCAGACATCAATACAACGCCCACAACTGATACAATCTTGAGAAAGCACAAGTAGGCTTTCATTATTTTTTCCGTGTAACGGTGAACGTAACACTTGAGGTTCCGGACAAACGTTGTAGCAATCCATGCAATTATCGCATCTTGCCCGATCAATCACTTTAATCCGAAGCAGACTTTTTGCACCGATAACACCATACGTCGCACCAATTGGGCAAAGGTGTCCGCACCATCCATGTTCAACAATGAATAAATCAAAGAAGAAAACAACCAAGACTAACCAAGTTGTTGCGCCAAAGCTATAAATTAAGGCTCTTCCTAATGCGGCAACAGGATTCACCCATTCCCATAATAACAAGCCACTTACCGCACTGCCGACTAAAATCATCACTAAGATAGCGTAACGTAAACTGCGAGGAATTTTTGCCGTTTGGCGAATACCCAGTTTACGACGAATCCAAGCGGCACAATCGGTCACAACATTTAACGGACAAACCCAGCCGCAGAAAACCTTACTACCTAGCAATGCATAGGTTACAAAGATAATCAATGCACCACTGAGAGTTAGAATCCCCGGCAAATGACCGCCAGCCAGGCTTTCTAAGGTAATCAACGGATCGCTTAACGGAATTATGTCGAAAAGCATGCTTCCGCTATAATTGCCTTTTAAAATCCAGACGCCAAAATAAGGTCCGCTTAAAAACATCAACAAAATGCTTAACTGGCTTACACGTCGCCAAAATAAAAAGCGATTAGCATACCACCATCCTAGTTTTTCTTTGGCTTCCCGCCCGGCAAGTTTCGGTGAATTAGCCATTACTTACCTCCTAATACCGGTGCTAGAATCAGCTCTGGAATCTCTTCCACACCTGTTGCCGGAATGGCTCCGGCTGGTGGCGCTATACCATCCGGCAATCGGGTCGGCATGGAAATCAAATCGTCCGGAGCAAGAGAATGTCCTGCTTTCGATTTTTCTTCCCAACCCAAACGATAATGTTTACCCAACATACCTTTAGCAAGAGACATCGGTAATACTTTGATTGCCGCTTCTTCCAATACGCAAGCTTTCTCACATTTACCACAACCGGTACAAGCATCAGAATGCACAGTCGGAATAAACACGGCGTGTTTACCGGTACGCTCGTTACGATGGCTTTCTAATGTAATCGCTTTGTCGATTAATGGGCAAACACGATAACATACATCACAGCGCAAGCCTTGCCAGTTAAGACAGGTTTCATGATCCAGCAATACGGAAAGACCCATGCTGGATGCATTAATATCTTGCGCATCACGATCTAACGCACCGCTTGGACAGGCGTGAGCACAAGGGATGTCCGGACACATTTCGCAAGGTTTATCTCGTGCAATAAAATATGGCGTGCCGGCCTCCATAGGTGAAAGTAACGATGCCAAATGCAACATATCATATGGACAAGCTTGCACACATTGACCGCAACGAATACAGGCAGCAGCAAACTTTTCATCATCTTCAATGGCAAACGGCGGACGTAATGCCACCCCTTCACGGGCTAAGCTTTGTTTCTGTTGTAAACCTAATAAGAGACCGAGTCCAACTAAACCACCCGCAGTTCGGGTTGCTTCTTTGAGGAATTTTCGGCGCTCAGGCGTTACTGTTGGTTTTTTCATTGTCTTAGTGACCGCACCATAAAGTGCGGTCTTTTTTCTCACCGTTTTTTTAAGCTTTTTCCACTTTTACCGCACATTTCTTAAAGTCGGTTTCTTTAGAAATTGGGTCAGTTGCATCCAATGTTAATTTATTGGCTAGCTGTCCTGCATCAAAGAAAGTGGTATAAACCAAGCCCTCCGGCACTTTATTACGACCACGTGTATCTAGGTAAGAAATCACTTCACCGCGACGTGAGGCAATTTTAATCTTGTCACCATGACGTAATCCGCGTTTTTGTGCATCGTTCGGGTGCATCCAAACAACGTTATTCGGGAAGGAACGATGCAATTCCG